>CADEFD010000299.1 GCA_902826515.1 uncultured Acidobacteriota bacterium
AAGCGTGCCACATGGGCGGATTCTACACACTCAACGAAACCACCAACCAACCTGGGCTAGAAGACCACGGGCTAGCTCGCCGGCGATTCCGCCCGCGAGGCGAGGACCAGGAGTGCGAAGCGTTGCCAGGAGGCGAGCCGCCGCGCTCGACGAGTCGCGTTCCAACTGCAGCGCCACGCAGTGCTCACGCGACCCGCTTCACCGCCTCCACAAGCCGCAACCACCCGTCGAGCTGGTTCCAACTGGCGAAATTTGGGCTCACCATCGCGCCATCCTTACCAGTCAACGACTTGCGAGCGACGGATCGCGTGATCGCACGCTGGAATCGAACCAGCACGTCGATGCGAGCCGGTCAACCTGCCAGAGCCTTGAACGGATTGCGGATCGTCAACCGCTCCTCGATGACCTGGCCATCCTGGAGATCCTCTGTGTAGAGCGTCTCGCAGCCCGCCGCTAGGGCAGAGGCGACGACCAGGGCGTCGTACATGTGGAAGCCATGCGTCCGTGCGATCTTGACCGCCGCGTCGTGCGTGTCGATCGAGACGGGCCGCGGCGACTGACACAGGACGCGGACCGCATTGAGCACCTCGGTGATGTCGTCCCACGACATGCCGAGCTTCCGCCGCGCCGTTGCCGCGAACTCGTTGAAGATTTGCACGCTGACGACACCGCCCGCCGCCAGAAGCGCCTCGGCAATCTCCGACCGCGCGTCGCCCTTCGCGACCGAGTAGATCAAGACGTTAGTGTCGAGAAAGGGACTAGCGGGCATTGGCATCGTCGCGGTCAAAGACGAAACCCGAGGGAAGAGGCCGACGGAGCTTTCGCAGCTTTTCGAGCGCGTCCTGCCGACTCCGGTCTCGCTGGACCTCGAACGTCCTCACGTCGGCTATCCGAATCTCGATTTGGTCGCCTTCCTTCAATTCGAGCGCCTCGACGACAGCGGCTGGAAGCCGAACAGCCAAGCTGTTGCCCCACTTCGCGACCTGCATGCTTGCACCTCCGTGATATACAAATCTCATTGTATATCAACTGATGCCTCCCGGAGAGTGTCCGCGCACCCCTGGGCGTGTCACGCCACCCGCCGCAGCGCCTCGACCTGCCGCAGCCACCCATCCAGCTGGTTCCAACTCGCGAAAATCGGGCTCACCATTCCATCGCGTTCCGCTCGGAACGGTTTCACCCGTTAGTCATCAGCAACACGGCGTCGGCCTCCGGCCTCGCCTTCCGTTGTCGATTCCTGCCGGGCTCACCATCTTTTCATCAGCCCCCTACTGGCCAGCGAGGGCGACCTGCGCCGCGCCAGAATCCCCGGTGTTTCCGGTGAAGCGTCGGCGCGACAGTCCCGAGAGGTTCATCGCGATTGCGTGTTTCGCCGGTGGCACGTGGTCGAGCAGGGTAAGGGCCACGTTTCGGAGCCCCCGTGCCACTGGATGTTTCATCGTGGCCATTGTCGTGAGCCGGCCCGCCAGCCCGAGCACCTGCTCGGCCGCCGGACGTCGCAGCTGTTGGTACCGGTCACGGATCGAACGAGAAGACGATGGATCCCGCAACTCGCCGGCGATCAAGTGGCCGAGCACGACGGCGTCGACCAGTCCGGTATTCATCCCCTGTCCTCCAGCCGGGCTGTGAACATGCGCGGCGTCGCCGATCAGAAACAGGCTTCTGTCTCCGTACGAGTCCGCGAGCCGATGATGAATGCGGAAGCGGGAACTCCACAGGACGTCGGTGACCTCCGACGTACCTCGCGACGGTCCGCGAGCCTGGACGAGCGCCTGCACGTCGCTCGCGGCCGGGTGCTCCGGCGCGTTGTCGAGCGTGGCGACGATGCGGAACTCGCCTCCCGGAAGTGGAGCAACCACTACGAGTCCATCGGGCGAGAAGAACAGCTGCACGTCGTCGCGGCCGTGCGACCAGTGCATGCGGACGTCGGCGAGCACGAACGACTCTTCATATGTGCTGCCCGTGAAGTCCGTACCGATGGTCGCGCGAACGACGCTGTGCATGCCGTCCGCACCGACGACGAAGCGGGCGATGAGGGCGTGCTCGCCATGTCCGGTGTCGAGTGTTGCCTCGACAGCGGCAGGGCCGTGCTGCAGTCGCGTCGCCGTGACACCCCGGTGGATCCGGCCACCGATGGACGTCAGGCGGTCGGTCAGGATGCGCTCGGTGGCGTCCTGGGGAAGCATGAGCAGGTACGGGTGACTCGTCGGCAGCCGGCCGAACGGAATCCGCAGCAGTTGACGATCCCTGTCGCGAATGGTGAAGGTGGTCAGTTTCAGTCCCGCCGCGGCCAGGCGCGCGGACACGCCGAGGCTGTCGAGCATGTCCAGCGTGTGGGCGTGAATCACCGCCGCGCGCGACGTGTTCTGGATCTCCGCTCGCGTGTCGACGAGCACGTGGGCGATGCCTGCCTGCTGCAGGCTGATGGCCAATGCCAGTCCCGTGGGACCCGCACCGACGACGAGAACGTCCGTGGTTGATGGCAGCATGTGGGTTTCCTCTGTCATGGGCGGCTCTGGCGTGTTCACCCGAGCCAGGGACTGAAAGCGAAGCTCAGACACATCGACGCGAGGACGACCGCCATGTGGACGACGATCACCGGGCCGGCCGTGTCGGGCAGATTGAAAGGCAGGGCCGGCGCGTTCGAACTCGTGTGCAGGACGGCCTGAGTTTTCGGGTCATTCACCCTCCTGCGCCAATCGCGTCGTCAGCGGACACGGCGCCACGGAGAAGGTAGCCGTCCGACGCGCCAGCCGTCGGTGGCCGTTCTGGACAATCGGGTATCACTTTCTGACAATAGGGCCGCTATGGCACTGCGGGGTCGCGAGTACATCTACGCGCGTGCCGGTCTCGCGCTCGTCGAGGCTGCCCGGACGCTGGGGCTCGCCCTCGACGTCGACCGATTGGCGCCGTCACTCCGCGACCGAGGTCAGGCAGAACTCATCCCAGCCGACGAACATCTGGCCCTGGCACGTGCGGTCTTCGGACGCCCCGCCCGGGAGACGATCGGTATCGAGATGGCGCAAGCGCTGCCGCTCGAAGTGACTGGATTGTGGGGCTTTCTCCTTCGGTCGAGCGGCACGTTCGGCGACATGCTCCGACGCGCCGAGCGCTACATGCGCGTCGTCAATCGGTATACAGAGTTCGTGCTCGAGGATGGCGACGGGCAGGCACGGATGACGTGTCCGCACCCGGAACCGTCTCCGTACGGACAACGTGACCAGGTCGTGTTCACGCTGCTCGGTCACTGGATTGCCTGGGGTCGACAACTGACGCGAGCACCGATTGCTGTCGATGAGGCTTGTTTTCGATGGGCCGGTCCACGCGATCCGGCTCCCTTCGAGCACTTTTTCGAAGGCCCCGTACGTTTCGGGTGTGCGCAGGACGTGCTGGTGCTGCGCCCGGAGACGCTGGCGCTGCCACTCGTCGAGAGCACGCCCGAGCTCGGTGTGCAGTTCGAAGCGTATGCGGCCGCCCTCGTCCGGCAGATGACGCCGGAGACCGGTTTCGTCGAACGGGTGAGGCAGGGCATTGCGGAGGGGCTGCTCGCGGGCTTGGCCACGGAGGCCGCGGTGGCCGGCCGGCTCGCGATGACCGTGCGCACGATGCACCGTCGCCTCGACGAAGCCGGCACGTCGTTTCGGAAGATCCGGGACGAGCTGTTACGCGAACGCGCCGAGGGGCTGCTGCGCGAACGGCGCGTGCCGATCTCCGAGGTCTCGTTCCTGCTCGGTTACGGAGAACCGTCGAACTTTCACCGGGCCTTCCGGCGGTGGACCGGCCTGACACCTGCGGCGTGGCGCGCCGCGAATTCCGGCACGGCGGACCTCGCCAGCTGAGGCGCGGGCAGCCGATGCGCGAATGGCCCAACCCAGGGGCGACGGTGCGCAGTGCCACTTGGAGCTGCGGCGGAGTCCTCGTCGAACGGCAGTGAGTAGAACTGCGTTCAGACGGTCAGTGTTCGGCGAGCGGCAACCTCGTGGGCGTTCGTGAGCGTAGCCCCTCGCGCTGGAATCGAACCGGCCGCGTCGACCAGCCGGTCAACCTGCCAGAGCCTTGAACGGATTGCGGATCGTCAACCGCTCCTC
>CADEFD010000300.1 GCA_902826515.1 uncultured Acidobacteriota bacterium
TCAGCTCGTCGGCATCCAGCAGAACGAGGGCGGGGCCGGCGGGTGTGAAGGTGGCGCTGCTGCGCGGGATCGTGCACGTCCCTTTGATCGTGTGGCGGGTCTGCGACGTGCTTCTGCTGCTGCCCGTGGCCGAAGGTGTGTGGCGATTCTTGCGGGTCTTCCGCCCGCAATGCTATGGTTCGTTTCGTCACGCACGGAAACTTCTGTGAGCTCCCGCTACTCGAGGTCGGCTGGGCGGCCCGTGACGCACGCGCCGCTCACGAGGAGAAGCAGGGGCATGACCAAGGTGGGCGCGGTGTTGGGCGTGATCGTCGCCGTGCTGGCGCTGCTGCTGGTGGTTGCGGGTTTCGCCCTCTATCGTCCCGATATCCCCTACGAGCGGCTGGAAGCGAAATACGCGCGGCCGACGTCGAAGTTCGCCGAGCTACCGGGTGGTGTGCGGATGCACTACCGGGACGATGGCGATCCCGGGAAACTCGTGGTCATGCTGGTCCACGGCTACGGCGACTCCTTCCTGTCGTGGGAGCCTTGGATCCAGCATCTGTCGCCGGACTTCCGGGTGATTACGATCGACCTGCCGGGCCATGGCCTGACTCGGGCGCCGGAAGACTACCGGTCCAGCCCGGACAGCTATGCCGACCTGGTGGACGCGCTGGCGGCCAAGCTCGGCCTGCCGCCCTTTGCGATAATCGGCAATTCCATGGGTGGCGGCGTCGCCTGGCAGGTCGCGGTTCGCTATCCGCGGCGGCTCAACGCGCTCGTCCTGGTGGACGCGGCGGGCTGGCCCGTCTCGACGCTCCAGGCGCCGCCGCTGGCCTTTCGGCTGCTGCAGACGCCGGTCGGCGTCTTCCTGCTCAAGCACATCGAGACCCGGCCGATCACGTCGGCGGCGCTCAAGGCCGGCGTGGTCGACAAGTCGCTGATCACGCGGGCCTTCGTCGAGCGCTGGGTCGAGGTGCAGCGCGCTCCCGGCCACCGGGACATCCTGATGGGCATGCAGCCGGGCAGGCACGGCGTGGCGAGTGAGGCGGTCCTCTCGAAGATCACCGCGCCAACCCTGGTGCTGCACGGCGAGCAGGACGTGATCATCCAGTCCGAGAGTGGCCGGAGGTTCGCCGCCGCCATCCCCGGCGCCAAGCTGATTACCTATCCTGACGCAGGCCACCTGCCGCAGGTGGAAATCCCGGACCGTTCGGCGGCGGACGTCGCCGCCTTCCTGCAGGTTCAGACTGCCGGAACGCCACCAACGATACCGTGACGCCTGACACCCCGAAGGTGCACCGAATGAGATCCAACTCGGTGATCTCGCCTGCGTAACGCGGCGGCCATTCATCAATGGCCAGAAAGAGTGCCTCCATGCCGTTCAAGATCGATCTGGATTCGCCGCACACCACGCCGGCCGCAGCGGACACCGAAGCCCGCATGACGGCCGATGCGCGCAGGCGCTGGGACCACAATGCGGCCCTCTACGACGTCTTTCAGTGGCCCATGGAGTTGATGGTCATGGGCTCCTCCCGGCGTCGTCTCATCTCGCTCGTACGAGGACCACGCGTGCTCGAGGTGGGCGTCGGTACGGGGCAGAACCTTCCGCTCTACGCGCCAGGCATCCAGGTGGATGGGATCGATCTCAGCGGCCGGATGATCGCGCGGGCCCGCCGCCGGAATGCGGCGGCCTCGGTGACGCTGTACGAGATGGACGCGCAGGATATGGCGTTTCCCGATGCCATATTCGACACCGTGGTTTCAACGTGCGTGTTCTGCTCGGTTCCCGACCCGGTCCGCGGGCTGCGCGAAGTGCGCCGCATGCTGCGTCCGGACGGCCGGGCCGTGTTTCTGGAGCATATGCGCCCGCACGGCCGATTCCTGGGACCGCTCTTCGACCGCCTGGATCCCGTCGTCTCCAGGCGTGGGCCACATATCAACCGACCAACCCTGGATAACATCGCCGCTGCGGGGCTCCGCATCGAGCACGTGGAGGATCTTACCCCATCTTTCGTGAAGATCATCGTCGCCAGAGCGTAACCGGCGCGCACGGCAAGCTCGTGTCCGGCCTCCGCTCGGCCTGCTCAGATGCGAGCCAATAGCGCCGCCGTCACGTCCGTTGTCGTCGCCGTACCGCCGAGATCCGCCGTGCGGATCTCGCCCTCGGCCAGCAGGCTCACGATGGCCGACAGGAGCCCGGCCGCCGGTTCTGGATGCCCGAGGTGCTCGAGCATCATCGCGCCGGCCCAGATCGCGCCGATCGGGTTGGCGATGCCCCGCCCCGCGATGTCGGGCGCCGATCCGTGAATCGGCTCGAACATCGATGGGTGCTCGCGCGAGGGGTTGATGTTCGCGCCCGGCGCGACGCCGAGGCTGCCCGACACCGCCGCGCCGAGGTCGGTCAGGATGTCCCCGAACAGGTTCGAGCCGACGATGAAGTCGAGCGTCTGCGGGTGCGTGACCATGCGCGCGGCAAGCGCGTCGATGTGATACTTGCGCGCGGTCACGGCGGGGTAGTCGCGCGCGACGTCCTCGACCACCTCGTCCCACATCACCATCGAGTGCTGGAGCGCGTTCGACTTGGTGGCGCTCGCCAGGAGCCGGCGCGGCCGCGCGGCGGCGAGTTCGAACGCGTAGCGCACGATGCGCTCGGTGCCGCGCCGGGTGAAGACGCCGGTCTGCTCGGCGACCTCGTGCGGCGTGCCCGGGTGGAGCCGGCCGCCCACGCCCGCGTACTCGCCCTCCGAGTTCTCGCGGACGCAGACCATGTCGACGTCGGCGGGGCCGCGTCCCGTGAGCGGGCCCCGGATGCCGGGCAGCAGTCGCATCGGGCGCAGGTTGACGTACTGTTCGAAGCGCTGCCGGATCGATCAACTACGTGCACCGGCGCACCAAAGACCTCCTCACGCGGCGCATCGTCAACCTGTTCGACGCGCAGCCGGGCGACCCGAACTTCGGCCGGACGACCGACAGCGGCCCGCGCATCAGCCAGGTGACCTACGACGGCCGCATCAACTACGACGGCGTGGTGGTGGCGTTCCGCAAGCGGCTGAGCGACCGCTACCAGTTCCAGGTGTCCTACACGGGCTCACGCGCCCGCGACAACCTGCTCACCGGCGGCGTCGGATCGACCTTCAGCAACAACAATCACCCCGAGATCGACTTCGGGCGGTCGAACCAGTCGGTGCCGCACATCTTCGTCGCCAACGGCCTGGTCCAGCTCCCGTTCGGCGTCAACGTGGGCGGCATCGTGTCGTGGCGGAGCGGCAGTGCCTTTAACCCGCGCGGCATCCGGGATCTCGACGGTGATGGCCTCGTGGACCAGCGCGACGTTGCGGAGGAGCGGAATGACTTCCGCGTCGAGGCCTTCGGCAACGTCGACCTGCGGGCCGAGAAGGAGTTCCGCCTGCCCGGGGGGCATCGGATCACGGCGCTCGTCGAGGCCTTCAATCTCGCGAATCGCGCCAACGTCTCTAACGTCAACGCCGTATCGGGGCCGTCGTTCGGCACACCGACGGCGTACTTCCCGGGCCGAGAGGTCCAGTTGGGCGTCCGCTACTTGTTCGGCCAGTAGCGGGGCACCAGGAGGCCCGTTGGCGTCCATTGCCGATCGTGTGCTGACCGAGGTCGACCGCGCCGCCGACGAGATGGTCGGGTTCGCGGTCGACCTCGTCCGCGTTCCCACCGTCAACCCCCCCGGCGCGGAGTACGAGACGTGCGCCCGCGCAATCGGGGACGTGCTCGACCGGTGCGGCTTCGACGTCGAGTATTTCGCGGCCGAGGGCCGGCCCGAGCACACCGCCGCGTACCCGCGCGTGAACGTCGTCGGGGCGCGCGTCGGCACCGGCGGTGGCCCGACGGTGCACCTGAACGGGCACTTCGACGTCGTGCCGGCCGGCGCCGGCTGGACGCTCGATCCGTTCGGCGGCATCGTCCGTGACGGCAAGCTGTACGGCCGGGGGTCGTGCGACATGAAGGCGGGCATCGCGTCGGCGGTGTTTGCGGCCGAGGCAATCCGCCGGGCCGGCGTCGCGCTGCCA
>CADEFD010000301.1 GCA_902826515.1 uncultured Acidobacteriota bacterium
TGAATCGGCCCGGGAATCTCGGAGGGCGTGTTTTGTGACTCAGGCCGCAGTCGCCTGCTGATAGTAGCGCGCCTCGTACTCCGCGGGTGGCACGTAGCCGATCGGCCCGAAGAGCCGCCGGTGATTGAACCAGTCCACCCACCGCAACGTCGCGAATTCGACGTCCTCAAGCCCCGGCCATCGATCGCGGCGGCCGATGACTTCCGTCTTGTAGAGCCCGATCACCGACTCGGCGAGGGCGTTGTCGTAGGAATCCCCCCGACGTCCGACGGAGGGCGCGATCCCGGCCGCCGCCAGGCGTGTGGTGTACCGCATCGACACATACTGCACGCCACGGTCACTGTGGTGCACCAGGTCGGGCAGATCGTCGGTGCTACGGCGGAGCAGCGCCTGCTCGAGCGCGTCGAGCACGAAGTCGGTGTGCATGGTCGCCGCCACCTTCCAGCCGACGATGCGCCGCGCAAACACATCGATGACGAACGCCGTGTAGACGAAGCCCTCGGCCGTCGGGACGTACGTGAAGTCGGAGACCCAGAGTTGGTTCGGGCGGGTGGCTGAGAACTGGCGGTCGACCAGATCGGGGACCACCGCCGTCGCATCCGGACACGTGGTGACCACGGCGGGACCGCCCCGCACCACGCCCCGCAACCCCAGATCCTTCATGAGCCGCTCCACCGTGCAGCGGGCGACGGCGACGCCCTCGCGCAGCAACTGGCGCCACACCTTCTCGGCGCCGTACACCTGCTCCTGCTCGTGCCACACCCGGGCAATCGTGGGCCGCAGCACGGCATCCCGCTGGACGCGAGCCGCCCGGCGGGTCGGATCGGCCTGCTGGGCTTTGTGCCGCCAGTACGTCGACGGGGCGATCGGCAGGTGCGCGCAGATCGACTCGACCCCATACGTGTCACGCTGCGCGTCCACGCAGGCGACCATCATTTCGATCGGCGGTCGAGCTCCGCCTGCGCGAAAAACGCTGAGGCCTTGCGCAAGATATCGTTGGCGCGCTTCAGCTCGCGATTCTCACGCTCCAGCACCTTCAGCCGCTCGCGCTCGCTCGTCGTGAGACCGGGCCGCTGGCCCGTATCGCGCTCGGCCTGGCGCACCCAGCGCCGCACGACCTCCGTCGTGCAATCCAGCTTCTCGGCAATGGAACGAATCGCCGCCCACTGTGACGGGTACTCATGCGCATGCTCGTGCACGAGGCGTACGGCGCGCTCGCGAAACTCGACGGGATACTTGCTCGGTCGGGCCATGGGCTCCATCCTCTCTCTGAAAGAGCCCTCCGACAAACCCGGTCCGATTCACAGTGTTGGAGCGGCTGTTTGCCGATGAATTGATCGTATTGGTCCCCGGTATGCGGGCGCTGACTAATACTACTTTGTCACCTTCGCAGCGGGGCGTTGCGGCGGAAGCTGTCGAGCATGCCGAGTAGTCGTCGGTTGTGGATGACGTAGAGCAGCCCGAAGATCTCGCGGACCCAGCCGCGCACGACGGGCAGCGTGGGTCGTGGCGCCTCGGGCTCACGTCGGGCGCGCTCGATCTGCAGGAAGGTGAAGGCCACGGCTGTGAGCACGACGTGGTGGGTCCAGCCCCGGTACGAGCGGCCCTCGAAGTGGTCGAGGCCGAGATCATCCTTCAGTTCGCGATACTGCTGCTCGATCGGCCAGCGACTGCGCGCGAGCGTCACGAGGTCGTGCAGCGTCGCCGTCGGCGGCAGATGCAGCAGGTAGTACTTGTGGATCTCAGCCGCCGAGCGTTCGCACAACAACCAGCGATCGCCACGCCCCTCGACCGGCCGGACGCGCAGCGCACAGAAGTGTGCGGCGATCGGCTGCGCCGGATCGGCGCCCCACGTCACGGTCTCCCACGCGTCCGTCGGCGCCGAGGCCGCCAGATCGGCAGCACTGATCGGCCCGCCCTCCACGTCGACCACCGTACAGACGAGTTCGCCACGAATCGCGACGCCGTACGCGAGCCCGAGGCGCTCCAGGCCCTCGCGAAAGTCGGCGCTGCGTCCGTAATCTGCATCGACCACGACGCCCGTGATCGTGAAGCCGGCCTTCAGAATCGCGCGCACCTGCGCCAAGGCGATCTTCCACTTCTCGCGAAAGACCACGGTGTCCGGCAGGCCGACCAGCGCGCGCCGGTCCGCATCGTCCGTCCACGACGTGGGCACATACAGGTCGAAGGCGAGAGGCCACGTGCGGTCGTCGGCGATGAGCGCACTCGAGACGGCCACCTGGCAGTTGCCGATCTTGCCAAGCGCGCCACAGTACTGGCGCTGCACGCCCACCGAGTCCGTCCCCTGCTTCGGGAAGCCGGTGTCGTCGATCGCGAGAATGCCGGTGCGGACGGGCACGGACGCCCGCAGTTGCGTCCACACGCGCTCGGCGTCCCACGGCGAGTCCGTGATGAAGTGCTGCAGCGCTTGGTACTGACCGGGATCACTCAACCGGCCATGCATCGCCTGCATCGACTTCCGCTCGCTGTCGTTGAGCAGGCCGTCGAGGTAGCGACTCGCCGCCTCGCGTTGCGGCCGGCGACTGAAGCACGCGCTGAAGCCGTCGAGGAACTGCCCCAGGCGGCGCAAGAGCGCCCGTGCGGGCCCCGTCGTCACGCGCGTAGCGTACGGGATCGCGCGTCGCAGTACAAGCGCTATCGATCAGTCCGCCCGTGAACCTGACAAAGTAGTACTAAGGAGGACTCGCTCGACATGTTCGCGTCTAACCGGATCAAGTTCAACCGATACGAGACAATTGAGACCACGTTCCGCGTATTCGGCACCTCGGCGATCACAACCGGTCGCCTGCTCAGAACGCGAGTCGTAGCCGGCGTATCCGTCGACGACGACTGGAGGTTCACGAAGGTCTACGTATACCGCGCAGGACGCTGGAGTGTAGTGTCGTTTCACGCGTCGAATGCTGCGCCTTAACCCCGGGCCGGCTGAACATCGAGGAACTCGGGCAACCCAAGGCCCGTAAGACCATCTGGCACGCGGCCGAGCCAAATTCATGGCGACACACGCGACCAAGGAGTGGGAACAGGCCCGCCGCGACACGCAGTTGGAGGCAATCGAGGCGGCCCGCGCGTTCCTGGAGAGCGATGTGGCGTCGCCCCTCCTCAGCCTGACGACGCGGCGCCGCCGGACCGTTGCGTTGCTGGTGTCGGGCGTGCACGTGAGCGTGCGCCCAGAATTGTTCATTGCGGACACTACGAACGCGACGGCTGGTGCCATCAAGCTCTACTTTTCCAAGAGTGGGGCGCTGCCGGACGAGCGCGCTCGCTACGCCGGTGCCATCTTGCATCGGTTTGTAGAATCTTTGAGTCCAGACGCCTCTGCGGACTACGGGAGTTGCTTCGTCGTGGACGTATTCGCAAGGCGCCTTCACCTGGCGCCGAGGACCTACCGACGCCGACGGCAAGACATCGATGCCGCCTGTTCAGAGATCGCGCCACGTGGGGCGGGTAGATTCACGCATGTGAATGCGAATCAGCCGCAGGCCAAGTCGGACCGGCACACCTCTCATCATCGCCCGTTCAACAATCGCGTGTGGATGCGCTTCGCCACCGACTCCGGAACCGAGTAGGCCGTGTGCACCTTCTTCCGACCAAGCCGGATCTTGATCACGCCCACTTCGTCCTTGATCAGCAGCCGCACTGTCTCGCGCCCGAGCTTCCACATCTCGGCCAGTTCGCCGATGCGATAGTGACGCTCGAACGCCGGGCCGACCTCTTGCGTGGCGGCGCCGAAACGGGCCGGTGCCGGGTCTGGACCCAATCTCGCTGAGAAGCCTGAGAACTCCATTGCCCCCTCCTGGCCCGAGCGCGCTCACGCTCGGGCCGGCCACATGCGTTGGATCTAGTTCTTGGTGTTCGCCTCTGCGGGTCTCGCGTGCTGGACGTAGGCCTGCCGCACCAGGTCCGCCACTCGGCC
>CADEFD010000302.1 GCA_902826515.1 uncultured Acidobacteriota bacterium
CGACAACCCAACCGTCATCGCGGCGAGGCGCCGCACACGATACACGTCCGGAGGCTTGGCACCGGCCGGTGCCGCTCGCTGAATTGATGTAATGAGGCGCAGGCCGAAGTGGGCGGAGAGGCATCAGGCGACACTCGTGGGCCTCCAACTCTGCCATAGACGAAGAACATGAAACGAAGCCGCTCCTGGACACACGACTATTGCGGTTCAATCTGCGCACGGCGCACGTTATAAGGGTGTACGCCCATCCACCGGGCCTCGACCCAGCCCGTTGGTTCCCAAGTTACCAAGGAGAGGCACTATGGCTCCGCCGCTGACATCAGAATCCACGTCGTTCACGCTGGATAACCTGGGGCGCTTCTTGTGTAACACGTTGCAGGAGGCTCGCGACAGTGCGGCTGAAACGGTTGCGGGGCACCGGCGCGACTTCGATGTGATCATCGTGGGGGGCGGGACCTTCGGTGCCGTGGTCGCCGAGCACCTATTCATCGCGGACGCCACGCGGAGCCGGCGCATCCTTGTCCTTGAAGCTGGGCCGTTCGTGCTGCCCGAGCACGCCCAGAACATGCCGTTCCTCGGTGGGGCGCCCGACCTCCGCGTGCCGTGGATGAACCATCCCGCCTTGAATTACAGTGGCCTGATGTTCGCCATCGGCGGGCGATCGCTCACGTGGGGCGGGTGGTCCCCGGAACTCCTGGACATGGAAATGGCGGCGTGGCCGCCCGCCACCCGCGATGCGCTTCGACCCGCGGCGCCAGCCGAAGGCTACTTCGCACAGGCGAGCCGCCAGATTGGTGTGAAGGAGACCAACGACTTTATCTACGGACCCCTCCACACGGCGCTGCGGAAACAGCTGCATGCCGGATTGAAGACGGCGGGCAACGGGACGGGCTTCACCTTCGCCGACCTCCTCGAACATCCAGCCGTGCGGTATCCCGATCCTGGTGAGCCGCCCGTCGACGCCGACGTGCTTCGCGACTGGCTCGGCCTGCCGCCCACCGACACGACACCGGAGGCCGCACTCCGCGAGCTGTTCACGCTCGAGGCGCCGCTTGCCGTGCAGTCGACGACCCTGCCCGGATTCTTCCCGACGAACAAGTTCAGCGCCGTCCCCGGGTTGATCCGTGCCGCGCGACTGGCCAGCAGTGAGGCCGACGGCACCGGGCCTGTCGCCGACGCGCGCAAGCGCCTGATGATTGTGCCCAACTGTCACGTGCAGGAGCTCATCACGGAAACACAGCCCGACAACTGGGTGCGAGTGACGGGCGCCCGGGTGTGGCAGAACGGCGGATCGGTGGACATCCCGCTGGCGCCACCGCGCGATGGCCGTCAGAGCGCGGTCGTGATCGCCCTCGGCACGATTGAAACCACGCGCCTCGCGCTCACCACCTTCCAGCAATCACTGGCTGGTCGAGCGGCGCAACGCATGGGCACCAACCTCATCGCGCACTTGCGCTCGAACCTGACGATCCGGGTGCCCCGTGCGGCGATTGCGGCGAACCTGCCGCCGACGCTGATCCCCAGCCTGCAGTGCTCGGCGCTCCTGGTGAAGGGCAAGGCCCCCAACGGGCGGACGTTCCACTTTCAAATCACGGCCGCTGGACTGGGCAAGCTCGGTGGCGACTCCGAGGCCGAATTGTTCAAGAAGATCCCGACGCTGGAGCATCTGGCCGACATGCTCCGAGCGAACGACGACACGGTGGTCATCACCATTCGTGGCATCGGGGACATGACGCCGCGCAACCCTGATAGCTTTGTCGATCTCTCGACTGTGGATACGGACTTCGACCGTCCCAAGGCCGTCGTGCACCTCGGGAACGCCAAGGCAAGTCCGCAGGAGTTTCCCGGCAGTGCAGAAACGCGGAATGACCGGGCGACGTGGGACGCGATGGACGCTGTCAGCGACAAGATCGCGCTGATCTTTGCCGGCAGCCAGCCGTTCGACGTCCTACCGAACGCGAATAGCGCGATTACGATCCCTGCCGGCACACCAGCGCAGCGCCTCGCCGCCCTTGCGGCATTCAAGAACCGGCGGGACGACCTCGGCACGACGCATCATGATGCCGGGACGATGCGCATGGGCGACACGATCGCGGATGCGGTGACCAATGACTTCGGCCGGATTCATGACACCACCAACGGCTACGTGGCCGGGCCGGCGCTCTTCCCGACGGTGGGATCACCGAATCCGATGCTCACCGGCGTGGCGCTCGGTCGTCGCACGGCCGACCTGCTGAACGGCCAGGTGCTCCCGGGGCCAGAGGCGGTCGTCAGCCCCCAGCCCGAGGCTGGATTCCGCCCGCTTTTCAACGGCACGGCGGCGTCATTCAAGAATTGGCGTCTGGCCGGTCCTGCCGGCGGCGGCATGGTGCATCTGAACGGCGAGATGGTGAGCTACGGCGATGGAGGCCTCAGGCTCTTTTACTACGCCACCGAGCAGTTCACCGATTTCACCTTGCGCCTGCAGTTCCGCATCTTCGATCCCGCGGCGCACAACAGCGGGGTGTTCTTGCGCTTCCCGCGCCCCACACTCGATCTCGCCACGCCCGCGTTGAAGCAGCGTGCGGCGCAGGAGCCGGCCTTCGATCCGGGGAACCCGGCATGGAGGCCCGTGGTCGCGGGCTTCGAGGTGCAGATCGACGACAATGCCCGCGGCGACACCGGCAAGGACTTCTACGGCATCAGGCCCGAGCCGGATGGGAAGTTCAAGAACAGCACGGGCGCGATCTACAAGATCCAGGCAGGCGACCGCGTGTGGCACCTCGGCTTCAACGAGCCGGCGATGCAGCAGTACACACCCGGCCCCGCACTCGTGCCTGGCGTCTGGTTCGAGTATGAGATCGTGGTTCAGGGCGAGGATTACTCGGTGTTCCTGACGAACACGGAGTCCGGTGTGAGACAGCAGACCACGGCCTTTCACAACACGGACGGTGAGCGCGGTCGAACGCCGGGCTTCATCGGCGTGCAAGCGTACTCAGGGAATACGGTGGCGTGGCGCCACATTCGCATCAAGCCGTGAGTAGCCCCCGTATGACTCGCACGGCTTCGTGACCCGGCTACCGGTGGAACGGTGTGACAGCGGTGATGCACCCCGCGCGCATCTCCACCACCGTGTCGGCAAGGGCGGCAGCGTCTTCACGATCATGCGTCACGTAGACCATGGTGACCTGCAGTTCCCGCCGCAACTGATGGAGCTCGGCGCGCAGTGTGGCCCGCAAGTCTGGATCGAGACTGGAGAACGGCTCATCCAGCAGCAAGACCTGGGGCTGTCCTACCAGGGCCCGGGCCAACGCCACTCGCTGCTGCTCGCCCCCGGAGAGTTGGTGCGGGTAGCGACCGCCGAGTTGGCCGATTCGCATCATGTCCAGCGCCCGCTGCCCACGTGATGCACGTTCGGCCCGCGGCACGTGCGCGGAGCCCAATACGAATCCGAGATTCTCACCGACCGTCAAGTGTGGCCACAGGGCCAGATCCTGAAACACGAAGCCCAGGCCGCGATCGTGTGGCGGTACCAGATTGTGACCTGGCTCGGCCACGCGCGCGCCGTTGGCACTGATCGACCCTGCGTCCGGCACCTCGAGGCCCGCAATCAGGCGTAGCAGCGTCGTCTTTCCGCATCCACTCGGTCCCACGATCACGATCGCGTCTCCGGACGACACGTCGAGCGACACGTCCGTCAGCGCCTGGTGGGATCCTAGGCGCTTCGACACATTCGAGACGGCGACCGCTGGCACGCTCACGACACCTCCCGGTGGGCGAGGATGGCACCCAGCACGACGAGCGGCCCGAGAATGATGCCCGCCTGCAGGAGTGCCAGCACCGCGACGGACGAGGACGGCGCGTTGGCGATGAGTGTGTAGATGCGGATCGGCAGCGTCGTCTCCCCAGGCGGCGCGACCAGGATACTGACGCCGAGTTCTCCG
>CADEFD010000303.1:0-1395 GCA_902826515.1 uncultured Acidobacteriota bacterium
TCCAGTCTTACTTCATTTCAAGAGGTGATGACACCGGGACCGCGCTGCAACGGGCATATGCAGGGCTCCAAGGAATGGTCGTACGAGAAGCCGCGTTCATGTCCTTCGTTGACGCGTTTTATCTGCTCGGGGTCGTCTTTCTTGCCATGATTCCACTGCTGTTCCTGATGCGCAGGCCCGCCAAGGTAACAACAGGAGAACCTGTCGCGATGGTCGACTAGATGTTCGTCCCGCATGGAGTGCTCGGGGACGTGTCGTCGGTTTTGAACATGTGTTCAAGCGAAATCATCGTGGGTTGCATCATCGTCGATTGCCCGCATTGTCGCGCCGCCCAGATACCGCGGATCGTTCGGGGCCCCGGTGTTCTCGTGGGCTCAACGATTAGGGCTCGATGCGGTAGGCGGTGTCTTGATGGCCGGACGCCCGAAAGGCAGTCTCGGCGCCGACGGCGGCGGCAGAGCCACGAGTCCCACGCTGGTGTTGCGTCTTCCCGGGACCGACGTCAAGCGCTGGCGAAGTCTGGTGTCGGGACGGACGTCGTGAAAGTGCAACGGGTCGACCAGCGGTCGAGGGTGAACTACCGGCACCGCAGTCCTCAAGAGATGGCTGTTAGGGTACGTGTCTTTCGTAGCGTGCGACCGGTCTGAATGGGAGGGCATGTGAGCCATACACAGCACACGACAGTTCTGGCAGTCTCGCGCCAACTGGGAAGCGGCGGATCACTCATCGGACGGGAGGTGGCAAAGCGACTCGGCTTCGGCTACTTCGATCGGGACATTCTGCACCAGGCCGCAGAGTCGCTCCGTGTTGACGAGGCCGGCTTGGCGCCACTCGAGGAACGAAGCGAAACGTTCTGGGAGCGCATTGCGCCACCGTTCCTGCTTGGGGTGACTGACGGTTCGATATTGCCGGCGGTGCCCCTCTTTACCACCGGCTCAGAACTGTTCGCCGCGGAACGTGGGATCATCCAATCGATTGCGGCGCGCGACAATGCCGTCATCGTCGGGCGCGGTGGTGTTCACGTGCTGAGCAACCACCCTGGTCTCGTCGCGGTGTTCGTCCATGCGCCAGAGAGCTTCCGCGTCAGAAGGCTGATGGAGGCGGGTGGCGTGGCGACGGCGGATGAGGCAATTGAACTGGTCCGCCGATCGGACAAGCAAAGATCCGAGTTTCACAAATCGCTCACGCATCATCAGTGGACAGATGCGTCAATGTACGACGTGTGCGTGAATACCTACACTGTCGGACTTGGGGAAGCGACGGACGTTGTCGCCGGAATCGTAGCAGGCCGCATGGGCGGCGTCCAAGGGCGCGACATCAAGGGCTAAACTCGGCGCTACGCTATGGTCTTGCCGCGTCCCTTCGACCGCCGCCGTCGTTGCGGCTTACGTGTCA
>CADEFD010000303.1:1405-3869 GCA_902826515.1 uncultured Acidobacteriota bacterium
GCGGTGGTGGAGGGGACGAAGGCGCGGTCGGCGAGCGCCTCCACGACCCCTATGGTCGCGCTCAAGTCAAATCCCTCGGGGTCGATCACGGCCTGGATTGCACAGCCGTGCACGAAGCTCACTGCGGCGGCTGCGATGCCATCGGCGGTGGCTCCCGGAAACCGATGCCCGCGGGAAGCCAGCATCTCCGCGGCCAACTCGCGGAACTCGTGGCGGTAATTGGTTAGCGCCGCCCGCATCTGCACCCGAAGACGGGCGTTGCGAGTTCCGGCCACCCAGAAATCAAAGAACAATTCCGAACGGCGTCGGTCGGTCGAGATCCGGCGGGCTTCGGCGCCGATGAGCGTTCCCAAACAAGCGGCGGCAGAAGCGTCGCCGCGAACATGGACTTGTGGGCTGAGCATTCGGGTGCTGTCGAGAAGCCATTCGAGCAAGGCGGCGATCAGGGTGTCTTTGGTCTTGAAATGGAAGAGGACGAGGCCCGAGCTCAGTCCTGCCTCGACCGCGACAGTCCGAATCCTGAGCCCGGAAAGGCGTTCTCGAAGGGCGACGCGGAACGCCGCATTCAGGATCTGCTCTCGACGGGCAAGTTCTGGTGCTTTGTGACCTGGCATCGTTAGTACTATGCACCAATCTACCCGATGCGCGTTGGCTTGCTCCCGCCGCCGCATTCCGTCTGCCCCGGTGGAAATGCTAGGATTCAGGGGCCCCTGTGTCCGGGACTTGTGAGTGGCGGCGACTTGTTCGGGGCTGAATGCACCGGCGTGGCTATGCCGGCGTGAGCAGTTGTAGAACGTCTCGGTGTAGTAAGCGATGGCGGCCGTGGCGCCGTCGCGCGACTGGTAGATCTGCGTCTTGATCAGCTCGTGCTTCGGCCGCACAGCGGCCTTCGCGTCTCATGCTGGGTGCGAGGCGGTTGAATCGACGGCAGCGGCGCCACGCGTGCGTTCCGTGCTGCGTGCTGAGAACCGATCCCGCACGACGGCCAGGTACACCCACCCTGCCACTCCGGCACACACGTCCTCTCTGACCCACGTCGGATTCTGGCGGCTCACCGTGAATCGGTGCCGCAGCAGGTTGGAGTCAGGACCGGCGGGGCTCCAGGCTGACCACCGCCGCGAGCGGGTAGCGGAGGAGCGCCCGCCGCCGCTGCTCGCGAATCAGCCGCGCGCCGCGATGAGTGCTGCAGGTCGTGCCGGCCTCCCGCAACTCGAGATGCGCACGTGCCGTACCCTAGACGCCTTGCCTGGCGACGAACGACGGGCACATCAGTCGCAGCAAGCAGACGCTCCGCATACCGCGACCGTCTTGTGCCGCGGCGCCGCAGAACATATCATTGGACGTCCGTTCAATGTGCGCACCGGGACCGCTTGCGACCCGTGGTCCGTTGCGTGGCGGAATGGCCGGGTGACATCCGTGAACTCCCCGAGGCACCTCACCGCTCCCGACATCCTGCAAGACGCCACGTCGTTGGTCGTGGCCGTGGGCGTCAAGCGCTTCAGTATCAGGGAACTCGCCCGGCGGCTGGGTGTCCAACCAGCGGCCCTGTATCACTACTTCCCATCCAAGGTGGCGATCCTTCAGGCGGTAGCCGCCCAGACCGCGAATAGGCTCATCGCAGCCATGTTCGGCAGCGAAGCGCAAGGGGCTGAGATGCACGCCTGCACGCAAGTGTGCACGCGCATTGAGAGTTTCATGACCGTTGCCAGCGAAGAGCCGAACTTGTGGGAGCTTCTGTTCCTCGATGCGCGTGCAGCCAACGAGGGGACGCAAGCCCGCTTGGAGATCGAGCGTCGCCTCACTGGTCCAGTCGCCGCGTGCCGTGTTACGAATCAGGCTACCACCGGTTCCGCCGCTGCCTCGGCGCGGGCGATTCTAGCGATCACGATTGGAGAGGTCGCTGGGCAGGTATGCCGGCCCGGGTTCGGTGGACCGGCGCGATCAGCCAGGCAAATCGTCGGGCTGTGTCTCGGAGCTATCGCACGTTGAGCGAGGAGAGTGCCCGACGCCAAGAGCACGAGCGACTGTGTCCAACTACAATTGGACGGGGCGCCAGGTCGCGGCCGTCCAGTAACGCGGTCGACGAGTTGGGCTAGGAGTATTGAGCCAGACGGGGACGATGAGGGCCGTTCCGTATTGTTGGCTGTCAACGTCGACTGAGTTCTCGCGCCGGAAAGTCTGCTAGTTCGTTCGCGATCGTCACGGCTGATCTTGAAGGGATTCGGTGGCCCTGCCGTCCGCAGTGACGGGGCACTACGCTACCTCGGGGAGGGGACCAAATTGTGATGCTGTCGCTGTTCCTCGTCGGCACCCTGCTGCAGTCGCTGGCCGGTGCGCCAGTCGATGATGGAGCCTTGGCACGACTCGAGGCGGATTGGAACGCCGCGCACCTCAGGGGCGACGCCGCAGTGAATCGGCCCGGGAATCTCGGAGGGCGTGTTTTGTGACTCAGGCCGCAGTCGCC
>CADEFD010000304.1 GCA_902826515.1 uncultured Acidobacteriota bacterium
TCGAGTTCCTGCAGACGCTGCGCGAGGCCTCGGGCGGCAAGCCCGTGGGCTTCAAGCTGTGCATCGGGAAGCGCCACGAGTTCTTCGGCATCGTGAAGGCGATGCTCGAGTCGGGGATCCGTCCCGACTTCATCACCGTGGACGGCGGCGAGGGCGGCACCGGGGCCGCGCCGCTCGAGTTCTCGGACTCGGTGGGCACGCCGCTCAACGACGGGCTCGCCTTCGCGCACAACGCGCTCGTCGGCGCCGGCCTGCGCGATGAGATCCGTCTCATCGCCTCCGGCAAGGTGAACACCGGCTTCCAGATCGCGACCAAGATCGCGCTCGGCGCCGACATGTGCAATGCGGCGCGCGCGATGATGTTCGCGCTCGGCTGCATCCAGGCGCTGCGCTGCAACACCAACCGCTGCCCGACCGGCGTCGCCACCCAGGATCCGGCGCTCGTGCACGGCCTGCACGTCGGCGACAAGTCGGGCCGCGTCGCCCGGTTCCACCGCGAGACCGTGAAGAGTTTCTTCGAAGTGCTCGGCGCGGCCGGCTTCCGCGAGCCCGGTCAGCTCAAGCCGTGGTTCGTGATGCGCCGCGTCAGTTCAGGCGACGTGCGCAGTTATCACGAGCTCTACCCCACGCTCGAGCCCGGCGCGCTGCTGCGCGGCGGCGTGAACGGCAGTCTCGGCCGCGCCTGGGACACGGCGCGGCCCGACCAGTTCTAGCTCAGGCGAAGGCCCAGGCGGCCGCGATGCGTCCCACCTCGGCGAGCGCCGCTTCGTCGGCCGACTGCGTCCCGTTCGTCCGCCGGCTGCTGTCGAAGTACGCCGTGATGACGACAGGCGCCTTGCCGGGCGGCCACGTGATGGCGAGGTCGTTGACCTTGTCGGTCATCGCAGCCGCCTGCGCGGTGCCGGTCTTGTCGCCCGCGCGCCACGAGGACGGCAGGCCCGCGCGCAGTCGCTTGCCGCCGGTCGTCGTGGCGACCATCCAGCCGATGAGGCGTTCCCGCGATGCGGCCGACAACACGTCGCCCGTGAGCAGCCGCGCCATGGTGGCGGCCATCGCCCGCGGCGATGTCGTGTCGTGCTCCTCACCGGGCTTCACGACGTTGAGCTGCGGCTCGGTGCGATCGAGGCGCGTCACCGAATCGCCGAGCCCGCGCAGGGCGGCAGTGAAACCCGCCGGCCCGCCCAGACGCGCCAGCAGCAGGTTGGCGGCGGCGTTGTCGCTTGTCGTCTGCGCGGCTTCGGCGAGCGCCGCGAGCGTCAGCGTCTGCCCCACCTTCGGCTCGACCACCGGCGCATACGCCACGAGGTCGGCCTTCGTAATCGCCACGGCGTCGTCGAGGCGGAGCCGCCCGGCCTCGGCCGCGCGCAGCACGAGCGCCGCCAGCGGCAGCTTGAACGTCGAACACATGGCGAACCGTTCGTCGAGACGGTGGCCCACGAGGCGGCCGGAGCCGGTATCGAGCAGACACACGCCCAGGCGACCGCCGGCGCGGGCTTCGAGTGCGGCGAGCGCGGCGGCAGTGTCCGTCGCGGGCTGGCCCGCCGAAGCGTCACGCCTCAGCGCACACAGGGAGCCGGCGGTGGAGGCGAGGAAGAGGCGACGCGACAGGCGTTGAGTCATGATTGGCCGAGAGCGGACGAGTGAGTCAGGGTCAAGGCAGCACGATCCAGCCAGGCAGCTCGCTGGCCTCGTAATCAGGCGGACGCAGGGTGTCAGGCGGCGCGTCGCCCGGGCGGAAGGCTCCTGGCGTGACCCAGACGCGCAACCACACCCGCAGGGGGCTGTCCGTCCTGGGAATCGGCGTCGCCGAGGAACCGCCGCCGCAGCCGCCGGTCGTGAGCGACGCGAAGACCCCGCGGGTCAGCGCATCGCCGACGACGGCCTGGATGCTGGTGGTGAACCCGGAGGGCGTCAGGAAGCCATACGAGACCTCGGCGATGTCACCAGCTCGGACAGTGGCGCCAGGCGGCGGACTCGTGCCGTCGAGCCACACCGTGACCGGGGTGGACGCGCCGGGCACGGGCACCGTATGGACGCGAGCCGAGGCCGACGGCGTGCAGCGCGAGGACACGACGGGCGGCGGCGGCAGGAACGCCGTCGGTGCTGTCGGCGCTGACGTGCCGCCACACCCGATCGTGCAACTGACAAGCAGCCCCGGCACCAGCTTCCGCATGCCGCCCTCCCGGCGCGCCCCGGATGTTACGACTCTTTTCGGGGCCGCATGTTGCTCGCCAGCACGCGCTTGCGCAGGCGGATGTGCTTCGGCGTGATCTCGACCAGTTCGTCGTCGTTGATGAACTCGATCGCCGTCTCGAGCCCCATGACGCGGGGCGGCACGATGCGGATGGCTTCGTCGGCCGACGACGCCCGCATGTTGGTCTGCTTCTTCTCTTTGCAGATGTTGACGTCGAGGTCATTGTCGCGCGAGTTCTCGCCGACGATCATGCCTTCGTAGACCTCGGTGGTCGGCTCGATCATCATGATCGCGCGTTCCTGCAGATTCGACATCGCGAACGCCGTCGCGATGCCGGCGCGGTCGGCCACCATGGCGCCGGTGGCGCGCGACGGGATCGGGCCGTGCCACGGCTCCCACTCGGCGAACACGTGGTTCATGATGCCGGTGCCCTTGGTGTCGGTCAGGAACTGCGAGCGGAAGCCGATGAGGCCGCGGGCCGGGATGCGGAACTCGAGGCGCACGCGGCCGCTGCCGTGGTTGACCATCTTCGAGAGCACACCGCGGCGCTGGCCGGCGCCGGCGATGACCGCGCCCTGAAACTCTTCGGCGACGTCGATGACCAGGTCTTCGACCGGTTCCATGCGCACGCCGTTGATTTCCTTGGTCACGATTTCGGGCCGCGAGACCTGGATCTCGTAGCCTTCGCGGCGCATCATCTCGATGAGGATGGCCAGCTGCAGCTCGCCGCGGCCGAGCACTTTCATCTGCTCCGGCGTGGCGGTGGGCTCGACCTTCAGCGACACGTTGCCGAGCAGTTCGCGTTCGAGGCGATCGCGCAGGTGGCGCGAGGTCACGTACTGACCGTCGCGGCCGGCAAAAGGCGACGTGTTCACGCCGAAGATCATCGACACCGTGGGTTCGTCGATGGCAATCGGCGGCACCGCTTCCGGCGACACCGGGTCGGCGATGGTCTCGCCGATGTTGATGTCCTCGATACCGGCCAGGCAGACGATGTCGCCGGTGGCGGCGGTTTCGATTTCGACACGCTTGAGGCCGTCGAACGCGAAGAGCTTGGTGACGCGGGTGTTCTGCACGCCGCCGTCGAGCTTCATGACGGCGATGGGATCGCCCACCTTCACGCGGCCGCGGAAGATGCGGCCGATAGCGATGCGCCCGAGGTAGTCGCTGGCGTCGAGATTGGCGACCAGCATCTGCAGCGGCTGGTCCGGGTCGCCGGAGGGCGGCGGCACGTGCGACATGATCGCCTCGAAGAGCGGGCGCAGGTCGGTGCCGGGCACCTCGAGGTCGGTCGTCGCCGTGCCGGCACGGCCGCTCGTGTAGAGCACCGGGAACTCGATCTGCTCTTCGGTGGCGTCGAGGTCGATGAAGAGGTCGTAGACCTCGTTCAGCACGTCGTTGGTGCGGGCGTCGGCGCGGTCGATCTTGTTGATGACCACCACCGGCGGCAGCCCGCGCTCGAACGCCTTCTTCAACACGAACCGGGTCTGCGGCAGCGGCCCTTCGGCGGCGTCGACCAGCAGCACCACGCCGTCCACCATCGACAGCACGCGCTCCACTTCCCCGCCGAAGTCGGCGTGGCCGGGCGTGTCGACGATGTTGATGAGCACCTCGCCGTAGTGCACGGCGCAGTTCTTGGCGAGAATCGTGATGCCGCGCTCGCG
>CADEFD010000305.1 GCA_902826515.1 uncultured Acidobacteriota bacterium
TTGAAGCCCACGGGCTTGCCGCCCGAGGCCTCGCGCAGCGTCTGCAGGAACTCGAGCAGGCCGATCGGAGTGGAGAAGGCGGTGTGCGCCGGCGGCGAGATGACGTCTTGTCCCGGCACGACGCCGCGGATGGCCACGATTTCGGGCGTCAGCTTCGCCGCCGGCAGGATGCCGCCGTGGCCGGGCTTCGCGCCCTGTGACAGCTTGACCTCGATCATACGCACGGCCGGCAGCGCGGCGCGTTCAGCGAAGGCTTCCGGGTTGAAGTGTCCGTCGGGCGTGCGGCAACTGAAGTAGCCCGTGCCGATCTGCCAGACGAGGTCGCCGCCGGGCTCGAGATGATGCGGACTGAGCCCGCCTTCGCCCGTGTTGTGCGCGAACCCGCCGATCTTCGCGCCCCCGTTGAGCGCGAGCACCGCGTTCCGGCTGAGCGAGCCGTAGCTCATCGCCGAGACGTTGAAGATGGAGGCGTCGTAGGGGTGCCGGCAGGCGCTGCCGCCCACGGTCACACGCGCCGCGGTGTGGTCGGCCTCGACCGGCGCGAGCGAGTGGTTGATCCACTCGTAGCCGGCGGCGTAGACATCACGCTGCGTGCCGAAGGGCAACGTGTCGAGTTCGCCCTTGGCGCGCTGGTAGACGACGGAGCGATCGTTGCGCGAGAAGGGCCGGCCGTCGTTGTTGCTCTCGACGAAGTACTGGTTGATCTCGGGGCGGATCTGCTCGAGCAGGTAGCGGCCGTGACCGATGACGGGGAAGTTGCGACGCACGGCCTGACGCGTCTGCACCATGTCGGCGACGCCGCGCAGGATGAGCGGCGCGATCACCAGGAGCGACCAGAAGACCGGCGGCCACACCGTGGCCACGGCGGCCACGAGGGCGAGCGTCGCGACCGAGGCCGCGATGAACACATTCCGCATGGCTGAGCAATCGGCCGCCGGGAGCCGCGGCGCAGTCGGCCGTGCAGAAGGGCGCAGCGGCGGCCCGTGACGTCCGCGCGCCTGGGGGAGGCCGGCGCGCCGACGATGTGGCGCAGGACGGCGCTAGCGGCGGATGAGGGCGACGCGGATGCCGATGAACGGGCGGCGGGCGCCAGGCTCGGCGGCCCCGCGCGTCGTCGTGCGGATGAGACGCGCCGGATCGGCGAAGCCGCCGCCGCGCATCACCCACAAGGCGTCGGCGTCGAGGCCGCGGCGATCGTCCGACTCGTCGTAGGGATACGGCTGATACGGACTGCGCGTCCACTCCCAGACGTTCCCGGCCATGTCGGCCAGGCCGTGCGCGCACTCGGAGCAGGCGCGCGCGCCCGCGGGCGTCGGCCCGGCACTTTCGAACGTCGCGCGGTCGCGTCGCAGCTCATTGCCCCAGGGATAGACGCGGCGGTCGGTGCCGCGCGCGGCCTTTTCCCACTGCGCTTCTGTCGGCAGCGTCACGCGCCACCCGTCGCGCAGCAGTTGCGCGAGGCGCGGCGGCGTGGCCGGCGAAGCGGCGAGCGACGCCGACAGCCAGCGCGTGTAAGCGACGGCGTCGGTCCACGCGACGAGCGTCACCGGCAGCGCCGGCGGCGCCGTGAGTGCGCGCGGCTCGGCCTTCCAGCCGGTGGCCTGCGCGAAGGCGGCGAATTCCGCCACCGTCACCTCGCGGCGCGCCAGATAGAACGTCGGCACCTCCACGATGCCCTCGTCGGCGCCGGCCGACCACCGCTCGTTGTCGAACGCGCCCGGCGAGGTCGACGGCCCGGCACCCATCGTGAACGGGCCGCCGGGAATTTCGACGAAGCCGCCGAGATCCGGCGGCGCCGCCGCGACCGGCGACTGAGCGGCCGGAGGCGTGGTCTGTCTGGCGGCGAGGGCGACGCCGAGGCCGGCCACGAGGGCCAGCGCCACGGCGATGTGGCGGCGCCGGTGGCGCGGGGTCATCGGGACGCCGCCGCCTTGCCGCACGCGAACGTCCAGCCGTGGCGGCACGCGCGGGCGTACAGCTGCGGCTCTGGCATGTCTGTGAGATTCAGTCCGCCCTCGCGCACGAGGAGGCGCAGGTCGAAGGCGCGCGGGTTGGCCGCCGCCGGCGTGGAGGCGTCGAGCAGGTTCACGCAGCCGGCCTGGAAGCGGCCCTCACAGGCCCGCGCGAAGTAGGCCTGCGCGCGCGTGGCGTCGGCCGACACGAGGCGGCCTTCGAGGTAGTGGCGGCCCAGTTCGTTGCAGGCCCAGCCGGCGTTGTCGGTGCAGTAACTGCCTTCGATGCGCAGGAGCCGCGCGCAGGCCTGCGGTTTGTTGGCCTCACACGCCTCGACCCAGAAGGGCAGCGCGTCGCCGCGATGCATGCCGTCGGTGCGCCCGGCCACGGTCATCACGCCGAAGAACACGATCCACGCCGCCATGTGGGTGAGGTTGCGGTGACCGAGCGGTGGTTCGAGACCCAGCCACGTCACGAGCGGGCGCTGACCGATGCGGGCGACCAGGCGGTCGATCGACGGCACGAGCAGGTTCAGGATCGGCACGCAGAGCAGCTTGTCGTAGAAGGTCGGCACGCCGAGCGCACCGAGCAGCGCGTAGAGCGCGAAGACGCCGGCGCCGTACGCCATGCCGAAGATGACGCGCCCGAGGGGCGTGCGCGGCGAGGTGGACGGATCGGTCACGAGCAGATGCAGCCCGAGGAAGACGGCCGACGGAATTTCCGTGTCGATGAAGTACGGCACACCGGTCGCGGCGCCGTAGAGCGCGCTCAACCCGAAGAGTGTCGCCGCCGCGGACGCGGTGACGTAGGTGGTCGAGAAGTTGTACATCACGACCAGGCCGATGAGGAACAGCACGAGATAGATCCGCGGCCCGAGCGCGAAGGTCGTGTTGATCTCCTGCGCCCAGGTGATCGAGGTCGAGCCCGTGAGGATGAGCACGAGCGAGAAGAGCGCCAGCGAGAAGGCCGACGGGTTGAAGATGTGCACGCGCCGGCCGTCGCGTTCCCACTGGAGGAACGCCTTGCCGAGGAACCCCACCGCGATGAGCAGGAACTGGAACGCGAACCAGTCGTCGCGGAACCACAGGAAGAGGTTCGTGCTGAAGACGATGGGAATCGGACCGAAGCCCACGCCGAACGGACGCTTGCGCGCCCAGCAGAGCAGCGTGTCGAACGCGTAGGCGAACAGCACCTGCGCGAAGAGCAGAGGCAGGTACGGATAGACCGGCGCCCAGTAATAGCCCCAGTAGCCGTACACCGCGAGGTGGCAGCACATCTGGATGTAGTGCTGGGGCCGCGGCTCGGTGCGCACGAAGCCGGGCACCGCGCCCCTGGTCGTGATGAGCAGCAGCGCCTGCCACACGAGCAGCACGGCGCCGGCGCCCCAGAACGCCAGGGTCAGAGCGCGGTTGTCGTACACCCGGCCGAGGAGCGTCATCGCCAGGAGCGCGCCGGTCAGGACCAGTGGCACGGCAAACGCCCCGCTGCCCGCGGCGTGCGGGGGGGCGGGCGGCTGGGCGGGGGCGGGAGTGTTCGGGTGACGCGCGGAGCGTCGCGACGCGGGAGTGGAGGCCACGACAGTGTCTGCCTGCTTGTACCACCCGGCCTTGGCTCCGTGCAACCTGGAGGTGGTGCGGTTGACAATCGCGGGACCGCCGGGCAATCCTCAGCATCCCGAATACTCAGGCTCTGGAGCACCTCGACACATGACGAAGAGATTGACGCGCAACTGGGCGGCCCGCGCCCTCGTTGGAGCACTGGCACTGATGGTGACTGCCGCCATCGCCGGCCTGCCGGGCGACGCCCAGCAAAAAGGTGACTGGCCCTCCATCACTGGCGGCGACACGGGCACGCGCTATTCGGCCCTCGATCAGATCAACGCC
>CADEFD010000306.1 GCA_902826515.1 uncultured Acidobacteriota bacterium
GAGTCTGCAAGGTTTCGCCCTCAGATTGCGTTCATCCAAGTAGGGCGAAAGCGCCGTGACGCTGGAGGTGTGTTTGGCGGAGAGGGTGGGATTCGTTCCCGAAGGACTTGCTCCCCTCAACGATTTACGCCGGATCGGAACCGCCAGAATCCGCCAGAACCTCTAGAAGTCTGAGTATCAGGTACAAAACAGGTACAGCGCAATCGCGCCCTCACTTCTTGAACGCCGTCAGGAGCTCGAATCTTGCGAGCCTCCCCGGCCACGATTAGCTCGAGGCCGGGGGCGCTGCGTCAACCACCGGATCCCACAAAGACGCCTGTCGGCCGACCGAACCATCAGCCCAGCCCAACCGGGTTCGCACCCTTGAAGTGGGCCGTTCCGATCAGCCAGAATGCTGCGGCTCATGGCCGTTTCGGTGCTCGAAGACGTTCTCCGGGGCGTGCGGCACCTGGTGCGTTCGCCGGTGTTCTCACTGGCCACTATCGCCACGCTGGCCCTCGG
Source organism: uncultured Acidobacteriota bacterium (assembly GCA_902826515.1). Lineage (GTDB taxonomy): Bacteria > Acidobacteriota > Vicinamibacteria > Vicinamibacterales > UBA2999 > CADEFD01. The sequence continues at coordinate 502 of CADEFD010000306.1, forward strand.
GCTTGCCGCCAACATCGCCATGCTGAGCGCGTGGAACGCGCTCGTGCTTCGTCCTCTTCCGGTCCGTGCCCCGTCCGAGCTGGTCTGGGCGCGCGGCCAGAGCCCGCAGGGCCAGAATCGGCTCACGCTGACTACCGCGGTGCCGCGACTCGAGGAGGATCCAGGTCCGCTGACCGGTTACTGCGCGTGGAACGGCAACCTCGTGCTGCCGGTCGAGGCCAACGGCGAGCCGGCGCAGGCCACCATCGACTTCATGTCGGCCGGCTGCCTCGAGACGCTGGGTCTCAGGCCCGTGCTCGGCCGCGCCTACACCGCCGCCGAGGCGCCACTGACCAGCCCGGGCGCCCAGGTCGTGCTCATCCACCACCGGTTCTGGCAGCGCATGTTCGGCGGCGACCCGGCCGTCGTCGGACAACGGCTGCGCACTGAAGGTCGGCAACTTGAGATCATCGGCGTCCTGCCGGCGGGCTACGACGGTATCCAGATCGACGGCGGCGCCGACATCGTGGCGCCGTTCGGCTCGATTCTTCCCGCGCCGGTCGGTCGCCCCCCGGGCGCGAGCCTGATACTCGCGCGGCTGCGGCCCGGGACGACGATCGCTCAGGCGCGCGCCCATCTGACGCCACGGTGGCCCGCCGTCGCGGCGGCGGTGCTGCCCGCCGGGCTCACCGCGCGTGAGCGCAACACGTTCCTGGACGTGCACGTGCGGGTCGAGTCGCTCGCCACGGGCCTTTCCGACCTGCGAGACCGGTACCGGCGCGCGGTCCAGGTGGCCCTCGGGCTGACGGGGCTGTTGCTGGTGCTGGTGTGCACCAACCTGGGCGGCCTGCTGCTGGCGCGGATGGCGGCACGGGAGCAGGAACTGCACGTGCGGCGGGCGCTCGGAGCCACGGGCGCGCGGCTGTTCCAGCAGATGGCCATCGAGAGCGTGCTGCTCGCCGGCCTTGGAACCGTACTCGGGAGCGCGCTGGCCTGGCCGCTGGTCGGTGCCATCGAGAGACTGCTACCGGTCGGGCTGACCGGTCGCACGCTCTCGCTGACTCCTGACCTCCGCGTCGTTGGTGTCAGCGCTGTGAGCGGCGTGCTGACAGCCGTCCTCATCTGCCTCGTGCCCGTGCTGTCCGTAACCAGGCGCGCCAACGCCGCCGAGACACAGTGGGATCGCACCGTGGCGCGCGCCAGCGACCGCCGCCATCGCCTCCTGCTGGTGACCCAGGTCGCGATCTGTTCGATCCTCGTGGTTGGCGCAGGCCTGCTGTCGCGGTCGCTGGCCGCACTGCTCGGTGCCGACACCGGCGTTCGGCCCGACGGCGTGCTGTCGGTCCGGCTGATGCCGCTCCCGAACGGCTACGAACGGTTCGATGCGGCGTCCTACTACCCTGCGCTCCTGGAACGGCTCGCGGCCCTGCCGTCGGTGCGCCAGGTCGGATATGCCCGGATGTTCCCGCACCTGACGACCTCGACGCCCCAACTCGCGCCGATCACGGTCGTCGGCGAACCCGACCCCGACATCGGCGCCCAGTTCGATGTCGTCTCGCCACGGTTCTTCGACACCGTCGGCATCCGCGTGCTCCGCGGCCGCGGCATCGAGGCTGGCGACGATGCTCAGGCCCGTGCGGTCGCGGTGGTGAACGAGCACCTGGCACGGCAGATAACCGCCGGAGGCGAGGTCATCGGGCGCCGGATCAGTTACGGCACAGGCCCCGAGCGCGAGAACATCGAGGTGGTCGGGGTCGTGTCGGATGCCACGCTCGGCAGCTATCGCGCCACCAGCCCCCCCATCGTCTACCTCAGCGCCCTGCAGGCAGGGCGACTCGGCTACTACCCCACGCTCGCGATCGCCACCGACGGCGAGCCGATGCGCATTGCGCGTGATGTGGAGCGCGTGGTGAGGAGCATGGGGCATGAGTACGCCCACACCACGCTCCCGCTGGCCGAGTTCCTCGACAGAAGCGTGTCGACCGAGCGACTGGCGACGGGCGTGGCGGGTGGCACGGCGCTCCTCGGTATCATGCTGGCGCTCGTCGGGCTGTACGCGCTCCTGGCCTTCGCCGTGGCCCGCCGCACCCGCGAGATCGGCGTGCGCCTGGCGCTCGGCGCGACATCGGGCGCCGTGCTCCGGTTGGTGATCCGCGAGGGCCTGAGCCTGGTGCTCTGCGGCGTTGCCGTTGGCGTGCCCCTGTCGATCTGGCCGACGCGGTTCCTGGAATCGCTGCTGTTCGGGATTGCGCCGCTCGACTGGATCACCTTGGGGGGGACGGCGGCGGCGTTTGTGGTGGTCGGGGTGCTAGGCGGCCTCGTCCCCGCGATTCGGGCCTCACGCGTGGACCCCGCCATCGTGCTCCGCGCCGAATAGGCCGTCGGCCTTCGCGTTCGCCGGCGAGCGGCGGCGCGAGATCGCCGCGCTCGAGGCGTTCTGGCGTTTGGCGAGACCGGCCCGCAAGAATTAGGTGGCTGGGCATCTGCGAAGCGCTTCGCAATTGGCTGCTGCCAGTGGCGGTGAGAGCAACGCTCGGGGGCGGACTGGGCGTGCTATGCAATTCTCGCGCGCCTTCCGTGGCGGCGTCCTGCGCATGAGCTGACGGAGCAGCCGGACGTTGGGGCAATCCCTCGCGAGGAGTCGGGAGTTGATACGAGCGTCGCCTCGGCAGCCGACGCTGTTACGACGCAGGTTCGGTGGAGAGGCAACAGTCCGGTGAATGTGCCCAGCATGTGTCGGCGACTTCGTGCCGGTCGACACGTACGCTGGCGATTGGTAGACCTCGATCTCGAAGCATAGTCTGGCCCAGGCGTTCGTTGAGGGATGCGTCTCGGAGGCCTGTCGCGGCGTAGATCATCGTCATTCCGAGAACTCGCACAGCCAGGCGCTCGGGAGACGCCTTCTCGAGCAGGCACGTGAACCCCTTACTCAGTGGCCCCATGGCCGGCATCGTGACCGTGATCGGCACCACCATGCGACCGTCGAGCTTCAGCGTCCGGATCCAGTCAGGCAGTGGGTGCGTCACTCCGGTGCTTACAAGGATTGCGTCCAGAATTCCGTCTATCTGACTGGCATCGCCGGTACGAACATCGACGTTCCCCGCCGGGCGTGTCGCCGCCCGGGCGGCGTCAGCAAGTTCGCGGTCGGCTTCGAACGCGATCACCGCACCGGCAGCGCCGACCATGTGTGACAGGATACTGGTGTAGTAGCCGCGGCCCGCACCGATGTGCAGGACGCGCTGCCCCGGTTCCAAGGCCAGCGCGTCAATCAGCGGCGCGACGACTCCAGGCGCGCCGTTGAACAGCTGACGCTCGACACCGATCGCGATCGAGTAGTTGCGATACACCTCGCC
>CADEFD010000307.1 GCA_902826515.1 uncultured Acidobacteriota bacterium
TGGTGCGCCCTGCACGATTCGAACGTGCGACCTCCTGGTTCGTAGCCAGACGCTCTATCCAGCTGAGCTAAGGGCGCGGGGTAGAAGAAAGATCCTAACACAGCTCCCGGCGATTCCGTCCAGCGATCACCGTCCGGACGGGGCTGGGCCGGGCCTGGTGAGCCCGAAGCCCACGCCGAGCCCGTCGCCAAGCGCCACGGGCAGCCGTCCCTGGATGGGGATCTCCCCGGCAATCGCCCGTACTGCCGCCGCTTCCGCGTAATCGCCGAAGTCGTAGGTGACGAGCACCGCGGGCAGGGCCGTCGCGGCGACCGCCGCATAGGGACTGCCGAAGAAAGCCGCCACCATCGGCTGGTTGCGGCGGGCCGCCGCGCCCGACAGATCCTGCAGCAGCCGCACGACGCCGGTGGCCAGATCCAGCCGCCCGCTGCCGGAGGAGGCACGCACGAACACCCCGGCCACGACCGCGTCGTAGCTGCCCGCCATCGCTCGCACGAGTTCCAGTTCCTCGGCGGACGTGCGGTCCGAGAGCTCCACGGCCGTCACCGCGCCCCAGCGTTTGCGCAGCTCGGGAATCACCGTGCGGCTCGGCGCGGCAATCCGCCAGTTGGAGGGATAGTCGAGCACGGAGAGATACAGCACCTTGCCGGCGCGCGGCGTGGGCAGCGGCACCTGCGTGCGTTCGTCGCGCAGCAGCGTCACGGCACGTTCGGCGGTGATGCGCGCGATGTCGGCTGCGGCGCGGGTGCCTACATGGGTCATCACGGCGTCGAGGTCTACCGCGCGCGCCTTGTGCAGCCCGAGCCGCGCCTTGTGCGCCAGCAGGCGCCCCGCCGAACCTTCGAGGTGCGCGCGCGTCAGACGGCCCGACTGCAGCGCGGCCTTCAGGGCCGCGTGGGCAGCTCGCGGATCGGGCGAGTCGAGCACCACGTCGAGACCCGCCTCGATCGCGCGCACGGCGGCTTCGCCCGGCTCGGCCAGGGCGTTCACGGCCTCCATCTGCATGCCGTCGGTGTAGATCACGCCGCCGAAGTCGAGCTCGTGACGCAGCAGACCGCGCACGACCATGCGGCTGAAGGTGGCAGGTCCGGGCTGTGGATCGATCGCCGGCAGCTCGACGTGCGCCACCATCGCGGCGCCGGCGCCGGCGGCCACGCCGGCCTGGAACGGCACGAGTTCCACCCGTTCGAGGCGCTCGCGGTCGTGCGACACGGTGGCCAGACCGAGGTGTGTGTCGACGGCGGTGTCGCCGTGTCCCGGGAAATGTTTGAGGGTGGCCACGACGCCGCCACTCTGGAGGCCCTCGACCGCCGCCCCCACCATCACGCCGACGCGCGCCGGGTCTTCGCCGAACGACCGGATGTTGATCACGGGATTGCGCGGGTTGTTGTTCACGTCGGCCACGGGCGCGAAATTGACGTGCACGCCGAGCGCCCGCGACTCCACGCCGGTGACCCGCGCCGCCTCGCGCACGAGCGCCGGATCGCCGGCCGCCCCGAACGCCATGGCCCGGGGAAACCGCGTGGCGCCGTTGATGCGCATGCCGACGCCGTGTTCGAAGTCGCCGGCGACCACGAGCGGCAGCGGCGACAGCGCCTGCAGGCGATTGAGGATCGCGGCGAGTTCCAGCGGCTGCCCGAGAATCGTCGCGCCGTAGGTGCCGTTCAGCATGACGGCCGGCACCGGCTCCACGCCGCCGAACGCGCAGAAGCCGCCGATGTGGATGTCGCGCACGAGCGCCGCCAGTTCCTCGAAGGCGGCGGAATCGGCGCTGAGATAGGTGGAATCGAGACGGCCCATGATGAGCTGCCCCACGAGCTGGTCGTCGGTAAGCGACTTGAGCGTGGTCTCGACCCAGCGCATGGCCTCGCGATCGAGCGCGGCCGCAAAGGCCGGTGGCGGTGGAGGCAGGGGCGCCACGGCCGCACGCGGCGCGCCACGGCGGGCGGGCGCCTGGGCCTGGGCCGCCTGAACGCGGGCGGTCTGCCCGGCGCCAGCGTCGACGAGCACCAGAGCCGAGAGCGTCAGAAGCGCCGTGAGGATTCGCCGCATTCGCAAATCATAGCTATGATCCTCCTGTGTCGCAGCACGAACACAAGGCCGCCGCTCCCGCCGCGGTGCAGGTCGCCGTCCTCACCGTGAGTGATACGCGCACCGAGGCCACGGACACGAGCGGACGCGCCATCCGCGCCCTGCTCGAAGACGCGGGGCACCTCGTGACCACGTCCGCCATCGTGCCCGACGATCCGGACGCGGTGACCGGCTTCGTGCTCGACCAGCTCGAGACCGCCACGCAGGTGGTCATCACGACGGGCGGCACCGGCATCACCTCGCGCGACTCCACGTATGAAGCGATCGACGCGCTGCTCGAGAAACGGCTCGACGGCTTCGGGGAGCTCTTCCGCATGTTGAGTTATCAGGACATCGGCCCGGCGGCGATGATGAGCCGCGCCTGCGCCGGTCTGGCGCGCGGCAAGGTGGTCATCACACTGCCCGGGTCCGAAGGTGCGGTGCGCCTGGCGATGACGAAGCTCGTGGTGCCGGAGCTGCGGCATCTCGTGCAGCAGGCGTCGAAGTAACGATGCGGCCCTTCGCGTCCACGATTCCGCTCGACGAGGCCCGCGCGCTGCTCGCCGCGGCCGCCCGTCCGCTCGACCGCACGGAAGACGTGCCGCTCGCCGCCCTCGGCGGACGTGTCGTGGCCGAGGACCTCGTGGCCGGCGGCGACGTGCCGCCGTTTGCGCGCGCGATGATGGACGGCTACGCCGTGCACGCGGATGACACGAACGGCGCCACGCCGGACGCACCGCGTGAGCTCGTGCTCGTGGGTCGCGTCTTCACGGGTGAAGTGCTGGACCGCGCGGTGGGCACCGGCGAGTGTGCCGAGGTCGCGACCGGCGCGCCGCTGCCGGCGGGTGCGACGGCCGTGGTGATGGTGGAAGAGACATCGCCGGGCGGGGGCGCGAGCGTGCGCATCCACGCGGCGGTGCACGACGGCCAGCACGTGGGACGCGCCGGCGCGGACATCGCGCGGGGACAGGTCGTGCTCAAGCGCGGCGACGTGCTGCTGCCCGCGAAGGTTGGTGCGATCGCCGCGGTAGGACACACGTCCGCGCGCGTCTGGGCGCGGCCGCGCGTGGCCATCGTCTCGACCGGCAACGAGGTGGTCGCGCCGGGCCAGACGCTGGGACCGGGGCAGATCCACGACGTGAATCGCCACACGCTTTCGGCGATCGTCGAGGCACACGGCGGCGTGCCGGTGCCGTTCGACGTCGCCGGCGACACGATCGAGGCGCTCGATGCCGCGGTGAGCGCCGCGGTGGGCTGCGATCTGGTCGTGTTCTCGGGCGGCAGCTCGGTGGGCAACCGCGATCTGGTGATGGACATCCTGCGGGCGCGCGGCACGGTGGTGTTCCACGGTATCGCCACGCGTCCGGGCAAGCCGACGGCGTTCGGCACGATCGACGGTGTGCCGGTGTTCGGCATGCCGGGCAATCCCACGTCGTGCCTCACGAACGCCTACGTGCTGCTCGTGCCGTTCCTCCGCACGCTCGCACACCTGCCGCCGTACATGCCGCGCGTGGTCGGCGTGCCGCTGGCCCGCCGCGTCGCCTCGAGCCTCGGCCGGCATCAGTTCTATACGGTGCGGCTCGTGGACGGACAGGCGGAACCCGCGTTCAAGGCGTCGGGAGACATCACGAGCATGGCCCACGCCGACGGCTACATCGAAATCGCGAGTGACGTCGCCGCCGTCGAGGCCGGCACGCCCGTGGACGTCGTGCTGTTCTAGCAACAGTTGTAACGGGGTCTGTCACGGTCACGCG
>CADEFD010000308.1 GCA_902826515.1 uncultured Acidobacteriota bacterium
GGCGGCGAAATCACCACCTACTCGGGCAACTACGACTTCTACGAACGCGAACGCGCCATCCGCGAGACCAACCGCGAAGCGGCCTACGCGCGTCAGCAGGCGATGCTCGCCAAGGAGCAGCGCTTCATCGATCGCTTCGCCGCGCACGCCGCCAAGGCCGCGCAGGTGCAGAGCCGCGTGAAGGCGCTCGAGAAGATCGAAAAGATCGAGCTGCCGAAGCGGCGCAAGGTGGTCAACTTCGACTTCCGCCAGCCGGCGCGGTCGGGCGATCAGGTGGCCGTGCTCGAAGGGCTCACCAAGGTCTACGGCAAGCGCACCGTGCACGACGGCATGAACATGCTCATCCGCCGCGGTGAACGCTGGGCGGTGATGGGGAAGAACGGCGCTGGCAAGTCCACGCTGCTCAAGATGATTGCCGGCCAGGTGACGCCCGATGCCGGACAGGTCACGCTCGGCGCCAGCCTGCAGATGGGCTACTTCGCGCAGCAGTCACTCGAGGTGCTGAGCCCCGACCTCACGATCGAGGAGCAGCTGCAGAAGGACTTTCCCGAAGAATCGATCGGCATGCTGCGCAGCCTCGCCGGCGCCTTCGGCTTTTCGGGCGACGACGTGGACAAGAAGATCCGCGCCCTCTCGGGCGGCGAGAAGACCCGCCTCGTCATCGCCCGCATGATGCTCAACCCGCCGAATTTCCTCGTGCTCGACGAGCCGACGAACCATCTCGATCTGGCCACCAAGGAGATGCTGCTCGAGGCGCTCGCCAACTTCGAAGGCACGATGATCTTCGTGTCGCACGACCGCGCGTTCCTGCGGAAGCTGAGCAACCGCGTGCTGGAACTGGGCGGCGAGAGCGGCACCGACGCGCAGCCGCATCTTTATCCCGGCAGCTACATCGAGTACGTCGAGCGCACCGGGCACGAAGCGCCGGGCATCCACAGCTAGGGCGAGCTACCGCGACAAGTCGAACGTGCCGTTCGTGACAGTGCGCGTTGGTGGCACGGTGCCGGCCGTCGGCGACACGGCGGTGAACGCGAAGCTCCCGGCGACACGCGTTGCCGACGCCGCCATGACGGTCACCGCGCCCGAGCTCCCAGGCGTGAACGGATTGACGACCCAGAAGGCTGTCGGACCGAAGGCTGGACCTCGATACAGGCCGAAGTCCAGGTAGGCCGGGCCGCCGAGTTCGTAGCCGCCCACCGCGACCGGCACAGTGACCGACACCAGCGTTTCCAGACGTTCGAATCGTCCAACGATCGTGGCGATCGTGGTCGGCCCCACCAGGCCGCTCGACAGACTGGCCACCGGGCTTTCCGCCTCCGAGGGGACCCCGTCCACGATGGCCCGCATCACGCCGCGAGTGAGGACCCCAGGAGGCAGTGTCGCCGGCAGGGGAAGGGCCGTCGTCAGGCTCGGACTCGTCGGTGAGCTACAGGCCACCATCAGGCCAAGAACGACCGCAAGCGCGAGGACGGGACGCATCGACGACTCCCTGAGGGGGCGTCCGGAAGCCTACCACCCCGCCGGCGGGCAATCGGTGAGGAAGTCCCGAGAAACGGTGACTTGGGGACTGTCCCCATTCTGGGCGGGGGCAGACTTTTCCGTGAGCCTTCCTGGCGGGGAATCTCGCTAATCAGGGTGCGGAGGCTGTTAGACGGCCCCGTCCCGGCCGATATGGCTAGGGAGACTGTCTGCCACGGACGATTGTGGCAATATCGGGCAGTCTGGAACATGTGCGGGCAGCTTCCGCCCCCAAGGAGACATCGATGGTCCGCTTCGGTCGTATCACAGCCGTCCTGCTCATGGTCGTGGCCGTGCTCGTGGGCGCGCCGACGTCGCTCTTCGCGCAGACGAAGATCCGCGTCGCCGTCATGAACTTCGAGAACAACAGCACGTGGGCGTGGTGGGGTGACAACCTCGGCGCCGCCGCTGCCGACGAACTGGCCACCCAGCTCGTGCAGACGGGCAAGTTCACGGTGCTCGAACGCCGCGAACTGGCCAGCATCCTCCAGGAACAGAACCTCGGCGCGAGCGGAGCCGTCACCGGCGCCACGGCCGCCAAGGTCGGCAAGCTCCTCGGCGTGCAGCTCATCCTGACCGGCTCCATCACGGCCTTCTCGATCAAGCGCACCTCGATCGGCCTGCGCGGCATCGGCGGCAGCTACTCGAACGCCGAGAGCAAGGTCGACGCCCGCCTCGTCAACACCGAAACCGGCGAAGTGATGCTCGTGGCCGTGGGCCAGGGCAACAAGCGCATGGGCGGCGGCTACTTCAAGGGCGTGAGCGCCGAACAGACCTTCGACCAGGGCGCGGCGCAGGAAGCGCTGCGGCCGGCGGTCGAACAGGTGGTGCTGAAGCTGTCCGAGCAGACGGCTTCGCTCGCGTCGATGACGCCGGCGGCCCCGGAAGGCCAGATCGTCAGCACCCGCGCCGGCACCTACTACATCAACCGCGGCGCCGGCGCCGGCGTGAAGGTGGGGCAGAAGTTCAACGTGCACCACGTGGTGGACGAAATCAAGGACGCCGATGGCAGACTGCTCGACAAGGTCATCGAGCAGACCGGCGTGCTCGAAGTCACCCAGGTGCTGGCCAATTCGGCCGTCTGCAAGCTCGTGAGCGGCAAAGCGGCCGTGAACGACACCGTCAAGTAGCCACGGCCTTCGGGCCGGCGACCTCGAACGGCGGCCCCGCCACGGCGGGCGCCGCCGTTTTTGTGTACGGCCGGGCTATAATTCCCCGTTTCCTCGTGTATCCAAGGAGTGGCGCGTGAAGAAGATCACGGTGAAGAACCCGGTCGTCGAGATGGACGGCGACGAGATGACCCGCATCATCTGGCAGAAGATCCGCGAGACGCTGATCCTGCCGTATCTCGACATCGACCTGAAGTACTTCGACCTCGGGATCGAAGCGCGCGACAGGACGAACGATCAGATCACGATCGATTCGGCCAACGCCACGAAGGAACACGGCGTGGCCGTCAAGTGCGCCACCATCACGCCGGACGAGGCCCGCGTCAAGGAATTCGGCCTCAAGCAGATGTGGAAGTCGCCGAACGGCACCATCCGCAACATCCTCGACGGCACCATCTTCCGCGAGCCGATCGTCTGCAAGAACGTGCCGCGCCTCGTGCCGCACTGGGACACGCCCGTGGTGGTTGCCCGTCACGGCTTCGGCGACCAGTACCGCGCGCAGGACTTCCACTTCCCGGGCGCCGGCACGATCACGCTCAGCTGGACGCCCGAGGGCGCCGGTGAGGCCATCAACCGCGAGGTGATGAAGACCAAGGGCAGCGGCATTGCCATGGGCATGTTCAACCTCGATGCCTCGATCGAAGGCTTCGCGCGCGCCTGCTTCACCTACGCGCTCGGCCGCAACTACCCGGTGTATCTCTCGACCAAGAACACCATCCTCAAGGTCTACGACGGCGTGTTCAAGAACACGTTCCAGGCCGTCTACGACGCCGAGTTCAAGACCGCGTTCGAGGCGAAGAAGCTCACCTACGAGCACCGCCTCATCGACGACATGGTGGCCAGCAACCTGAAGTGGAACGGCGGCTACCTCTGGGCCTGCAAGAACTACGACGGCGACGTGCAGAGCGACACGGTGGCGCAGGGCTACGGCTCGCTCGGCCTGATGACCTCCGTGCTGATGTCGCCCGACGGCAAGACGGTGGAAGCGGAAGCGGCGCACGGCACGGTGACGCGGCACTACCGCATGCACCAGCAGGGCAAGCCCACCTCCACGAATCCGATCGCGTCGATCTTCGCGTGGACGCGCGGCCTCTACTACCGCGGCACCTTCGACGGCA
>CADEFD010000309.1 GCA_902826515.1 uncultured Acidobacteriota bacterium
CTGCTGTCGGCGGCGCCCGACCTGCGCGACTGGCGCGTGGTGGGCGACTGGCTGGCGGCAGAACTGGCGCGCGCGTAGCCGCCGCGACGAGACGAGAGGAGCAGCCATGGACGACGGAACCCCCGCCCCGACACCCGCGTCGTCCGGCGATCGACGTCCGCGCTGGCTCGGCCAGGTGCTCGACGATCGCGGCGTGCGCCTGGCGACCGGCCTCGCCGTCGTCGTCGCCATTCCCGTCGCGGTGCTCTTCTACTTCCAGTTCCGCTCCATCAACGACCTGGCCAGCACCTCGTCGGTGGTGCTGCGCCAACTCAGCCAGGAGACCGCCGACGCCACCGCCCGCGAAGTCGAAGACACGCTGAAGCGCCCTCACATCGGCGTGCTGCTGGCCGTGCCGCAGGCGCGCAGCGACGCGATGGACCGCGCGTGGATGGACGACGTGCTGCGCCAGGGGCTCGTCGAGAGTCCGTTCGTGGAAGCGTTCTACGTCTGGTCACAGGTCTCGGCCGACACCCGTGATCGTCTGCTCGTCTACAACCGCGACAGCCTGGCCGACCAGTCGGCGGACCTCGAACGCCGCTTCCGTGATGCCCCCGGGGTCGGCGCCGTGATCCTGCCGCGGCTGCGCCAGTTGCTCGAGCACAAGCGCGCGATCGTCGCCTTCCCCGCCACCATCGGCGGCCGCCGCAAATACGTGCAGGCGCAGTTGCGCTTCCCCAACGCGGCGCGCGATTCGTTCTCGAGTTTCGTGGCGCTGGTCGTGGATGCGGACGACATCCGCACGCGCCATCTCCCCGAGATGATGAAGGCGCGCCTGGCGACGGTGCAGCACCTGGGCGGCTTTCCGCAGCTCGACCTGACGCTGCGCGACGGCAAGGGCCAGGTCCTGTTCTCGTCGGCGCCGGCCGGGGCCGACGTGTTCGTGGATCAGCGCAGTTTCCCGCTGGTCTTCTTCGACCGCGAACTGCTCGAGTACGCGGCGCCGGTCGAGGTCGAGCCCGAGACGTGGACGCTGCAGACCGGCTTCGGCGGGCAGACGATCGCCGCCATCGCCGAATCGAGCAGCCGGCCGCAGCTGGCGCTCATGGCCATCCTCGCGCTCATCATGGCGGCCGGCGTGTTCTTCGTCGCCGGCGCGGCGGCGCGCGAAGTGCGCCTGGCCGAGCTCAAGTCGAACTTCGTCGCGTCGGTGTCGCACGATCTCAAGACGCCGCTGGCGCTCATCCAGCTCTTCGCCGAGACGCTCGAACTCGGCCGTGTGCGCACGCCGGAGCGGGCCGCCGAGTACTACCGGATCATCAACGGCGAGGCCAAGAAGCTGACGCGCCTCATCGAGAACATCCTGGACTTCTCGCGCATGGAAGCCGGGCTGCGGCCCTACCGGCCGACGCCGGCCGACCTCGGCGAGGTCACACGCGATGTCGTGGCGCGCCTGCAGAGCCAGTTCGAGCAGGGGCGCTTCTCGGTGACGACGCGGGTCGAGCCCGGGCTGCCGTCGGTCGATCTCGACACCGACGCCGTGCAGCAGGCGATCGAGAACGTGCTCGCCAACGCCATGAAGTATTCACGCGAGCACCGCGACATCGAGGTCGTGGTCGAGCGGCTGCAGGGCCATGTCGGCGTGCGGGTGAGCGATCACGGCATCGGCATCCCGAGACACCTGCAGCGCCGCGTGTTCCGCAAGTTCTTCCGCGTCGACAGCGCCCTCGGCGGCGGGCCGCAGGGCACCGGCCTGGGCCTGGCCATCGTCGACCACACGATGCGCGGACACGGCGGCTCGGTGAGCGTCGAGAGCGAGCCAGGCGTCGGCAGCACGTTCACACTCGCCTTCCCGATTCCGGCCGGCACGGCCGACGCGTACGGAGACAGACATGAAGCGCATTCTGGTGATCGAGGACGAGCCGCAGATGCTGCTCGGCCTGCGTGACAATCTCGAGCTCGAAGGCTACGAGGTACAGACCGCCTCGGACGGCGAGCAGGGACTGGTGCGGGCGGCGGCGTTCAACCCCGACCTCGTGATCCTCGATCTGATGCTGCCGCGCAAGAACGGCTTCGACGTCTGTCGCGAGCTGCGCGAGCGCTCGGCCTCGACCTCGATCGTCATGCTGACGGCGCGTTCGGCCGAGACCGACAAGGTGCTCGGCCTCGAACTGGGCGCCGACGACTACGTCACCAAGCCCTTCTCGATCACCGAGCTGCTGGCCCGCGTGCGGGCGGTGCTGCGCCGCACGACGTCGCGGCCACCCACCGAGGACACCGTCCGCATCGGCGACCTCGAAGTCGACTTCAAGCTGCACCAGGCGCGGCGCGAGAAACGGCGCGTCGAGTTCACGGCCCGCGAGTTCGAGTTGCTTCGCTACTTCGTGCAGCACAAGGGCAAGGTCGTCACCCGCGAGCAGATCCTGAACGAGGTCTGGGGCTACGAGGAGTTCCCGACCACCCGCACGATCGACAACTTCGTCGCCAAGCTGCGTCAGAAGATCGAACGGGCCCCGCACGAGCCCGAACACATCCTCACCATCCACGGCAGCGGCTACAAGTTCGTCGGCTAGCACCGGCCGGGCCGCCCGGCCCGGTTACACTCAAGGCCCGGAGGCCCATTGGACGCCAAAACCCTGCTCATCGCCGCGATGGTCGCGGTGACCCTGATCTACCTCACCCGCTGGATCGTCGTGGCCCGCGCCAAGCTGGCCGCCGGCGGACATGGATCACATGAGCCGGTCTGGCCGACGCCGCTGCAGCTCTTCATCGGCGCCGTCACCAACTTCTTCGACACGCTCGGCATCGGCTCGTTCGCGCCGACCACCGCGATGTTCCGCGCCTGGAAGATCGTGCCAGACGAGCTCATCCCAGGCACGCTCAACGTCGGTCACGTCGTGCCCACGGTGACCCAGGCCATCATCTTCACGCAGATCGTCGAGGTGGACTTCACGACTTTGGTGCTGCTCATCGCCGCCGCCTGCGCCGGCGCCTGGCTGGGCGCCGGCATCATCGCCGGACTGCCCCGGCGCACCGTGCAGGTCGGCATGGGCTCGGCGCTGCTGCTCGCGGCCACCATCATGCTGCTGCAGCTGCTCGGCCTCGTGCCCGGGGGCGGCACGGCCCTCGGCCTCACGGGCCTCAAGCTGGCGCTGGCCGTGGGCGCCAACGTGGTGCTCGGCGCGCTCATGACCCTCGGCATCGGCCTCTACGCACCGTGCATGATCGTCATCAGCCTGCTCGGCATGAACCCCACCGTCGCCTTCCCGATCATGATGGGCTCGTGCGCCTTCCTGATGCCGGTGGGCAGCATGCAGTTCATCCCGAAAGAGGCCTACCACCTGCGGGCCGCGGTCGGCCTGGCCGTGGGCGGACCGCTGGCCGTGCTGGTCGCCGCCTTCATCGTCAAGTCGCTGCCGCTGCTCTACGTGCGCTGGCTGGTCGTGGCGGTCGTCGTCTACACCGCCACGTCGATGCTCGCGGCCTCACGCGGCACCGCGAAGCGCTAGCCGCCAACCCGGCGCCAGCGGGCCCGTCGCCGCCAGCCCCGGCCCGATTCCGTACACGACAAAGGCCGCGCGAGTGACTCGCGCGGCCTTTGTCGTGTCTGGCGGCGTCCGTTGCCGGACACCACTGTCTACTCGGCGGATTCTCCGCCCCGGACGACCGGCTCTTCCGGTTCGACCAGGTACTCGAGCTCGCGGTCGAGTTCGAGCTCGTCGTCGGCCGGCTGCGGCGGCGCCGGCGGCGGCGGCGGTTCGTCGGCCGGGATGGTCAGGTGGCGATACCACCAGAA
>CADEFD010000310.1 GCA_902826515.1 uncultured Acidobacteriota bacterium
CGCCAGTCGGTGATGATAGTCGAACGGGATCACAGGTCGGGTTCCACATCCGAGCGCGCGGTATTCGGGCGGGACGATTACGTAGTAGCCACGGGGCCGCCGAGGCGACGATGCCGTGCTGGGACAGACGATGGAGCGGCATCTTGGCCGCCGCTGAGGACACACCGAGAGCCGCCCGCGCATCGCCGGAACTGAGGAAGTACCGCCTGGTTCCTAGTAGACCATCGATGTACTGTCGAGCGGTCTCGGCCTGCCCATTCATGTGCAAAAAGTAGCGGATATCGTTACTTCGCGCAAACGAAATGCTCGCATGAACGGCCGGTAAGGAACTGGCCCGCCGCTGCGTTCATCTTCTCAGGAGACACCGGGTGCCTCCCGAGGAGCCGAGGGGATGTACTCGCCCGCCAGGGACCGTGCGCAGGGCCGCATCAACGCGCTGAAGATGGGGTTTCGCTTCACCGACCGGCAGGCCCGGTTCCTGTCGGTCGTCCTGCAACATTCCGGCGTGTTCATGGGCCGGCACTACGCCGCCTTCGCCGGCATCACGCACGGGCAGAAGGTCCACGACTTCGTCGAACGGCTACTGGCCGCTGGGTTCGCCACGGCGTGTCGCATGGGCCGCACTGGGCGCACGCGCGTCTTCCACGTTCAGTACAAACCGCTCTACGCAGCGATCGGCGAGCCGGAGAATCGCAACCGGAAGCCTATCGCGATCGGCCGTGCCATCGAGCGGATGATGCTGCTCGATGCAGTCTTGGCCGACCGCGATGTCCTGTGGCTCGGCACCGAGCGCGACAAGTACGCGCACTTCGTGATGCTGCTGCGGGGTGCTCTTCAGAATGACGAGTTGCCACGCCTGGTCTTCGGCAAGGACGCGAGGGATCAGACCGTCCGCTACTTCCCCGACAAGCTGCCGATCGGCGTCGATCCGGAGACCGAGCGCCACGTATTCCTGTTCCTCGCCGCCGCCGGCTCGCCGATGGACTTCCGGCAGTTCCTGCTGCGCCACGCGGAGCTGCTCAGGGCGCTCCGAAGTTGGACGATCCGCGTGCTGCTGCCGCGCGAACGGGCGAACCTCGCGGACACTTACGAGGCCGCAGTCTACGACCAGCTCGCGCGTCCGCTGCCGCTGTCGTACCGTGACGATCTGCTCGCGAGTTTCCAGGGTCGGCGCGACGGGCGTCCACCCGGCCGGATCGGTATGGACCCACCCGCGCCGGGCGTTCGCATGCCGAGCGCGCCGGCGCTCACGGCTCTCTATCGCCGCTGGCTCGAGGCCGGAAATACGGTCGTGACGCAGGTGACGTCATCGACTCTTAGCGACGCGCTCCAAGGCGGCCGAGGCGCAGTGGAGTGCGTGGTTCTCTCGCACGCGTATGCCCATCTCTCCTCCCTGGCTGGCACGTCGTGACGGTAGACCATGAGGGGGATGAACGCCGGGGGCAGCTTCATCCCCTTGTCCAGTCCTTGCGCCGAACCGTGCGTGCGTGTGTGCGAGCCCACACGCGTCGTCCACCTGTGGCGGCAAATCCTGCTGGTCGTGCAGGATACGGCGAACGCGTCAGGCCAGACGCGGCGGCGTTGTGTGCCGCCGCCCAAGCCCGCGCGCATGATGGAGACGAAGACAGGGGCGTGAGCGACCCCATCCCCGGCGCGGGCTGGTCGCCCCGCGCCCTGCCCAAGGGGTCGCTCACGCCCCACGTGCCGCTGTCGGTGCCGCGCGCGATGAGTCGCAACCGCCTGCGGAAGCGTCGGGCCGTGTCGGTGGCCGTCCGCCTGGCCGCGGTCCGCCGGAATCTGAACGCAGCGCAGCAGGCGCGAGTCTTCTGTAAGGTTTCGTCCGTCATCAGCGTTCATCCAGATAGAGCCCGCTGACCGCAGGCCCGTCACACGCACGCTCCGAGACGCGATTCTCCGGGCGTGCTCGGCGCGGTCAAGGCTTCGCTCGCAAGCTCGCCGCGTGATCGTCCCGCGCACATCCACCGGACCACGCGGCCTTGACCGCACCTCCGCGCGCCCCGCGTTGGGCATCTATCGGAGCGTCCGGCAGACCGTGTTCGCGTAAGACGCGCGACGGTCAGGACGAGCCACTCGGCCGTCCAGTGGCACGCACGCGACGTGCCCACTCGATGCCGGCCCAGCGTCGGCATCAGCGCTGACATCACCAGCTGGACGACAAGCGCGTCCGCCCACCGCAGCGCCACTTCCAATCCACTTCACCAGGTTTGGTCTCGCCGAGCGTTGCCGGCGGGGCCGGAGGTTCGCCATGAACGTTCCGTCGACTGCCCGTTCGCCCGTGGCCACCGAGAAGAGCGCTTGGCCCGTGCTGCTCACCGTAGACGAGGCCGCCGCGTTGCTACGCACGACCCGACGCGCGATGTACGCCATGGTCGAGCGCCGCCAGTTGCCCGGCGTTGTCCGCCTCCGTCGTCGCGTGCTCTTCCGCGCCGAGGCGCTGCTAGACTGGGTGGACCAGAAGTCCGCGCCATTGCCGAAGGAGTGATCGGCGATGAGCGTGAACATCAGACGGCATCCCCGTGGCGGGTGGGACGTCGACATCAACGTCCTGCTGCCCTCCGGGGATCGGCATCGCGAACGGCGCAAGCTGGGCGCGAGTTGTTCGAAGACGACGGCCAGGGAGTGGGCCGAGCGGCGGGAGCGAGAAATCCTGCTCGCGGGCCCGAAGGTCCGGAAGGAGGTGCCCACACTGGAAGCGTTTGCGCCGCGGTTCATCGAAGGCTACGCGCGCGCAAACCAACAGAAGCCGAGCGGGATCGCAGCCAAGCAGTCGATTCTGCGGTTGCACCTGGTCCCTAGACTTGGCAAACGATCGCTCGACGCGATCAGTAACGAGCAGGTGCAGCGGTTGAAACTGGGCCTGCACGGCAAGTCGCCGAAGACGGTCAACAACTTGCTGAGCGTTCTCAGCATGCTGTTGAAGCAGGCGGTGGAATGGGGCGTGCTGGAGAAGATGCCCTGCTCGATTCGCCTGATGCGGGTGACGCGGACGGACGCCGCGTTCCACGACTTCGAGGCGTACGAGCGGTTACTGGACGCGGCGCAGACGATCGACCCGCGCAGCTACCTGATCGCACTCCTCGGTGGCGAAGCGGGACTACGAGCGGGCGAGATCGTGGCCCTGGAGTGGGCCGACATCGACCTCGACCGGCGTCAGATCATCGTCCGACACTCGGACTGGAACGGCGAGCTGACGGCGCCCAAGAACGGTCGCATCCGGTACGTCGGGATGACCGAGCGGCTGGCCACGGCGCTCCGCAAGCACCGGCACCTCCGCCACCGGCGTGTGCTGTGCAAGGACGACGGCACACCGCTGACACGGCAGGGTTGCTGGTCACGGGTCCGGTACGCGGCGCATCGGGCGAAGGTGCCCACGGGCGTCCACATCCTCCGTCACACGTTCTGCTCGCACCTGGCGATGCAGGGCGCGCCGATGCGAGGCGTGCAGGAACTCGTCGGCCACCAGAGCCTGGCGATGACCCAGCGGTACTCGCACCTGACGCCGGCTTCGCTCGAATCGACGATCAGACTGCTCGACAACCGTCCGATTCGTCGCGCGGTTGGAGACAATCTGGAGACGCCAGAGGGTCGAAACTCGTAGGTTGTTTGGATAGAACGGGTTAAGTGGCTGGGAGGCAGGGATTCGAACCCCGATAACCACGTCCAGAGAGGGTCAGGGCGGGTCGGACG
>CADEFD010000311.1 GCA_902826515.1 uncultured Acidobacteriota bacterium
GCCAGCGGAAGATCGCCTCGCGCCACAGCCCCTTCTGGGCCACGGCGATGCCGAACTCCACCTGTTGACGGGCGTCTCCCCGCGCATCGGCGTAGGCGGGCGCTGCTGACAGCGCCGAAAGCAGGGTGACGACGACCAGGAATCGCTGCATGGTCTGTACGGCCACTATAGTCGGCACTCCGGCCCCCCGCAAGTAAAGACGCCGCGATTGTGCGCGGCGTGCCAGGGGCGCATAATCGAGAGCGCCGAGGTCAACGGCCGCCACGTCCGCGCGTGCGGGCGCTCCGCAATGAGTGCCCGTCCGGAGGTTGGCATGACCCTGCACGAAGCCGTTGCCCTCGCTCTCTTCGGCGCCACCCGGCGCCGGCTCCTCGGCGCTCTCGTCCGCACCTGGCTGGCGCGTCCCATTCCCGAGATGGACGACCTGCCACCCCGCCTTCCGGGGGAGCCCCTCATTCCGTGGGCGTGCCGCTGCGACGCCCTCCTCGATCCAGACGCCGAAGCCGCCGACCTGGCCGTGCGGGCCGAGCGCACGCTGGCCGAGGCGCGGCGGCGCGGGCAATCGGCGCTCGGGCTCGGCGATCCCGACTACCCGCCGCCGCTCGCGGAGATCCCCGACCCGCCGCCGGTGCTCTGGCTGCGCGGCGCCGCCGAGATGCTGCGCTGGCCGCGGATGGTGGCGCTCGTCGGTGCACGGGCGGCCACGCCCGGCGGCCTCGTGCTGGCGTCCCATCTCGCCGCCGGGCTCGCCGAAGCTGGCGTGGTCGTCGTGAGCGGGCTCGCCCGCGGCATCGACAGCGCGGCGCACCGCGCGGCCCTCGACCGCGGCGGCGCCAGCATCGGCGTGCTGGGCTCGAGCCTCGACCGGCTGTATCCGGCCGAACACCGCGACCTGGCCGAGGCGCTGGCGGGGCAAGGCGCGGTCGTGAGCGAACACGTGCCGGGCACGCCGCCGCTGCCGTTCCACTTCCCGCTGCGCAATCGCATCATCAGCGGCCTCTCGTGTGCCGTGGTCGTGGTGGAGGCGTCCGAGAAGAGCGGCTCCCTCATCACCGCCATGGCAGCGGCCGACCAGGGCCGCGAGGTGATGGCGGTGCCGGGCCCGGTCGGACCGGGACGGCACCGCGGCGGGCACGCCCTGCTGCGCGACGGCGCCACGCTGGTCGAAGGGCCGGACGACATCCTGGCGGCCCTTGGCTGGCTGCCGGAGGAGGCCCGCCAGCGGCGGAGCCGTCCAGGGCTGGAGCCAGCGCTGGCCCGGGAACTGGGCCTCGACCCCTCGCTGGTCGATTTCTCTGCGGATGAGGTGGCGGTGGCCACCGGGTGGCCCATTGCTCGGGTGAATACCCGAATCGCCGCGCTCGAAATCGAGGGCCGCGTCCAACGAATTGGAGGCGGGCGGTTCATGGGATGCCGGACCCGCGTGCTAACGTAAGCCCTC
This sequence comes from uncultured Acidobacteriota bacterium, assembly GCA_902826515.1. Taxonomy (GTDB): domain Bacteria; phylum Acidobacteriota; class Vicinamibacteria; order Vicinamibacterales; family UBA2999; genus CADEFD01. The sequence continues at coordinate 1,442 of CADEFD010000311.1, forward strand.
CCTGAGGACAGCCGCACCACATGCCGAAGCCGTTGGTCATCGTCGAGTCGCCCGCCAAAGCCCGGACCTTGTCCCGTTTCCTGGGAAAGGACTACCGGATCGAAGCCAGCTACGGGCACATCCGCGACCTCCCGGACTCGGCGGCCGAGGTCCCGAAAGACATCAAGGACAAGTCGTGGGGCCGGATGGGGGTGGATACGGACGGCGACTTCACCCCCCATTACGTCGTCCCGGCTGACAAGAAGAAACACGTCCAGGCCCTCAAGGACGCGATGAAGGATGCCTCCGAAGTCATCCTCGCGACCGACCCCGACCGCGAAGGCGAGTCGATCAGCTGGCATCTCGAGCAGCTCCTCAAGCCCAAGGTGCCGGTGCGCCGAATCCACTTCCACGAAATCACGGAAGAGGCGATTCGCGGCGCCCTCAGCCACGCGCCGGAAGACGTGGACCAGAACCTCGTCCGTGCGCAGGAGAGCCGCCGCATCCTCGACCGCCTGTACGGCTACACGCTGTCGCCGGTGCTGTGGAAGAAGGTGCAGACGGGCCTCTCGGCCGGCCGTGTGCAGAGCGTGGCCGTGCGCCTCATCGTCGAGCGCGAGGAAGAACGTCTGGCCTTCGTGAAGGCCGGCTTCTGGGATCTCGAAGCCACGCTGCGTGGCGGCGGCAGCGAGTTCGGCGCCACGCTCACGAAAGTGGACGACAAGCGCGTCGCCACCGGCAAGGACTTCAACGACAAGGGCGTGCTGACCTCGACCACGGTCACGCGGCTCGACGAAACCGTGGCCACGGCACTCGCCGAGGGCCTCAAGCGGCAGATGCCGTGGACGGTCACGAGCGTCGAAGAGAAACCCGCGTCGCAGCGGCCGTCGGCGCCCTTCACCACCTCCACGCTGCAGCAGGAAGCCAACCGCAAGCTCGGCTTCTCGTCCGACCGCACGATGAGCGTCGCCCAGCGGCTCTTCCAGGGCGTGGACCTCGGCGGCGGCGAAATCGAAGGCCTCATCTCCTATCACCGCACCGACTCGACGACGCTGTCCGACAAGGCGCTCGCCGAGGCCGGGCACGCCGTGCAGGACATGTACGGCAAGGAGTACTACCGCGGGCCGCGTCAGTACCAGACCAAGGTGCGCAACGCCCAGGAAGCGCACGAGGCCATCCGGCCCACCGACTTCCGCCGCACGCCGCAGATGCTCGAGCGCGTGCTCGAAAGCGACGAGCTGAAGCTCTATGAGCTCATCTGGAAGCGCGCCGTGGCCTCGCAGATGGCCGACGCGCAGCTGATGCGCACGGCGGTCGAGATCACCGGCACGACGCCCGACAACCGCCGCGCGATCTTCGCGGCAAGCGGCAAGGCGATCGAATTCGCCGGCTTCCTGCGCGCGTATGTCGAGGGCAGCGACGATCCGTCGGCCGAACTCGGCGAGCAGGAAACGCTGCTGCCGAAGCTCCGCGTGGGCGACAAGGTGCATGCGCCCGATCGCCTCGACGAAGATCTCATCCTGCTCAAGGTGGGCGCGAAGGGCCACGAAACCGCGCCGCCGGCGCGCTACACCGAAGCCTCGCTCGTGAAGCGCCTCGAAGAAGAAGGCATCGGGCGCCCCTCGACCTACGCGCCCACGGTCGCCACGATCCAGCGCCGCGGCTACGTGAGCAAGCAGGGCAAGGCGCTCGTGCCGAGCTTCACGGCGTTCGCCGTCACGCGCCTGCTGCGCGAACACTTCGCGGACTACGTGGACGTCGGCTTCACCGCCGAGATGGAAGAGATGCTCGACGCCATCTCGAACGGGCAGAAAGACTGGCTCGACTTCATCCGCGCCTTCTATCGCGGCGACGGCAAACACACCGGCCTCGAGACGATCGTCCAGGGCAAGGACAAGTCGATCGACTACCCGATGATGGATCTCGGCGCCGATCCGGAGAACGGCAAGCGCGTGCGCGTGCGCATCGGGCGCTACGGCCCGTTCCTGCAGCTCGGCGACGGCGGCGACGACTCGCCCCGCGCCTCGATTCCCGAGGAAGTCAGCCCCGCCGAACTCACGCTCGAAGAAGCGCTGAAGCTCCTCAGGGCGAAGGCGGAAGGGCCGAAGTCGCTCGGCGCGGATCCGAAGAGCGGACTGCCCGTCTACGTGATGCATGGCCGCTTCGGCCCCTACGTGCAGCTCGGCGAGAACCCCGAGAAGGGCAGCAAGGCCAAGCCGAAGCGCGCCTCGCTCGATCGCGGCATGTCGGAAGAC
>CADEFD010000312.1:0-2087 GCA_902826515.1 uncultured Acidobacteriota bacterium
GCGCCAACGTGCAGATCGCCTACTACGACCAGCAGCGCGAGCAGCTCGACCCCGAGCGCACGGTGGTGGATACGGTGGGCGATGGCAACGACCGCATCACCGTGGCCGGCCGCACGCGCCACGTGCACGGCTACCTTGAAGACTTCCTGTTCTCGCCCGAGCGGGCGCGGTCGCCGGTGAAAGCGCTCTCGGGCGGCGAACGCAACCGCCTCCTGCTGGCGCGGCTCTTCACGCGTCCGGCCAACGTGCTGGTGCTCGACGAACCGACCAACGACCTCGACCTCGAGACGCTCGAGCTGCTCGAAGCGCAGCTCGTGGACTGGCCGGGCACGCTGCTGCTCGTGAGCCACGACCGCCGCTTCCTCGACCACGTGGTCACGAGCACGCTGGCCTTCGAAGGCGACGGCCGCGTGAACGAATACGTGGGCGGCTACGACGACTGGCTGCGCCAGCGTCCGGCCGCGTCGGCCGCCACGGCCGGGGCGCGCACGAGCGCGCCGGTGTCGGCGCCGATGTCGGGCGCGGTCACGGCCCCGGCGCCGCCTGCGGCACCGGCCGTAGCGCCCGCTGAGGCCGCCCCTGCGGCGCGCAAGGCCACGAACAAGGAGCGCATGGAGCGCGACGCGCTGCCGAAGAAGATCGAGGCCCTCGAAGCCGAGCTGAAGCGGCTCGAAGCTGCCGTGGCGGCGCCCGACTTCTACAAGAAGCCGGCCGGTGACATCAGCGCCACGATGGCCCGCCTGGCGGCCGTGCCGGACGAGCTGCTGACGGCCTACGCGCGCTGGGACGAGCTGAGCGGATTGCGGTAGGCTGTCGCGCGTGGTGCCCTTCGCCCTCGCCTGCCTCGCACTCCTCACGCTCGACATCGCGCCGGCCTTCGCGCACGGCGTCTCGGCGGCCGATCGCGCCTTCATGGAACAGGGCGGGCTGATGGCCTTCCTGTATCTCGGCGCCAAGCACATGGTGACCGGCTACGACCATCTGCTCTTCCTCGTCGGCGTCATCTTCTTCCTCTACCGCATGAAGGACGTGGCGCTCTACGTCACGCTCTTCGCCGTGGGCCACAGCGTGACGCTGCTCTACGGCGTGCTCTCGGGCAGCCACGTGGACGCCTACCTGGTCGATGCGATTATCGGCTTCTCGGTGGTCTACAAGGCGCTCGACAACCTGGGCGCCTTCCGCGCGTGGTTCGGCGTGCAGCCGGACACGAAGGCCGCGGTGCTGCTCTTCGGGCTGATTCACGGCTTCGGCCTCGCCACCAAGCTGCAGGACTTCGCGCTGCCGCGCGCCGGTCTCGCCCCGAAGATCCTCGCCTTCAACGCCGGCGTCGAGATCGGGCAGCTGCTGGCGCTCGGTCTCATCCTGCTGGCCATGGCCTACTGGCGCCGCTCGGCGGCCTTCACCCGTCAGGCCTTCGCCGCCAACGTCCTCGTGATGGCGTGCGGCTTCGCGCTCATGGGCTATCAGCTCACGGGCTACTTCGTCTCGTAGTTCCCTCGGCCGCGCCACGCCATGTCCGAACCCGCTGTCCCCACGATGACCGACCCGCCCTCGCCAATGCGCCTCGTGCGCGCGACGCTCACCGCTGCCGCGCTGGCAGGAGCGCTGCTCGTGACGGTGGTGCTGCCCGCTGAGTACGGCATCGATCCGACGGGCCTCGGGCGCGCCACCGGCCTCTACCGCGCGCCGGGTGCGGCCGTCGAGCCGCTGCCTGAGGGCGCGGCGAGCGACGCTGGAGCTGGCGCAGCGGCGGCTGGCGCGGGGTCCCTCTTCAAGAGCACGACGCCGTATCGCACCGACGAGATGTCACTCACGCTGGCGCCCGGCGAGGGTGCGGAGATCAAGGCGCAGATGAACGCCGGCGAGCGTCTCGTGTTCTCGTGGACGTCGAGCGGCGGCGGCGTGGACGTGGACATGCACGGCGAAGCCGCGGACAAGACCGGCGGCGATCGCAGTTACTGGACGGGGGAATTCGAGGCGGGCGGCCACGGCGCCTTCGAAGCGCCGATGGCCGGCAATCACGGCTGGTTCTGGCAGAACCTGAACGACACGCCGGTGACCATCACGGTGAAGACCAGCGGCTTCTA
>CADEFD010000312.1:2187-3674 GCA_902826515.1 uncultured Acidobacteriota bacterium
GCCTACCAGCCGGGCGCGAAGACGCGGCAGGCGCCAGTGTCCGGGTCCGCCTGGCACTTGGCCGGCGTCTGCAGCCAGTCCTGCGGCATGTCGCCAATCGGCGCGCCCGGAGGCGCCGGCGACGGCGGGATGAGCTTCGCGGCATCGGCGCTCGGACGTTCCAGGAAACGCTTGATGTCAGCCGCGAGCAGCGCGCGCTGGGCGCGGTCGGCTTCGGTGGCCGCCGCCGTGGCCCGCATCCGCGCGCCGAGGTTCTGCAGCTTGAGCGAGGCCAGCGCCCGCACCTGCCCGTTCGGCGCGGTCATGGCCAGCCACGTGAGCCGGTCCACCATCACGCGCTCGGTGGCGCGGCGGACTTCCGCCTCGTAGGGCGACGCCGTGACCGCATCGAAGGTCGCCTTCGTAAGGCGGTCGATCACCTCGCCGAGGCCCGGCAGCGTCGGGTCCACGGCGCTCTGCGCCACAAGGCGCGCCGAGCGATCGGGCTGCAGCACGAAGCCGATCGTCACCTCGGCGGCAATCGACGCCGGGTTCACCGGGTCGAAGGCTTCGCCGGTCGTGCGCGGGAAGAGCTCGCGGTGCATGCCGTAGCCGGGCGGACGCGGCGGAATCGCATCCAGAATCGACTTCGGAATGGTGAGCTCCGACGGCTTCAGCGTGGCGGCGAGCGACTCGAGCGCCTTGCGCTGGTTGGCCGCCGATTCCCACTTCACCGGCGTGCGGCCGTCACCGCGCATCGCGTAGACGAAGTCCTGGCCGCCGAGCATCGACGACGTGCTCTCCACCGCATAGCGGTGATACATGTAGATCGGCACGAGCGGCTCTTCGATGGTGGTCATCGCGGCGCCCGTGCGGATCGTCTTCTCGCCGATGCGGTTCATGGCGGCGCGGCGGATCTTCAGGAGCCGCGTCAGCTCGTCGGCCTGGTTGACGCCGTTCGACCACTGCTCCGTGCGCGGGTGGATGTCGGTGTCCTGGTTCGTGAAGTAGCGCAGGTCCTGCGCCCAGGCGTCGTTGACGATTTTGTCGAGCGCCGCGTTGACGTCGGTGCCCGCCGCGAACTGGCGGTAGCCGAAGTTGATGGCCACCTTGTCCCAGTCGCCGATGCGCGCTTCGTACGCCTTCGAGAGGTCGATGGTGCCGTCCGCCTTCAGCTCTTCGAGCGGATGCGGGTAGTCCATCACCGAGATCCAGCCCTTGGTGCTGTCGTAGTAGTTGTGGCCGAGGCCGAGCGTGTGGCCGACCTCGTGCGCCGACAGCTGACGGATGCGCTTCAGCGCCGTCTCGTAGAGGATCGACGGCTTCTCGGTGCCGGTCTCGTAGGGCGAGAGCAGGCCCTCGAAGATCATGTAGTCCTGGCGATCGCGCAGCGAGCCCAGGGTGACCGTGGCCTTGATGATCTCGCCGGTGCGCGGGTCGCTGACGCTGCCGCCCGAGCTCCAGCCGCGGGTCGAGCGGTGCACCCAGTTGATCATGTTGTAGCGGAT
>CADEFD010000313.1 GCA_902826515.1 uncultured Acidobacteriota bacterium
GCGCTCCACGGCGAGCCGGCGAGCGGGTCGATGGGCGGTGTGGTCATGGAAGTGGTCGAGGCATCGTCCGGGAACTCATGGCCCCGGCTGTATGACCGGCATCATATCGACGCTCCGCGGGCCGCACGGAGTATTCCGTCACGCACGTCGGTGCCGGCCCCGCTGGCGGCAGCCGCGTGGGGAAGGTGGCCCCATGAACGCCGCTCGCGGAGTGCTGATGCTCGTCGCCATGGGCCTGACCGTCGCATCGTGTCGGGCCGCGCCGGTTGCTCCGGCGCCAGCCCGTGCGATCTCGGCCACCGGCGAGGAGCTCTACTCGACATTCTGCGCGGTGTGCCACGGGCCGGAGGGGCGCGGTGATGGCATTGCGGCGCCGGTGTGCCGTGTGTCGCCTGCCGATCTGACGCGCGCCGAATTCAAGGTGCGTGCGACGCCAGCAGGGGCACTGCCACGTGATGCCGATCTGGCGGCGGTGATTCGCCTCGGTGCCGGCGGTGACGGCGCGATGCCGCCGTTTTCGTTCCTGACGGAGGGCGACATCGCCCGCCTCGTCACGCGGGTCAAGGCGTTCTCGCCACGATGGCAACGCGAACAGGCAGCGCCGGATGTCGTGCTGCCACCCCGCGTCGCGGGTGACGTCCGCGAGGGCGAGCGCGTCTATCGCAACTCCGGTTGCGTGGAGTGCCACGGCTTGTCTGGGGACGGCAATGGACCGCGCGCGAAGGGCCTGCGCAGTGCGCGAGGCCTGCTCGAGATGGCCACGGACCTCACGCGTCCGTGGACGTTCAAGGGGGGGCGCGACGACGTCGGCATTGTCCGATCCGTGCTGACCGGCTTCAACGGCACGACCATGCCAGGGTATGCGGGCCAACCAGACATCGAGCGCCGCGTGTGGGACCTCGCCGCCTATGTGTGGACGCTGCAGCGGCCCCTTCCAGTCCCGTTGTCCACCCCTGCGACCGACACGTCATCGGCTGGCGGATATTGGACGCTGCCGGTGCCCACGCAGGGGGGCGCGCTGTCATCCGCGTCGTGCGCCGCCTGCCACGCCGCACAGTTCGCCGATTGGTCGCGGGCGCGTCATGCGCTCGCCATGGGCCCAGGTGTCTGGGCGCAGATGAAGGATCAGCCTGAGTTGAGCGGCATGTGCGCCACGTGCCATACGCCCCTGCGCGATCAGTGGACGGACGCCTATCTGCAGGCCGATGGCGTCGGGTGTTCCGGCTGTCACTCCAGGGCGAGCCAGAAGTTCGGCCCGCCGTCCCGCCCGACCACCATCGCGCCGCTCGTCGCCCGGTATCCCGCCCCGCACGGCGCCGTGGCCACGAGAGACTTCTTCGAGAGCGTGGACTTCTGCGCCGCGTGCCATCAGTTCGCTGAGGGCCGCGCCCCGCGGGTCAACGGCGCATTCCTGCAGAACACCGTCGAAGAGTGGCGAGTCTCGCGCGCCGCGCGCGAAGGAAAGACCTGTCAGGCCTGTCACATGCCCGACCGTCGGCACCTGTTCCGCGGCATTCACGACCCGGAGACCGTGCGGACTGGTGTGCGATGGACGTTCGACGCGCGCGATCTGAACGGCCGGGTCGAAGCCCGCATGACGCTCACGAACACCGACACAGGCCATGCGTTCCCGACCTACGTCGTCCCCGAAGTCTGGATGCAGATTCAACTGGCGAATCGATATGGGGCGGGCCTAGTCGTCGCGGAGCGGGTGATCGCGCGGCGGGTCGAATTCGTGGGGGGGCGGTGGCGGGAACTCGGGGATACGCGGCTCCGCCAGGACGAGAGCGCCACCCTCGACTATGCCGGAACGTTGCCGCCGGGCACCGTCGCGGTGGTGGGCAGGGTGGTCGTGCGTCCCGATGCCTTCCACCTCGACAGCCTTGCCTCGCACCTCCGGGACACCAGGTCCGCAGTCTCGCGCCAGCTCTACGAACAGGCACTCGCTGAAATGAACGCCAGCGACTACGTGCTCTTCAGCGACGCAAGGCGGGTGGCGCGCTGAGCGATCCGCAGCCCTGCGTGTCTGTATGACCGCCGTCATACCCCTGCGAAGGTCTCCGCCGCACACTCGCCGCAGTCTCTTCACCGGGAGGCGGCGACATGACCAGATTCACCTTCAGTGTGTTCGTAGCTCTACTGCTGGCCGCAGGCACCGCGCAGGCTCAGGCGATCGACAAGGCGCCGATGAAGCGCACGGCGGCTTACGACGGGCCGGGGATGTACCACAACTACTGCTCGGCCTGTCACGGACTGGGTGCTCTTGGCGACGGGCCGGCGGCCAAGGCCCTCACCAAGGCGCCGGCGGATCTCACACGCATCAGCGCCCGCAACGGCGGCACCTTCCCCGAAACCAGAATCAAGCGGTACATCGAAGGACTCGATGAAGTGGCGGCCCACGGCTCACGGGACATGCCGATGTGGGGTGAACTCTTCCGCTCGATGGAGCGCGACACGGTGCCGCTGCGGGTGCAGGCGCTCTCGGACTTCCTGAAGTCGATTCAGAAATAGGAACCGGGCGCGCGCGCGCAGCCGCTCATGGCAGGCATGACATGGTAGGTTGCTCGCCATGACGCGACGTGAGTGGCTGCTCGCCGCCGGCGCCTCGGTGCTGACCGGGGCCGTGCCGCGCGCCCAGCATGGCGGCGCGCGGATGCACCATCCGCCGCAGTCGGCCGAGGAACTCGCCGGCGCGGCCGACGTGACCTTGCGCATCGGCCGTCTGCGTCACGAGATCGCGCCCCGCCGCATCGTGCCGACGCTGGCATACAACGGCCAGGTGCCGGGGCCGTTGCTGCGAGTGTCGCGCGGGCGCCCGCTCACGGTCGACGTCTTCAACGACACGGAGGTCGAGGACATCGTGCATTGGCACGGCCTACACATCCCACCCGACGTCGACGGCGTCTACGAGCAGGGCACCCCGGGGGTGCCGCCGCGCGGCCGCCGCCGCTACGTCTTCACCCCGGAGCCGGCGGGCATGCGTTGGTATCACAGCCACAATGCCGCGGGCCGTGACCTGTCGAAGAGCACGTACACCGGCCAGTTCGGCGCCATGCTGGTTGACGACGGACTCGATCCCGGCGCCTACGACGCCGACGTGCCGCTGCTGCTGCACGAGTGGGAGCCGGCGCTGCGCCGCCAGGGCGGCGTCGACGTCGAGTTCAAGGCGTATTCGATCAATGGCCGGATGCTCGGTGCCGGGGAGCCGGTGCGCGTGAAGGAAGGCGCACGCGTGTTGTTCCGACTCGTGAACGCCAGCGCCACGCTGACCCACCAGCTCGCGTTGCCCGGGCACCGCTTTCGCGTCGTGGCGCTCGACGGCAACCCCGTGCCGCGGCCGGCGCCGGTCCCGATCGTCGAGCTGGCGCCGGGCGAGCGCGTGGATGCCGTGGTCGAGATGAACAGGCCCGGCGTGTGGATCCTCGGCGCGCCGCGCGCCGTCGAGCGCGACAAAGGACTTGGCATCGTCGTCGAGTACGCCGGCGCCACCGGAGCACCACGCTGGGAGCCGCCCGTACCGCGGCCGTGGGACTACACCCTGTTCGGCGCGGAGTCGCCGGCGGTTCGTGA
>CADEFD010000314.1 GCA_902826515.1 uncultured Acidobacteriota bacterium
CTCGGCTATCCGCAGAAGGAAATCGCCGAGGCGTCGTACCAGTTCCAGCAGGCGGTCGAGCGCAAGGAGAAGATCATCGTCGGGGTGAACGACTTCATCCAGGAGAACGAGCCGCCGCTCGCGATCCTCTACATCGACGACAAGGCTTCCGAGATCCAGCTGGCGCGCCTCGAGGCGCTCAAGGCGTCGCGCGACAACGGCGCCGTGCGCCGCACGCTCGACGCGCTGAAGCAGACGGCGGCCGGCACCGGCAACACGATGGAGCCGATGCTCGAGTGTGTCCGCGCCTACTGCACGGTGGGCGAGATGTGCGATGCCCTGCGCGACGTGTGGGGCGAGTGGGAAGAGACGCCCATCATCTAGGCGGGTCCCGGGGCCCGGGTCTCGGGGCCGGGGACACGCATCACGAGAAACCTGGAGTCCGTTGTGAGCCCCGACCAGCCAACCGTTCCCGCCTCCCGCCCGAGTCCCGAGCCCCGAGCCCCGGGCCCCGGCAAGATTCGAGTCGTCATCGCCAAGCCCGGGCTGGACGGGCACGACCGCGGCGCGAAAGTGATCGCCCGCGCGCTGCGCGACGCCGGCATGGAGGTCATCTACACGGGCCTCCGCCAGACGCCGGAGATGATCGTCGGCGCCGCCCTGCAGGAAGACGCGGACGTGATCGGACTGTCGATTCTGTCAGGCGCGCACATGCACATCTGCCCGAAAGTGGTGGAACTGCTGAAGGCGCAGGGCCTCGACGACGTGCTCGTCGTCGTCGGCGGCATCATTCCCGATCAGGATCTCCCGAAACTGCGCGCGATGGGCATCACCGGCGTCTTCATCCCCGGCACGCCGATGCAGCACATCGTGGATTTCATCGCCGCCAACGCCCGCGTCCGTTCGGACGCCTGACGGCGCAAAGCTTGCACCGCGGGGGACCGGAGAGTGGTCCCCATGACGGTAGCGCCCCCCCGTGTTCTGCTGATCTCCGAGAGCCGCATCACGCGCCGCGTGGTCGAGATGACCTTCGCCGACCAGGCCGTCGAGCTGGTCACGGCCGTCACGAGCCAGGACGGCCTGGTCGCCTGGGAAGACCGGCCGGCCACCGTGGTGCTCGCCGACCTGGCCATGGACGCACCGCCCGACGGCCTCGCCGTCGCGCGGCACGTGCACGCGCACGCTGGTGACCGGCACGCGGCCGTGCTGCTCATGGCGGGGCCCAACGACGCCGTGGACGATGCCGAGATGGTGGCCGCCGGAGTGCGCGGCGTGCTCAGAAAGCCGCTCGATTCCCTGCAGCTCATCGAAGCCGTGCGCGGCGCCATGCGGGCCAGCCGCGGTCAGGCGCCGTGGGCGCCGCCGATCCTGCCCGACGCCGTCGAGGTGCCCCCCGCGGGCGTGCCCGAGCTGCCCGACTCCGCGCCGGCTGGCGCGGACGTTCCTTCCGAGGAGATGCCCGTGATGACCATGGCCGACCCCACCATGCACCCGCTGCGCGACGAGGATCTCGAACGTGTGGCCGCGCGCGTCGCCGCGATCTGGAGCGGCGACGAAGACCGCGAGCGCCGCCTGGCGTCGCTGCTCGCCGACCGCGCCGAGCAGGCCGCGGCCGTCACGGCGGCTGCCGCGGCCGAACGTGCCGCCCCGGCGGCCACGAGTGAGGCCGCCGAACGGCTCGTGCGCGAGCTGGCGCCGGCGCTCGTCGCCGAGGTCGCGCGCCTGGTCGTCGCCGATGTCTCCGAGCGGCTGGTGCGCGAGGAGATCGCGCGCATGCGCTCGGCGTCGGCCGCCCGTTAGCGGCCGCCTGGGCCGGCCGGGTCGCCGGCGCGGTTGCGTGCGCCGGAGCGACTCGGTACGATGAGGGACTGTCCGCGGCTCCGGAGCCGCGCCTTCGTCCCATGCACACACCTCAGCCGCCCGCCGTCCCTGAATCGCCCGCGCTCGAAGGCCTCGAAGGCAAGTTCACCGAGCGCTGGGAGCGCGAGGGCACCTACCGGTTCGACCGTTCGCGGCCGCGGGCCGAGGTCTACGCCATCGACACGCCGCCGCCCACGGTGAGCGGCTCGCTGCACGTCGGGCACGTGTTCTCGTACACGCACACCGACATCATCGCCCGCTTCAAGCGGATGCGCGGCCTGGCGGTGTTCTATCCGATGGGCTGGGACGACAACGGCCTGCCCACCGAACGGCGCGTGCAGAACTACTTCGGCGTGCGCTGCGATCCGTCGCTGCCGTACGACCCGACCTTCCAGCCGCCCGAGAAGCCCGAGAAGCAGCAGGTGCCGGTGTCACGGCCGAACTTCATCGAGCTCTGCGTGAAGCTCACGGTGGAGGACGAGAAGGCCTTCGAGCACCTGTGGAAGTACCTCGGGCTCTCGATCGACTGGTCGATGACCTACGCCACCATCGCGCCGCCGGCGCAGAAGGTGTCGCAGCTGGCGTTCCTGCGGCTGCTGCAGCGCGACCAGGCCTATCAGCTCGAAGCGCCCACGCTCTGGGACGTGGATTTCAAGACCGCCGTCGCGCAGGCGGAGCTCGAAGACCGCGAGATGCCCGGCGCGTATCACCGGCTGCGTTTCGCGCGCGCCGACGCCGCCGGCACCTACGTCGAGATCGACACGACGCGGCCTGAACTGCTCGCGGCGTGTGTGGCGCTCGTTGCCCATCCCGACGATCCGCGCTACCAGCCGCTGTTCGGCACCGAGGTCGTGACCCCGCTCTTCGGCGTGCGCGTGCCGGTCGTGGCGCACCCGCTCGCCGAACCCGAGAAGGGCAGCGGCATCGCCATGATCTGCACCTTCGGCGACATCACCGACGTCACCTGGTGGCGCGAGCTCAAGCTGCCGGTGCGCGCCGTGATTCAGCCAAACGGCACGCTCGGCCCGGTGTCGTGGGGCAGCGCGGGCTGGGAAAGCGCCGACCCGGCCGCGGCTCAGGCCGCCTACGATCAGCTGGCCGGCCTCTCGGCGAAGAAGGCCCAGGTGAAGATCGCCGAGCTGCTGACGGCGTCGGGCGACCTGCTCGGCGCGGTGAAGCCGATCACCCATCACGTGAAGTTCTTCGAGAAGGGCGATCGCCCGCTCGAGATCATCACGAGCCGGCAGTGGTTCTTCAAGACGATCGAACACAAAGAGGGCCTGCTGGCGCGCGGCCGCGAACTGCAGTGGCATCCCGAATACATGCGCGCCCGCTTCGAGAACTGGGTGCACGGGCTGAACGGCGACTGGTGCGTCAGCCGGCAGCGCTTCTTCGGGGTGCCGTTCCCGGTGTGGTACGCGGTGCGCGAGGACGGCACGACGGACTACACGCGCCGCCTGCTGCCCGACGCGTCGCGTCTGCCGATCGATCCCTCCACCGACGTGCCCGACGGCTACACGGCGGCGCAGCGCGGCCAGCCCGGCGGCTTCATCGGCGATCCGGACGTGATGGACACCTGGGCGACCTCGTCGGTGTCGCCGCAGCTCGTCACCGGCTGGGAGCGCGATCCGGCGCTCTTCGCGAAGACGTTCCCGATGGATCTGCGCCCGCAGGCGCACGACATCATCCGCACCTGGCTGTTCTCGTCGGTGCTGCGCGCGCATCTCGAG
>CADEFD010000315.1 GCA_902826515.1 uncultured Acidobacteriota bacterium
ACGCCGCCGGCGTTGGCGTAGATGTCGGGGATGACCATCACGCCTTTCTGCCGGAAGATCGGGTCGGCATCAGGCGTCGTCGGGCCGTTGGCGCCTTCGAGAATGATCTTCGCCTGCACGCGCGGCGCGTTCTCGGCGGTGAACTGGTTCTCGAGCGCGGCCGGAATCAGGATGTCGCACGCCATCTCGAGCGCCGCCGCCGTGCTCGCGAGCGGCGTGCCGCCGGGAAAGGTGAGGATCGACGCGCCGCCCTTGCGGTGCTGGAAGACCTCGTCTTCGTGCAGGCCCTTCGGGTTGGTGATGGCGCCTTCGCGTTCGGCGATGGCGATGATGAGGGCGCCGGCCTCGCGGCAGAACTTCGCCGCGTGATAGCCGACGTTGCCGAGCCCCTGCACGACCACGCGCTTGCCCTCGAGCCCCGTCGTGAGGCCGAGCGCCTGCATGTCCTCGGCATGCGAACACGCTTCGCGGATCGCGTAGAAGAGACCGCGGCCGGTGGCTTCGCGCCGTCCGTTCACGCCGCCCTGGGCGAGCGGCTTGCCGGTGACGCAGCCGATGGCGTCGAGCTGGCCGGGGTGGAGCGCCGAGTAGGTGTCGGCAATCCACGCCATCTCGCGTTCCCCGGTGCCGTAGTCGGGCGCCGGCACGTCGATGCCGGGGCCGATGAAGTTCTTCTTCACGAGTTCGTGCGTGTAGCGCCGCGTGATGCGCTCGAGTTCTTCGACCGTGTACTGCTTCGGATCGATCCGGATGCCACCCTTGGCGCCGCCGTATGGGACGTCCACGATCGAGCACTTGTAGGTCATGAGGGCGGCCAGCGCCATCACCTCCTCTTCGTGGACGTCGGGCGCGAAGCGGATGCCGCCCTTGGTCGGCAGCTTGTGATGGCTGTGCTCGACGCGCCAGCCATGGATGACTTCGATCGTGCCGTCGGCCCGCCTGAGCGGGAAGTCGAAGCGGTAGATGCTGTTGCAGCAGCGGATCTGCGCGAGCAGGCCCTCGGGGTAGGTGGTGAAGCGGGCGGCGTCGTTGAAATACCGCGTGACCTGATCGAAGAAGCTCTCGGTGGCGTGCATCGCGTGATCTCCGTGTGGTCGTGCTTTGGTCGAACGCCCTGTTGACGCCGAAGTGTCAGCCGGCTGACTCACACTGACAATTCTGCGCGTCCATTACACAGTTCGTCGTCGCCGAAGGCGCTGATTCAGGGTTTCGCCCTAACGACGCGGGAGGGGAACATCAGGATTCCTCCCATGATTGCACGACATGACGCGCAAAATGACGGTCGAGGTCTGAGACGGCACACGACTTGCCACAATTGCGGCTAGACTCCGCGAGCCAACGACCGACAAGTGTCATGTTGCTGAACATTCTGCCCTTCGCCGCCCGTGATTTCGCCGTCGACCTCGGCACCGCGAATACAGTTGTGTTCGCGCCCGGCCGTGGCATCGTCGTCGACGAGCCCTCCATCGTCGCCATCAACACCCAGAGCGACAAGACCGAGGCCGTCGGCCACGAGGCCCACGCGATGCTCGGGCGAACGCCCGCGAACATCACGACCATCCGCCCTCTGCGCGACGGCGTCATCGCCGACTTCGAAGCGGCCGAGCGCCTGCTGAGCCATCTCATCCGGAAGGCGCAGGGCAGTGTCACGTGGCGGCGCACGCGCCTCGTCATCGGCATCCCGTCGAGCATCACGCAGGTCGAACGCCGCGCCGTGGTCGACAGCGCCTACCGCGCCAAGGCCAGCGAAGTGCACCTGGTCGAAGAACCGATGGCGGCCGCCATCGGCGCCGGCCTGCCCATCACCGAAGCCACCGGCTCCATGGTGGTGGACATCGGCGGCGGCACGACCGACATCGCCGTCATCTCGCTCGGCGGCATGGTCTACACGAGCGCGATCCGCACGGCCGGCAACCACATGGACGATGCGATCATCAGCTTCATGCGACGCCGCCACGGCCTGCTCATCGGCGAGCGCACGGCGGAAGACGTCAAGATCCGCCTCGGCTCGGCCTGCGACGGCGAGCCGGTGCGCAACATGGAAGTGCGTGGCCGCTGCATGCGCGAAGGCCGGCCCCGCATCGTCGAGGTCACCGAGCCGGAAGTGCGCGACGCCCTGGCCGAGCCGCTGCGCGCGATTGTCGGCGCCGTCAGGGGCGCGCTCGAATGTGTGCCGCCGGAAATTGCCGCCGACATCTACGAGCAGGGCCTCGTGCTCACCGGCGGCGGCGCGCTGCTGACGCGGCTCGACGAGCGCCTGCGTCAGGAAACCGGCGTGCCGGTGCGCGTGGCCGACGATCCGCTGACCTCGGTGGTCAAGGGCGCCGGCCGCATGCTCGACGACACCGCGCTGCTGCGCCGCGTCGCCTGGGTGGCCTGAGCCCGCTCGTCCGCGAATTCCTTCGGAAAACGCCGGTCCGGCGCCGCACGGCGCGGCCGGTTTGTTATCCTGTGGTCGCCTATGTCGTCCACTCTCGAGGAAATGCGGCCCGCCCGACTGTGGCGGACGATGTCCACCGACCGCCGGATTGCGGCCGCCACTGCGTTCTGGACCGATGAGAACGCCGCGCTCGAGCAGGCCGAGGCGATCGCCCTCATCGCCCGCCAGATCAAGTTCCGCCCGCGCAGCGTGCAGGCGCTCGGCGTCGACAAACGCGCCAAGTACCTGGGCGGGATCGCGCAGGTCTCCGATCTCCTCGCCGCGCGCCTCCTGGTCGTGTATCACCTCGAGTTCCAGCGCCCGATGATGGGCGCGTTCCTCGACGCGCTCGGCATCACGCACGTCGACGGCCTCATCGAAGACGAGACGCCGAAGCAGCCCACGCCGGAGGCCATTCAGGCTGCCGCCGACACGCTGTCGGCCACGTTTCCGAAGGGCGACGTGGGCCGCTACTTCTGGACGCTGCTCTGGCAGGACCCCGAGACGTGGGGCGCGCTGCAGACCCGGCCGGAGCTTTCCGAGCTGTCGTAATGGCCGCCTTCGAGCGCCACGTCTTCGTCTGTGGCAACCAGCGCGCGGCGGACCATCCGCGCGGCTGCTGCGATCCCGAGGGCGGCGAAGCGCTCCACAAGCGGTTCAAGCAGGCGATTGCCGAACACGGCCTCGCCCGCACCGTGCGCGCGAACCGCGCCGGCTGCCTCGACCAGTGCGAACATGGCCCGACGGTGGTCGTCTATCCGGAGGCCGTCTGGTACGGGCCGGTGACGGCGGCCGACGTCGAGGAGATCGTCTCGGCGCATCTCGTGGCCGGTCAGCCAGTGGCGCGCCTGCGCCTGGCCGACGGCTGCATCAACACCGGCGCCTGCGCGCACAAGCCGCGGCGCCCCGTTCCCGCCTAGGTTCCGGTGCCCACGATGGACGCCCTGTTCACGACCGACAATCTCATCGCGCTCGCCACGCTCACGGCCCTCGAGGTCGTGCTCGGCGTGGACAACGTGATCTTCATCTCGATTCTCGCCGGCAAGCTGCCGGCCAGTCAGCAGGCCCGGGCGCGCCGCGTCGGCCTCATGGCCGCGATGGTCATGCGCATCCTGCTGCTGTTCTCGCT
>CADEFD010000316.1 GCA_902826515.1 uncultured Acidobacteriota bacterium
TCAGGATCCGGCAAGCGCGCAGCAGCACGCCGAGGTTCTTCACCGGGCGCAGCCGGGCGACACAGACGATCGTGGCCGGTTCGACCCGGGCCGGCATCGGTACGAAACGGTCGAGGTCCACGCCGCAGGGCAACACGTGCAGGCGGGCGCGGTCGGCGCCGCATGCCTCTACCAGATGTGCGGCGTTGGCGTCAGACACCGTGACGACGGCCGCCGCGTCCTGCACCCGCGCCGCAAGGTCGGCCGGCGGACGCCGGTAGACGTCGTAGCCATGCGCCGTGAACGTGTAGGGCAGGTCGAGGTCGGCAGCGATGGCGCGGGCCACGCGCGTGGGCTCGGTGGCGAAGTGTGCGTGCACGACATCCGGCGGCGCGTCCGCGAGCGAGCGCCGGAACGCCGCCTCGTCGACGAAGAGCATCTCATCGAGCGGAAGCGTGCGCACGACCGGATGGCGCAGCGTCTCGGTCGGGGCTTTGAGCGAGAGCACGCGGCAGGTGACGCCGCGGCGCACGAGCTCCGCGATTTCGTTGGCGATGAACGTCTCCGACAGCTTCGGAAACATGTTCACCACGTAGGCGACGTTCGTGACGCTCATGCGCACACCGCCTCGCGCGTGCCGATCGTGGCCGCGAGCGCGGCGATGCGCCGGGCGTTGTGCCCCCAGGTGTGCCCGGCGGCAATGACCTCGGCCGCGCGCGCGCCCATTCGGCGCGCCTCGTCCGGCCGCGCCAGCAGGTCATCACACGCGTCCACGAGCGCATCGAGATCGCCGGCGGGGTAGAGGCGACCGGTCACGCCGTCCTCGACCACGTCGGCGAGCTGGCCGAGGCGGGCGCCCACGACCGGCACGCCGCACGCCATGTACTCGTAGACCTTGAGCGGCGAGAAGTAGAACGTGTGCGAGGCCGCCGGATACGGCGCGAGCGCCACGTCACACGCGCGGATGAACGCCGGCACGTCCTCGTGCGGCACGGCGCCGGTCAGCGTGACGTGACGCTCGAGCCCGAGGCGCGCGATTTCGCGTTCGATCTCCGGACGCAGTGGCCCATCACCCACGATGAGCGCGTGCACGCCCGGGTGCCGGGCCGTGAGCGCCGCGACGGCGCGCGGCAGCGTCTCCACGCCATGCCAGGGACGAAGCCCGCCTACGAAGCCGAGCACCGGCCGATCTCCGAGACCGTAGCGCGCCCGCACGCCGTTGTCGCCGCCAGGATGGAAGCGCGTGGTGTCTACGCCGTTGGCGACGACATGCACGCGCGCGCGCTCGACGCCGCGCGCCACGACCTGCTCGGCGAGCGGCGCCGAGACGGCCAGCACCGCGTCGGTGCCCGTGAGCATCCACGCCTCCGAGGTCTCCGCCAGCTCGCGCAGCGCGCCGCCCTGGCGGTAGCGCTGCTGTTCATCGGCGAGCGGGGCGTTCAGCTCGAGCAGGTGCGGCACGCCGATCTCGCGGGCGAAGGTCAGCCCGGCGATGCCGAAGAGCGACGCCCGCTCGTAGACGACGTCGGGCGGATCGTGTTCGAACCGCTGGCGGAGCTGCACGAGCAGCTCCTGGTTGTAGAGCGCCCGCCGCACTTCACCCGCGGCCGTGGAAGGCGCGCCGATGGCGGCCGAAAACGCGCGCAGGCGTGACGACACGTGGACGATCTCGGGACCCGGCGGCACGTGCAGCACCGGCACGTCGAGCGGGGCCGGCGTCTGCCAGAGCGACTTCACCGTCTGACCGGCCGCCACGACCACCGTGTGGCCCTCGTCGCGGAAGGCGTGTGCCATCGCCCGCACGTGCACGGCGGCGCCCTTGCCGCCCAGCACCGGGATGCCGAGATCCGCGCAGACGTAGAGAATCCTCACAGCGCCTCCGAGCAGGCATTCGCGCGGCGTGCCGTGACCGGCACGTACGCGGGCGCATCGTCCTGATAGAGGCGATCGAGATGGGTCATGAGCCCCGGCAGGCCGTCGAGGTTCACGTCCTCGGGCGGAATCCGTCGGGCCGGACGCGCCAGCGTCGTGCGGATGGCGGCCGCAAGACGATCGGCTGTGATGCCGTCGGGATGCACGGCGGTGAAGAAGCCGAGCGCCTGCATGCGTTCGGCACGAATCCACTGCTCGGCCACGGGGCGCACGCGCGGCACGACGACGGCGCGGGCGGCCAGCGACAGGATGTCGCAGACCGTGTTGTAGCCGCCCATCGCGACGACCAGATCGGCCGCTGAGACGTAGCTGCTCATGTCGTCGGTGAAGGTCTGCACGGTGGTGCCGCCGATGGCCTGCGCCGCGGCCGTAAGCTTCGCGAGGTCGTCGGCCGGCAGTTGCGGGCCGGCCATCACGAGCGCACGCACCGCGGCGCCGCCGGCGTCCTGCCGCACACGTGCGATCGCGCCCATCGAGGTCTCGAGCAACACGCGGCCGTCTTCACCGCTGCCCGGGGTGACGAGCAGCAGCTGCTCGCCGCGTTCCACCCCGAGCGACTGGCGGATGTCCTCAGGGGTGCGTGCGCCAGGCGTGCTGCGCAGATAGCCGCAGAACGCGACGCGTGACCGCGTCTCGGCGTCGAGCGCGTACTCGCGCCGCACGTCGAAGACGTCGGGCGTGCCGAGCACGGCCACGAGATCGAAGCAGCTGTTGATATCGCGCTCGAAGTGCGAGCTGGCCAGGCACGCGATGGTCGGCTCCGGCGCGTCGAGGATGTCGCGCAGCACGAGCACGTGCTTCGTGTCCGGGCTGTTCGTGCGCAGGTAGCGGATAGCGTCGCCGAGTTCGTGCATGATGCCGAACGGCTTCTTGTCCACGAGCACGAGGTCGGGCTGGAAGTCCTGCACGGCGGCCCGCAGCAGCGCCGCGCGCAGGCGGATGGTGTCGCGGATGCCGGTCGTGAGGTAACGCGTCGCATACTGCTCGCGGTCCGTGCGGGCCACCGACGGCAGCTTGATGTAGTCGACGCGGTCGGGCAGGCGGAAGCCATGGATGACCGGGGAACCTGAGGCGAGCAGCAGGTTCGCCTCTGGCAGCGTCGTCGCGAGGTGGCGCGAGATCGCCATCATCCGCCGCGCGTTGCCCATGCCGTAGGCGTCGTGGCAGTAGATGAAGATGCGGCGCATCTGGTCGCGGTGGCGAAGCGGCATCGTCGAACTCCTCAGAAGTAGAGGCGCACTTGCGGGCGCCAGAAGAAGGCCACGCGCGGCCGGTCGGTGAGACCGGCGCCGGCGAGGAACACGCCGCCCGCCAGGTCGATGTCGAAACGTCCGGCGCGGATCGTGATGGCGGCGTCGAGCTCGTGCCCGAGCAGGCCGCTGGCTTCGGTGGCATCGAGGTCGAAAGCGCTCGAGGGGATCGAGTCCTTCAGCACCGACTGCACGTAGGTGTGCCACACCAGATCCACGCCCACCGTGCGGGCCGGCCGCAGGCCGAGGCCGGCGGTGAGCACCTGCAGGTTGCTCAGCTCCGGATCGAACAGCTCGCCGTAGTAGGTCAGGCGGCGCAGGCCGCCGAAGCGCGCGCTGTTGTCCTCGAGGTCGGTCTGGCGGAAGG
>CADEFD010000317.1 GCA_902826515.1 uncultured Acidobacteriota bacterium
TCAGGATCCGGCAAGCGCGCAGCAGCACGCCGAGGTTCTTCACCGGGCGCAGCCGCGCGACACAGACGATGGTGGCCGGTTCGACCCGGTCCGGCACCGGCACGAAGCGGTCGAGGTCCACGCCGCAGGGCAACACGTGCAGACGGGCGCGGTCGGCGCCGCACACGTCCGCCAGGTGCGCTGCGTTGGCCTCAGACACGGTGACGACGGCCGCCGCATCACGCACGCGCGCCGCGAGGTCGGCAGGCGGACGCCGGTAGACGTCGTAGCCGTGCGCCGTGAAGGTGTAGGGCAGGTCGAGGTCGGCGGCGATGGCGCGGGCCACGCGCGTAGGTTCCGTGGCGAAGTGTGCGTGCACGACATCCGGCGGCGCATCCGCGAGCGAGCGCCGGAACGCCGCCTCGTCGAAGAAGACCATCTCGTCGAGCGGGAGGGTGTGCACGACCGGATGACGAAGTGTCTCGGTGGGCGCCTTGAGCGACAGCACGCGGCAGGTGACGCCGCGGCGCACGAGCTCCGCGATCTCGTTCGCGATGAACGTCTCCGACAGCTTCGGAAACATGTTCACCACGTAGGCGACGTTCGTGACGCTCATGCGCACACCGCCTCGCGCGTGCCGATCGTGGCCGCGAGCGCGGCGATGCGCCGGGCGTTGTGCCCCCAGGTGTGCCCGGCGGCAATGACCTCGGCCGCGCGCGCGCCCATTCGGCGCGCCTCGTCCGGCCGCGCCAGCAGGTCATCACACGCGTCCACGAGCGCATCGAGATCGCCGGCGGGGTAGAGGCGACCGGTCACGCCGTCCTCGACCACGTCGGCGAGCTGGCCGAGGCGGGCGCCCACGACCGGCACGCCGCACGCCATGTACTCGTAGACCTTGAGCGGCGAGAAGTAGAACGTGTGCGAGGCCGCCGGATACGGCGCGAGCGCCACGTCACACGCGCGGATGAACGCCGGCACGTCCTCGTGCGGCACGGCGCCGGTCAGCGTGACGTGACGCTCGAGCCCGAGGCGCGCGATTTCGCGTTCGATCTCCGGACGCAGTGGCCCATCACCCACGATGAGCGCGTGCACGCCCGGGTGCCGGGCCGTGAGCGCCGCGACGGCGCGCGGCAGCGTCTCCACGCCATGCCAGGGACGAAGCCCGCCTACGAAGCCGAGCACCGGCCGATCTCCGAGACCGTAGCGCGCCCGCACGCCGTTGTCGCCGCCAGGATGGAAGCGCGTGGTGTCTACGCCGTTGGCGACGACATGCACGCGCGCGCGCTCGACGCCGCGCGCCACGACCTGCTCGGCGAGCGGCGCCGAGACGGCCAGCACCGCGTCGGTGCCCGTGAGCATCCACGCCTCCGAGGTCTCCGCCAGCTCGCGCAGCGCGCCGCCCTGGCGGTAGCGCTGCTGTTCATCGGCGAGCGGGGCGTTCAGCTCGAGCAGGTGCGGCACGCCGATCTCGCGGGCGAAGGTCAGCCCGGCGATGCCGAAGAGCGACGCCCGCTCGTAGACGACGTCGGGCGGATCGTGTTCGAACCGCTGGCGGAGCTGCACGAGCAGCTCCTGGTTGTAGAGCGCCCGCCGCACTTCACCCGCGGCCGTGGAAGGCGCGCCGATGGCGGCCGAAAACGCGCGCAGGCGTGACGACACGTGGACGATCTCGGGACCCGGCGGCACGTGCAGCACCGGCACGTCGAGCGGGGCCGGCGTCTGCCAGAGCGACTTCACCGTCTGACCGGCCGCCACGACCACCGTGTGGCCCTCGTCGCGGAAGGCGTGTGCCATCGCCCGCACGTGCACGGCGGCGCCCTTGCCGCCCAGCACCGGGATGCCGAGATCCGCGCAGACGTAGAGAATCCTCACAGCGCCTCCGAGCAGGCATTCGCGCGGCGTGCCGTGACCGGCACGTACGCGGGCGCATCGTCCTGATAGAGGCGATCGAGATGGGTCATGAGCCCCGGCAGGCCGTCGAGGTTCACGTCCTCGGGCGGAATCCGTCGGGCCGGACGCGCCAGCGTCGTGCGGATGGCGGCCGCAAGACGATCGGCTGTGATGCCGTCGGGATGCACGGCGGTGAAGAAGCCGAGCGCCTGCATGCGTTCGGCACGAATCCACTGCTCGGCCACGGGGCGCACGCGCGGCACGACGACGGCGCGGGCGGCCAGCGACAGGATGTCGCAGACCGTGTTGTAGCCGCCCATCGCGACGACCAGATCGGCCGCTGAGACGTAGCTGCTCATGTCGTCGGTGAAGGTCTGCACGGTGGTGCCGCCGATGGCCTGCGCCGCGGCCGTAAGCTTCGCGAGGTCGTCGGCCGGCAGTTGCGGGCCGGCCATCACGAGCGCACGCACCGCGGCGCCGCCGGCGTCCTGCCGCACACGTGCGATCGCGCCCATCGAGGTCTCGAGCAACACGCGGCCGTCTTCACCGCTGCCCGGGGTGACGAGCAGCAGCTGCTCGCCGCGTTCCACCCCGAGCGACTGGCGGATGTCCTCAGGGGTGCGTGCGCCAGGCGTGCTGCGCAGATAGCCGCAGAACGCGACGCGTGACCGCGTCTCGGCGTCGAGCGCGTACTCGCGCCGCACGTCGAAGACGTCGGGCGTGCCGAGCACGGCCACGAGATCGAAGCAGCTGTTGATATCGCGCTCGAAGTGCGAGCTGGCCAGGCACGCGATGGTCGGCTCCGGCGCGTCGAGGATGTCGCGCAGCACGAGCACGTGCTTCGTGTCCGGGCTGTTCGTGCGCAGGTAGCGGATAGCGTCGCCGAGTTCGTGCATGATGCCGAACGGCTTCTTGTCCACGAGCACGAGGTCGGGCTGGAAGTCCTGCACGGCGGCCCGCAGCAGCGCCGCGCGCAGGCGGATGGTGTCGCGGATGCCGGTCGTGAGGTAACGCGTCGCATACTGCTCGCGGTCCGTGCGGGCCACCGACGGCAGCTTGATGTAGTCGACGCGGTCGGGCAGGCGGAAGCCATGGATGACCGGGGAACCTGAGGCGAGCAGCAGGTTCGCCTCTGGCAGCGTCGTCGCGAGGTGGCGCGAGATCGCCATCATCCGCCGCGCGTTGCCCATGCCGTAGGCGTCGTGGCAGTAGATGAAGATGCGGCGCATCTGGTCGCGGTGGCGAAGCGGCATCGTCGAACTCCTCAGAAGTAGAGGCGCACTTGCGGGCGCCAGAAGAAGGCCACGCGCGGCCGGTCGGTGAGACCGGCACCGGCGAGGAACACGCCGCCCGCCAGGTCGATGTCGAAACGTCCGGCGCGAATCGTGACGGCGGCGTCGAACTCGTGGCCGAGCAGGCCGCTGGCTTCGGTGGCATCGAGGTCGAACGCGCTCGAGGGGATCGAATCCTTGAGCACCGACTGCACGTAGGTGTGCCAGACGATGTCGACGCCCACGGTGCGGGCCGGGCGCAGGCCGAGGCCTGCGGTGAGCACCTGCAGGTTGCTCAGTTCCGGGTCGAAGAGCTCGCCGTAGTAGGTGAGACGGCGCAGGCCGCCGAAGCGCGCGCTGTTGTCCTCGAGGTCGGTCTGGCGGAAGG
>CADEFD010000318.1 GCA_902826515.1 uncultured Acidobacteriota bacterium
GCGACTTCAAGAGCGACGAGACCTACATCATCACGCGCTGGGACGTGATCCGCGCGATGAGCTAGGCGACCCGCCGCGGCAGCCACCGTTCGAGCACGGCGCGCAGGTCGCCGAGGCCGAACGGCTTGGCCAGGTAGTCGTCCATGCCGGCCGACAGACACTTCTCGGAATCCCCGGCGAGGGCATCGGCGGTGAGCGCCACGATCGGCTGACGGGCGCGGCCGTGCCGCGACTCGATGGCACGGATGGCCGCGGTGGCGGCAAAGCCGTCCATCACCGGCATGTGGCAGTCCATGAACACGAGGTCGTAGCGCGCCTGCTCGAGCGCCGTCAGGCACTCGCGGCCGTTGGCGACGACATCGACCTCGCAGCCCATGCGCCGCAGCATGGCGGTCGCCACCTGCTGGTTCACGTCGTTGTCTTCGACGACCAGCACCAGGCCGGCAAACTGCGAGGTGACCGGCGCCGGCGGCACGGCCATGGAACGCAGTCCCTCCGCGGCCCGCGTGACGCGCACCGAGAAACGGAACTCGGTGCCCTCGCCTGGCGTCGACGTGAAGGTGATCTCGCCGCCCATCCGCTCGACCAGACGGCGGGCGATGGCCAGGCCCAGTCCGGTGCCGCCATGCGCGCGCGTTAGCGAGGCATCACCCTGCTGGAAGGCCTCGAAGATTCGCGGCGCGACGTCGGGCGGAATGCCGGGGCCGGTGTCCCTGACGCTGGCGCGCAGCAGGTACTGGTGCTTCGACCCCTCCACCGGGTCGGCGTCGAGCGTCACCACCACGTCGCCCGCGCTCGTGAACTTGACGGCGTTGCCGAGCACGTTCGTGAGCACCTGTCGCACGCGGTCGGGGTCGCCCACGACGAGCGCCGGCACGGCGCTCGTGGCGCGGCAGACGAGCGCCAGGCCCTTGCCATGCGCCATCTCACCGAGCAGCGCGCAGACGTCCTCGGCGAGCGTCCGCGGTTCGAACGGGCGCTCGTCGATTCGCAGGTGGCCGGCTTCGATCTTCGAGAAGTCGAGCACGTCGTTGATGACGGCCAGCAGCGACTCGGCCGAGCGGTGCGCGGTTTCAGCCAGCCGCCGCTGGTCGGGCCCGAGGCCCGAGCCGAGCAGCAGCTCGGTCATGCCGAGCACGCCGTTCATCGGCGTGCGGATTTCGTGGCTCATGTTGGCGAGGAACGTGGACTTGGCGCGGCTTGCTTCCTCGGCGATCTCCTGCGCGTGCACGCGCCGTTCGACCTCGCGGCGCAGCCCTTCGTTCACCGTCTCGGTGGCGGCGCGCGCCGCCAGCAGATCGCGCACCAGGTCGTCGTTCTCGAATCGCAGCCGCAGGGACTGCTCGATGACGTCGGTGTTGCTCTTCCCCACCGCGAGCATCGCCGCCAGGAACACGAAGATGGCGAGCCCGGCAAAGATGTGTTCGGCGCCGCCGGTGAGCACGAGGCCCGACGCATACGGCACCACCATGCAGAGGATGAAGGCCGGGTAGGCCGGCCGCAGCGGCGCGAGCGGCGCCAGACCGGCCGTGCCCATGCCGACGACGAAGATCGCGAGCGCCGCCTCGACGTGGGGCAGCCCTTCGGGATGCAGCACGGCGCCGCCGAGCCCCCAGGCCAGCCCGTTCACGGCGGCACCGGTGACGTACCACTGGCCCCAGCGCTCTTCGTCCACCGGGCCTCTGGCATGCGCGGCGCGCCAGGCGCGCACGAGCAGGTAGCGGCCGGCGGCGACGGCCACCATCACGGCGACCCAGACGGCGAGGCGCGTCGAGGGCGCGACCACGATGAACATCGCGGTCGCGGCGATCATGGCGGCGGTGGACGCAGGGAGGCTGGTGGCGGAGCGTTCGTACAGCAGCGCGACCTGGGCGGCCAGGATCTGGTCGGACGCGCGGGCGGTCGGGCCCGGCGTCCGCACGGCGGAACTCATCCTCCGCACTATCGGCCCGTGGCTGTGCGGTCTGTACGTTTTGCGGCGGCCACACGCCATAATGTGCAGATGCAGGCTGCTGTCGCCGTGTGTGTGGTGCTCGTCGCGGCCGCGTCCGCCGAGGCCGGCGCGCAGCCCCGCCAGGATCCCCGCGTGGTCGAGGCCATTGCCTGGTACACCGGCACCTCCGGGCGGGTGGACGACGCCAAGGCCCGCGCCCTCATCGACGCCGCCGCCACCGACGGCGACGTGCTGGCCCGGATGTGGCTGGCGCGCGCCTGGTCGCGCGGACGCCTCGGCTACCCGCGCGACGAGACGCGAGCGCGCGCCATCGCCGACCAGATGCTCGGCGCCGTGCAGCGGCAGGCGGCGCTCGGCGTGGTCGAGGCCCAGTTCCTGATGGGCACGGCCTTCGACGAAGGGCTCGGCGTGGCCGAAGATCCGGCCGTGGCGTTCGGCTGGTTCCAGAAGGCCGCGGCCGCCGGCCATACGCTCGCCGAACACAACATCGGGAACGCCTACGCCGCCGGACGCGGCGTGGCCGCCGATCCGGCCGCCGCGGTCACCTGGTGGACCAGGGCCGCGCTCAAGGGCGATGCCGTGCCGCAGCTGCGCCTCGGCGAGGCCTACGAACACGGCAAGGGTGTCACGGCCGACCGCGGGCTGGCCCGCCGCTGGTACGCCGACGCCGCCGGCCGCGGCAACCCGGCGGCGAAGGCAGCGCTCGAGCGGCTGGGATCGCCCCGCTGACGGCGGTTCCATCGTCTGGGCGGCTGAACAGTGTCCGCGCTACACTCGTCTTTTCACACGTGGAGGCAACGGCGCCATGGGCCTGATGGACTACATCAAGACACAGCTCATCGAGATCATCGAGTGGCAGGACGACTCGCGCGACACGATCAGCTGGCGGTTTCCCGACGACGACAAGGAAATCAAGAACGGCGCGCAGCTCATCGTGCGCGAATCGCAGACGGCCCAGTTCCTCTACGTCGGCGCCTTCGGTGACACGTTCGGGCCCGGCAAGCACACGCTGACCACCGACAACATCCCGGTGCTGTCGCAGCTCAAGGGCTGGAAGTACGGCTTCGAGTCGCCCTTCAAGGCCGACGTCTACTTCGTCAACACGCGCCTCTTCACCGGCAACAAGTGGGGCACGTCGAATCCGATCATGCTGCGCGATCAGGATTTCGGCATCATCCGCCTGCGCGCCTTCGGCACCTACGACTTCAAGGTCGTGAACGTCCGCACCTTCCTCAAGGAAGTGGCCGGCTCCGACCACAACTTCCGCCTGGATGAATTCGCCGACACGATGCGCTCGCGTATCGTGAGCGTGTTCACCGACGCCATCGCGTCGGCCCGCGTGCCGGCGCTCGACCTCGCCACGCGCTACACGGAAGTGGGCGAAGCGCTGCTGCCGCTCATCAACCCGCAGCTCGTCGAGAAATACGGCATCGAGATTCCGAGCTTCATCGTCGAGAACTGTTCGGTGCCGCCGGAGGTCGAGGCCGCCATCGACAAGCGCTCGAGCATGGGCGCCATCGGCAACCTGA
>CADEFD010000319.1 GCA_902826515.1 uncultured Acidobacteriota bacterium
GCGTGGGTCAGCGCCTGGCGCACGCGCACGTCGGCGAAGGCCGGGAACGCGCGCTGGTTGAGCGTGACGTGTTCGTAGCCGTTGCCGTCGATGCGATGCACGGACACGCCGGGAATGGCGGCCACTTCGCGGTGTTTGTCCCACGGGAACATCACCACCATGTCCACTTCCCCGCTCTTGAGCTGGTTGATGCGGGTGTTGGTGTTGGCGATGAAGCGGAACGTCAGCGTCTTGATCGCGGCGGGCGTCCCCTGCCAGTACTGCGGCACGGCCTCGAGGCGGATGAACTCGCCGCTCTTCCACTCCGCCACCTTGTACGGGCCGGTGCCGAGCGGGGCGCGGTTGTAGTCGTTCGCGGTATCGATGTCGCGCCCCTCGAGCACGTGCTTCGGCAGCGTGCCGCGCACGAACTGGAGCTGGTAGGGCGCGTAGATTTCCTTGTAGTGCAGCACGGCGGTGAGCGGGTCGGGCGTGTCCACGCTCGTGATGCGATCGAAGCCGTCGGTGCTCTCGGGGTTGTAGGCCGGGCTGTTGATGGCCTCGACCGTGAACTTCACGTCGGCGGAGGTGTGTGGCGTGCCGTCGTGCCACTTCACCTCGGGGCGCAACTTCCAGGTGACGTCCATGCCGCCGTCCGTGCGCAGCACGACGCCGCCGTTCTCCACCGTGGGCACCGAGGCCGCGAGCAGCGGCACCACCTCCATCTTCTCGTTCGTGGTGACGAGGCCTTCGACCACACACGTCTCGATGTCTTCGAGGATGTGCGTGCTGAAGCGGTTCAGCGTGTCGGGCTCGCGGTCGTAGCCAACCGTCAGGCGGTCCGTGGGCTTCGCGGGGCCGGACGCGCCCGTGGCCGCGGGCGCCGGCCCTGGCGCGCCCCCGCCGCAGGCACCCGCGAAGAGCGCCATCAGTACCGCGACACCAGTGCAGAATCTGCGCTTAGTCTGCACCCACCCAGAATGGGGTCTGACCCCAGTTATGCAGTCCCTCCTCATGAGCGGGCCTCCTCGGCCAGCATCAGCTTCGAGATGAGGGCCACCGGGATGGCCCCGTAGGAGAGAAATCGGTCGTGGAAACGTCGCATCGAGAAGGCGGCCCCTTCGCGGCGCCGGACCTCGGCGCGCAGGCGGTGGATCCCGCGGGTGCCGAGCCAGTACATCACGGCCGCACCCGGATACATGCTGTTGCGGACGGCCTCGCCGCGGGCGGCAACGCGGCTCATCCCGGCCTGATCTTCGTAGTGCCAGGTGATGGACGGAATACTCGCGCGTCCGGTGTGGAGCTGCAGGTCGGCGACGGCGCGGGCCGCGATTCTGACGCGTGTGTGCTGCTGCGCGATGGCCTCGAGCGGCGTCAGGAAGCCGACCTCCTCCATCAGATCGCAGACGTAGCAGGCCCAGCCTTCGGCGAGGCTGCCGCCGAGGAACATGCTGATCCGGCAGGCGGCGTCCACCGCCGCCACGCGGCCGATGCGCGAGGCGCCGCGATACGCGTGGTGGTTCTGCACGTGATGGCCGATGGCGCCGTGGTGCACCACGTGGTTGAGCGTGATGACGCTGTCGTTCCACTGCCGCAGGCGCGCCGTGATCTCGTCACCCGTGAGACCGTCGAGCGGCGCGACCACGTAGTCGAAGGTGCCGAACGGATCGAACGGGGCCGGCGACCGGTAGTGCAGGTAGTAGAGCTTCGGCGCGGCGTCGCGGGTGTGCTCGGGGAACGGCACATACCGCAGCGGCGCGTCGGGCCACGTCACGAGATCGTGCGCCTCGGCGGCGGCGCGGCACGCGTCCCACTTCTCCCGGAAGCGCGCCAGATACTGCGGCGGCGCCGGATGCGCCTCGGCCAGCTGCTCCTGCACAGCGGGCCAGCCGCCGTAGGGCGCGGCCATCGTCTCGAGCGTGGCGCGCGCGTCCGCGAGGGCGGTCTGCGCTTCGTCGAGCAGCGAGGGCAGGGGCGTGGTCACCCAGTGGCCACGCCGCACCAGCAGTTCCAGCAGCAACTGTGGCGCGGACTCGCCGGTCGGACCGATGTCGGCGAGGCCCTTCGGCTTGCCGCCGCGCAGCCACGACAACGGCGCCGCGGCCGACGCCACGTCGGGCACGGTGAGCCATGTCGCGAACGCCGCGAACGCCTGGCTCGCGGCGGCCGACACGCGCGACCAGCGTTCGCCGTCGATTCCGGGCGCGCGACCGTCTGCCACTTCGCCCCGGACCCATGCCGGCAGCGTCTCGGCAAAGAGCGGCCCGGCGGCCTCGCAGTCCTGCCGCGCCTTCATCTTCCAGTCGAGCGGCGCCGACACCATCGTCTGCGAGGCCTGCGCGAGAAACGCGGGAATTCCGCCGAGACGCGCTTCGGCACTCGCCAGCCGCTCGGCGAGCGGCGCGAAGTCGCGCGTGACGAGGCTCAGCACGCCGAAGATGGCTTCGCCCGTCCAGAGCGACGGGTTGCGCTGCACGAAGTGGCCGCTCTCGTGTTCGGCGAGCGCGATCTCGAGCGTGGCGTCCGCGAGCGCGAGGTCCACATCGCCCGGAAACGTGCGGACGTCCGCGTCCGGCACACGTCCCGCGGCCTCGAGCTCCCGGCGCAGCGCCCGCAGTTCCTCGGCCTGCGCGCCAAGGGCCGCCGGCGACCAGTCGGGCAACACGCCGTCGTGCGGATGCAGTCCGGTGAAGGTGGCCGTGACCGGCCGCTGCCGGTAGAAAGTGTCGAAGACGCGATCGAGCGCGGCGCCGGCCGCGCCCGCCGCCCCTACGCGAGCGGCAGTGTCACCCATCGGCGCTCCCGGAACGACAGCTCGACGGCGTTGATCGTCTCCTGCACCCACGCGCCGTCGTCGAAGTTGCCCTCGTTGGAGGCATCCTCCGCGAGGATCTCGCCGATGAAGCTGCTGACGAGATTGGCGTAGAAGAGCGTGCGCCAGGATTCTTCGGACGACCCGCCCGGCGGGTAGAACTCGGCCGGCACCTCGGCGCGCGTGAACTCCACGTGGTCCTTGCCGGCGAGCCAGATGCGCTCGCAGATGCCGTGTTCCTCGACCAGCCGGCAGATGATCGCGCCTTCGCTGCCGTAGAGCCGCGCTTCGATGCCGGGGTAGTTGCCCACGGTCACGTAGCTCGTCTGGATCGAGCACAACGCGCCGTTCGCGAACTCGCCGAGGTAGATGTCGCCGTCGTCGATGTTCATGCGCTGCATCTTCCCGGTCGCCCGCACCATGCGGTTGGGGATGAAGTTGCGCATCGTGCCGACCACCTGCGACAGATCCGCGCCCACCATGAGGTGCGAGATGTCGATGACCGGCGCGCCATAACCTTCGAGCGACGACACGTGCAGGATGTTCGGGTCGGCGTCCGGATCGACCTGCCGCAGCGGGTTCATCGGGTCGAGCCACTGCGAGTTCTGCTCGTAGCCGTTGAAGATGAA
>CADEFD010000320.1 GCA_902826515.1 uncultured Acidobacteriota bacterium
GTCATCGGCACCAGCAAGGGCCATGGCTTCCAGGGCGTCGTGAAGCGCCACCACTTCGGTGGCGGCGTCGCGACCCACGGCTCGATGTTCCACCGCGCGCCCGGTTCGATCGGCGCCTCGTCCTACCCGTCGCGTGTCGTCAAGGGCATGCGCATGGGCGGCCACATGGGCCAGGACCGGGTGACCGTGCGCAACCTCAAGGTGCTGCGGATCGACGCGGACAACAACCTGATGGTCGTGCGCGGCGCGGTGCCCGGCGCCAACGGCGGCTACGTGCTCATCCGCAAGGCCGTCGCGGCCAAGCCCGAGCCGCAGCCGCAGCTGCAGGAAAAGCCCAAGAAGGGCAAGAAGTAGGACGCCATGACCGTAGATGTCGTCAACGCAGAAAACAAGAAGGTGGGTTCGGTCGAGCTCAGCGACGCCGTGTTCGGCGGCCGCGTGAAGACCGACCTCATCCACGCCTCGGTGGTGCGGGCGAACGCCGCCGACCGTCGCGGCACCCACGCCACCAAGACGCGCGGCATGGTCAGTGGCAGCGGCCGCAAGCCGTGGCGCCAGAAGGGCACCGGCCGCGCCCGCGTCGGCGAGACGCGCACGCCGCTGTGGCGCAAGGGCGGCACCGTGTTCGGCCCGCAGCCGCGCAGCTACGCGTTCACCGCGCCCAAGAAGGTCGAGCTCGGCGGCCTGCAGGCGGCGCTGGCGCAGAAGGCGCAGGACGGCGACCTCGTGATCGTCGACGCGCTGACCGCGTCGGCCGTCAAGACCAAGGCCGCGGCCGCGATGCTGAAGACCATCGGCGTCAACGGCAAGGCCCTGCTGGTGGATGTGCAGCTCGACGAGAACCTCTCGCTCTCGCTGCGCAACCTCCCGGGCGTGAAGTTCCTTCAGAGCTCGCGGATCAACGCGCGCGACGTCATCGACACGACCAAGGTCGTGCTGACGCAGGCGGCGGTCGAGAAGCTGCAGTCGGCGCTCGGCGCCTAGGCGGGAGACACGGACATGAAGCTCACTGAAGTGATTCGGCGCCCGCTCGTCACGGAGAAGACCACCGTGATGAAGGAAGACGGCCGGACGCTGGTGTTCGAAGTGGCGCGGCAGGCCAACAAACTCGACGTCAAGCGCGCGGTCGAGAAGCTGCTGGGCCCCAAGGTGGCGTCGGTGCGCACGTCGGTCGCGCACGGCAAGCAGAAGCGTCAGGGCCAGTTCGTCGGCCGGCGCTCCGATTGGAAGAAGGCCTACGTGGTGTTGCGCGAGGGCGAGAAGCTGCCCGAGTTCGCCGACAACGTCTAAGCGTCCACGAGCCTCAGGGATCCGAGAGAGACGGCCATGCCGATTCGCAAGTACAAGCCCACATCGCCGGGACGCCGGTTCCAGACCGTCCAGGTCTTCGACGAGATCACGACGTCCTCGCCGCATCGACCCCTCACCGAGTCGCTCAAGCGCTCGGGCGGCCGCAACAGCACTGGTGAACTCACCATGTGGTGGCGCGGCGGCGGTCACAAGCGCCTGTATCGCATCATCGATTTCAAGCGCGACAAGAAGAACATCCCCGGCAAGGTGTCGACCATCGAGTACGACCCGAACCGCTCGGCGCGCATCGCGCTCGTCACCTACGCCGACGGCGAGAAGCGCTACGTGCTGCAGCCGCTCGGCCTGAAGGTGGGCGACACGATCATCGCCTCCGACACCGCCGACATCCTGCCGGGCAACACGCTGCCGCTGGCCAACATCCCGCAGGGCACGCTCGTGCACAACGTCGAGCTGAAGCCCGGACGCGGCGGCCAGCTGGCGCGCAGCGCCGGCGCCGCCATGCAGGTCGTGGCCAAGGAAGGCGAATACGTCTCGGTCAAGATGCCGTCGGGGGAAATCCGCAAGATCCTCCAGAACTGCGTGGCCACCATCGGGCAGGTCGGCAACCTCGACTTCGAGAACGTGTCGATCGGCAAGGCCGGCCGCAACCGCTGGCTCGGCAAGAAGCCGCACGTGCGCGGTGTCGCCATGAACCCGGTGGACCATCCGCTGGGCGGCGGTGAAGGCCGCACCTCGGGCGGTCGTCACCCGGTGACGCCGTGGGGTGTGCCGACCAAGGGCTACAAGACCCGGTCGAACAAGAAGCTCAGCAACAAGTTCATCGTGCAGCGGCGGAAGAAGTAGGCGTTATGAGCAGATCGCTGAAGAAGGGCCCATTCATCGACACCCACCTTCTCGAGAAGGTGGAAGCCATGAACCGCGCCGGCGAGAAGAAAGTGGTGAAGACCTGGTCGCGCCGGTCCACCGTGATTCCCGAGATGGTCGGGCACACCCTGGCGGTGCACAACGGCCGCAAGTTCGTGCCGGTCTACCTGACCGAGAACATGGTCGGGCACAAGCTCGGCGAGTTCTCGCCGACGCGCCAGTTCAAGGGGCACGCGGCCAAGGCCGAGAAGACCGCCTCGTCGGCTCCGGCCGGAGGGAAGAACTGACATGGTGCGCACGCAGGCAACGGCGAAGTACGTGCGCTCGTCCGCCCAGAAGGCCGGACTCGTGTGCGACCTGATCCGCGGCAAGGACGTCAACCGCGCCCTCTCGACGCTGCAGTTCGCGAAGAAGACGGTGGCGCGTGACCTGGCGAAGGTGCTGCGGTCGGCGGTGGCCAACGCCCGTCAGACGGAAGGCTTCGGCGGCGACGTCGAACGGCTGTTCGTCTCGGCGGCGTTCGCCAACCAGGGCCCGTCGCAGAAGCGCGTTCGTCCCGCACCGATGGGACGCGCCTTCCGGGTCGTGAAGCGCACGACGCACCTGACGGTGGAAGTGACCGAGCGGCCGCAGAAGATCAAGGCGGTCGGCGACGGCGACACCAGGACCCCGGCGCGGAAAGCCCGCGTCAAGAAGCCCGCGACGACCGCGGCCGCCGAGTAGGACGAGGAGAACGCAGTGGGTCAGAAAGTTCACCCGTACGGGTTCCGGATCGGGTTCAACAAGACCTGGAAGTCGCGCTGGTTCGCCGGCAAGGAGTACGCGGACCTGCTTCACGAGGATCTCGCGCTCAAGGCGGACCTCAAGAAGCGGTTCCAGCACGCCGGCGTCTCCAAGATCGAGATCGAGCGCGCCGCCAACAAGCTGAAGATCGACGTGCACACCTCGCGCCCCGGCATCATCATCGGGCGCAAGGGCACGGAAGTCGACAAGTTGAAGCAGGAGATCCAGAAGCGCACCAAGCGCGAGGTCTTCATCAACATCCAGGAAATCCAGAAGCCCGAGCTCGACGCGCAGCTGGTGGCCGAATCGGTCGCCATGCAGCTCGAAAAGCGCGTGGCGTTCCGCCGGGCGATGCGCAAGGCCGTCGAATCGGCGCTGCGTTTCGGCGCCCGCGGCATCAAGGTGCGGGTGTCGGGCCGTCTCAACGGCGCCGAGATCGCCCGCTCCGAGTGGTATCT
>CADEFD010000321.1 GCA_902826515.1 uncultured Acidobacteriota bacterium
CGACGAAGCGCGGATCGGGGAACGGCCGGAACATCCACTCGAAGTGGTTCTGGCGCGCAAACCACGCGCTGCCCACGGTGAGGGCCACCGCCAGCACGAGCGTGGCGCGGAGGAGAACGGCGCGTCCGCGGACCGGCGAGACGGCTGGCCAGAGCGTGGCAGCCGCGGCGAGCACGAGCAGGGTCATCGCCACGGTGACCCGGGGCGCGTTCTGCCGCAGGTGCCACGACCAGGAAATCGCCTCGGGCGTCTGCGGCGCGAACGGCTGGATGAGCCACACCGGCAGCCCCACCACGGCGAGCGCCACCACGAGGGCCGCGACGCAGACGATCCACGGCATCACGGATCGCCTCATCGCGTCTTCACCGCGGGGCCGGCGCAGCGGAAGCCCACGGTGGGCTGCGCGGTGTCTGGCGCCGTGAAGTTCCGGTAGTAGACCGTGCCGAGCCGCGTCTCGTTGTCTGCCCAGCTGCCGCCGCGAATCACCTTGTAGCGGCCGGTGGCCGGCCCAGTGGGCTGATCGACGGGGCTCTCGGCGTAGTAGTGGAGGTCGTACCAGTCGGCCGTCCACTCCCACAGGTTGCCCGACACGTCGTAGAGGCCGAAGGCGTTTGGCGCAAACGACCCGACGGGACGCGGGCCGGTGCTCGAGCCGCTGTGCGCACGTTTCGTGGCCGTGCCGTCTGGCGTCGAGTCCGTGTAGTCGTTGCCCCACGGATAGTCGAGGTCGGCCACACCGCCGCGGGCCGCGTATTCCCACTCGGCCTCGGTGGGCAGGCGGCCGCCGCGCGCCGCGCAGTACTTCGCGGCCTCGTGCCACGTCACGTTGTAGACGGGCAGCCGACCTTTGCCGGCGGGCGGGGTGGACCCGCCCCAGTGATACGGCGGCTCGACGCCCGCACCTTTCGTGGCGACGAAAGCGGCGTAGTCGTCGTTCGTCACTTCGTGCGCGTCGATCGCGAAGGCGGCCAGCCGCACGCGGTGCACGGGCCGATCGTCGGCCCGCTCGCGCACCTGCCAACCGATCTCGTCCATCAGCCAGAGGCGCGTGCGGCCCATCCAGAACTCGGCGGCCGCAAGCGGGATACGCGCGGATGCGGCCGTCGCCTCTGTCGCGGACGCGGACTGACCGCCGGCCGGCTGCGCGGCCGACGAGCCGCCCAGCACGAGGCCGGCCACGAGGCCGAAGGCCGCGGCGACACGCAGGAGGGGGCGAGGCACCGGACGACTCACGCGAAGAGATCGCCGATTTCGTCAGCTTCCATCATCGCCGCACCGCCCAGGCTCACCGTGTCCACGTAGTGATAGGCGCGGCCCGAGGGCGTGTTCTCGACCACCTTCGTCCAGTCGATGCCGAGCGCCGAGTAGATGGTGGCGACGGTGTTGTCCATGAAGGGCTGCGTCTTGTGCCGCCAGCCGGTGTCGACCACCGCGCTGCCGTCGGCGTTCGTGCTGCCGAGGATACGTCCGCCGGCGATGCCGCCGCCCACGTAGAGACCGGTGTAGGCGCCCTTCCAGTGATCGCGGCCGTTCACCGGGTTCATGCCGGGTGTGCGGCCGAACTCGCTCTGGCAGACGATCATCGTCTCGTCGAGCAGCGTCTTGCCGGCGGTGCTGCCGGGCGCCTTCGCGAGATCGTGGATGAGGCTCACGAGGCCTTTGTCGAGGCGCGTGCACGTGCGGTAGTGATTCCACTCGGCTGTCTTGTCGAAGATGCCGGCGTGATGATCCCAGCGGTCGCCGTCGTAGATGTAGATCATCCGCGTGCCGGCCTGCTGCCCGAGCAGGTTACGTGCCAGGATGCAGCCGAGGCCGAACTCGTCGTCGCCGTAGCGGGCGCGGTCGTCGGCCGAGGCCTGGAACACCGACGGCCAGCGCGCATCCGTCAGCAGCTTGTGTGCGTCGTCATAGAAGGTCTGGTAGTCGGCCGCCTTCTGGCCCATGGCCTGCCGCTGGCCTTCGTTGATCTTCGAGAGCGCCGTCAGCAGTTCCCAGCGTTCGGACAACACGGCGTTGGCGCCGGTCATGTCGCCGCCGAAGGCCGCGAACACGGTGCTCGGGTCGAGGTCGAGACCGGTCGTCCACGTGGGCAGGAACCCCGAGCCGATCGACCCGGCCCGCGCCTTCGTGAGGTTGGTGCTCACGTAGGTGGGGAAGGTATCGCGCTCGCGGCGCTGCTTCGCGAGTTCGAAGGCCACGACCGACCCGAACGCGGGAATCTCGCGCGCGATGGCCGGATTGAGGGCGCGGCCGGCCTGCGTGTGGTACTGGCCGTTGAAGTGAATGAGCTCGGGCGCCTGCATCGACCGCACGAGACCCACGCGATGCATCTCTTTCGCGAGCTGCGGGAAGAGCGTGCGCGACAGGTACAGGCCCTTCGACACCTCGGTGACGTCGAGGTCCTGCGGCGTCCAGCGCGTCTCCTTGAAGTCCCAGCAGTCCATCGGGCTGATGGCGCCGCCGAGTTCGATGAAGATGACGTTCTTCGCCGTGCCGCGCGGCGTGACCGCGGCGCCGCTGGCGCGGATGTCGAGCGGCCACACGAGGCCGTCCACCCAGGAGCCGGCAAGCGCCACGCCGCCCCAGCGGAGGAGGTCGCGGCGCGAGGGAACGAGGTCTGTCAGTCGGCGCATGGCGGGCCCCGCGATCAGCGGTTGACGAGGAACTCTGGACTGTTGACGAGCGCCCACAGCAGATCTTCGGTGCCGCGGCTGCGGTTGCCGGCGAGCGTGCGCCGGGCCACCGCCCGTTCGGCCGGCGACGGTGTGCGCGCGCTGGTGCTCATGTAGAGCTCGTCGATGATCTCGTCGTCGGTGCGTGTCGAGCCGACGAGCTCCGCGACCGTGCCCTGCGCCGAGGCCAGCACGCGGTCGTTGACGACGTTCGATTTCATCATCAGCAGCGCCTGCAGCGTAGATGGGCGGTTGCCGCTCTGCGGCGGCGTGCGGCGGTTGCTCTGGAAGAAACTCTGCAGCATGGCGTCCACGGCCATCGACTCGCCGGCGCGGCCGATGTCGCCCGGTGTGGCGAGCTGCTTCACGCGGGTCATCGTCTCGCCGCCGAGCGTGAACTTGAGCGGCACGCCGGTGACGACGGCGAGCGAGTCCAGCACTTCGGGTCCCGTGAGCACACGCGCGTAGTGCCGTGGGTAGAGCGGCAGGTAGTCGTCCTTCCACGTGCCGGGGAACGACGACGAGAGCTGATAGGCGCTCGACTGCAGAATCGTGCGGATCGTGTGCTTCAGGCGGAAGCCGCTCTTCGTGAAGTCTGCCGCCATCGCCTCGAGCAGCTCGACGTTCGACGGCTGCG
Source organism: uncultured Acidobacteriota bacterium (assembly GCA_902826515.1). Taxonomy (GTDB): domain Bacteria; phylum Acidobacteriota; class Vicinamibacteria; order Vicinamibacterales; family UBA2999; genus CADEFD01. The sequence continues at coordinate 3,310 of CADEFD010000321.1, forward strand.
CGTCCTTGCCGGAAAGGCGCAGCATGTCGAAGGCGTCGTGCGGCTCGACGAAGCCCACGCTCATCAGCCGGCCCCA
>CADEFD010000322.1 GCA_902826515.1 uncultured Acidobacteriota bacterium
TCGGCCATCGCCTTCTTCAGGAACGCGAACGACTGCTCGACCTCGGCGATGATCTCGGCGCGCGTGCGCGTCTTCGCCTCGTAGGCCGTGACGGTCTTGTAGTCGGTGCCGGAGATGCCGGTGGCCGCGGGGGCCGTGGCGCCGAGGGCAATCGGCAGGAAGTAGTTGTCGGCGGCCACGTGCGTGAAGGCTTCACCCACCGAGCGCACGCCCGGCATCGGCCGCCACGCGTACGACGCCTCCGGCATGGCCTTGGCGAGTCCCACGATCTTGCTTTCGACGTCAGTGACGTCGGCGAGCAGATCCCCCATCAGGCCGGTCCGCTTCGGCTGCGCGGCGGCGACGAATGACGCGGCAACGACGAGGGAGGCGAGCACGAACAGGCGGCGGCGAATCGACATCGGGTTCCTCCGGCGCCGGGATGGCGCGTTGGCAGACCCGCATCGTAACAAACGGCGGCGCGCGCGCCGCGCCGGCCGTCCCAGCCGTTCGTCCCCGCGTTACTCGCCGACGAGCGACTTCGTAAGGATGAGGTAGGGCGACTCGCGGAACCCGAAGCGTTGATACGCCCGCAGGGCCCGGGCGTTGGTGTTGAAACCGTAGAGCCGGAGGTCGAGGGCGCCGCCCGCCTTGGCTTCCTGCACCAGGTGCCGGAGCATCGTGTCCACGAGACCCTTCCCGCGATGCTCGGGCACGATATAGAGGCTCTGAATCCACCAGTAGTCGCCGCCGCGGAAGTTGCTCCACTCGGTGACGATCGAACAACTGGCCACGAGCGCGCCTTGCGCTTCGACCACCCAGTAGCGCGCTTTCGGCGGGGTGAGGAAGGCCCCGGCCACGCCGCGCTGCACGTCGGTGCGAATCAGCGAGCGCCGCTCGGCGTCGAGCGCTTCGGCGATCGTGAAGGACACGAGCGTCTGGGTGTCGGCGACCTCCGCCGGGCGGATCGTGTAGCCCTCGGACGGACGCGCGTTGGTGTCAGCACTCATTCCCTCAAGCGTAGCCGATCGCGCCGGCCGGCGCGCCGTCGGCTAAAGCAGCGGGAAGACGAGCGCGACGATGGCCGTCACGCGGCACACGGCGGCGAGGCCCGGGTGCAGGCGCTCGATGTTGTTCCAGGCGAGCGCCAGCGTCGTCATCGCCACCAGCATCACGACCGCCCAGAGCAGCACGACGCGCGGCGGCTGCGGGCCAAGCTGCGGCCCGAGGCCGATCGTCCAGTGCGAGCCGTAGAGCAGCGCCACATGCACCGCGTAGACGAGCAGCGACTCTTCGGCCAGGCCCTGGAGCGGCGGCGTGAGCTTCGTCACGTAGTGGCCGATCGCGGCCACGACCGACAGCAGCAGCAGCACCGAGCCGAGACGCTGCACGAACGACAGCGGACTCGAGCGCCACCAGTCGTGCACGCCGTACTCGAACCAGCCGAACTCGCCGAGCAGACCGGCGCCCACGGCCAGCACCGCGCCGGTGACGAAGAGCACGCGCGCCAGGCTCCGCAGGTGATCGCGGGTCGCCCACGGCGCCGCGGTGACGCCGAAGGCCGCGCCGATCAGTGTGAAGCCGGCCCACGGAAACAGCGGGAAGAGCGAGCCCGTGCCGAACGAGAGATACGACGCCACGATGAGCGGCAGGCGGTCCGCCCAGGCCACGCCGTGCGCGAGCGGCGTCGCCGCCACGAGCAGCGCGGCCAGCGCCCCGCAGGTGATCGCGAAGCGGCGCGGCGTGCGGGTGAGTCCGATGAGCACCTGCAGGGCGAGCAGGGTGATGGCGACGTTCTGCAGCACGTCCACGGCGAAGAACGAGCGCCAGCGCTCCTCGGTGGCGTACGGCAGGTCGAGGAAGCGGCCCATCGGGAACTTCACGAAGTAGCCGAGCGCGAGGAAGAAGGCGAGACGTCGCACGCGCTTGAACGAGCGGCGCGAGAACCGGCCCTGATCCTCCCAGTGGCGCAGGGCCGTGAGGCTGAAGGCGGCGCCCGACAGGAACAGGAACGTGCACGACGTGAGGCCGCGCAGGTAGAGCCAGGCGTTGTATTCGAGGCTGGTGCGGTAGTCGGGGTGGAGCAGCGCGTCGATGGTGTGGCCCTGCACCATCAGCAGGACGGCGATCGCGCGGGCCAGATCCACGAAGAGGATCCGGCCGCCCGAGGCCGTGGGCGCGGCGGCCGGGGCCGCCACGCTCACCGCCGGAGAGATCTGGGTCACTGTCTAGGCGAACACCGTGCGCATCGACTCGAGGGCGCCACTGAGTTCCTTGCGGTCGCGGCACGTGCAGAAGCGGATGTAGCCTTCGCTCGCCGGGCCGAAGTCGAGCCCGGGCACGCACCCCACGCGGCTGTGCTTGATGATGTGTTCGACCACCGTCCACGAGAGCGACTCGCCCTGGTCGAGGCCCTTGCTCTTTGCCCACGCCGGGTCGATCTTCACGAAGGCGTAGAACGCGCCGTTCGGCGGGTTGCCCGAGAGTGCGCCGCCGGTGACGTCCTTGAGACCCGCGTAGAAGAGGTCGCGGCGGATCTTCAGTTCCGTCTTGAACTCCTCGATGCAGTCCTGCGGACCTTCGAGGGCGCCGATGGCGCCGTACTGCGCGATCGAGCAGACGTTGCTCGCCGTATACAGGGCCACCTTGGCGGCCCGCGCGCGCATCTTCTTGTCCTGAATCGCGATGTAGCCGACGCGCACGCCGGTCACGGCGTAGCTCTTGCTCAGCGTGTAGATCGGGATGGTGCGCTCGTACATGCCCGGCAGCGACGCGATGCTCACGTGTTCGCCGGTGAAGAGCACGTCTTCGTAGGCTTCGTCCGAGAACACCCAGAGGTTCCGGGCTTTGGCGATCTCGGCAATGCGCTCGAGGTCGGCGCGCGTCAGCGCCCCGCCGCTCGGGTTGGTGGGCGAGTTGATGTAGATCGCCTTGGTCTTCGGCGTGATCGCCTTCTCGAGTTCGTCGAGGTCCCAGCGGAAGCCGAGCGCCTCGTGCACCGGCACCTGCACGGGCACGGCGTGCGCCGAGCGGGCGATGGCGAGTGACGGCGGCCACAGCGGATCGGGGCAGATCACTTCGTCGCCGGGCTCGAGCACCGCATGCAGCGCGCAGTAGATGCCGTGCGTGCCGCCGTTGCTGACGATGATGTCGTCGTCGCTTTCGACCGGGATGCCGTTCTTGGTCCGCAGCTTCTCGGCGATGAGCTGACGCAGGCGCGGCAGGCCGAGCGTGGGCAGGTAATGTGTGTGGTTCGCGTCGATGGCCTTGCGCATGCCGTCCTTGAAGGACTCGGGCGCATCGAAGCTGACGTCGCCCTGATCGAGGCGGAACGGATTCTTGACCGTGTACATCATGTCGCGGATGCGCACGATGCCGGACAT
>CADEFD010000323.1 GCA_902826515.1 uncultured Acidobacteriota bacterium
ACGAGTGACCGCGGCGGGATGTGCGTGCCTTCGGTCACGAGACTGCCGGCGGCGACGATGGAATCGGCGCCGATGTGCGCGCCGTTCAGGAGCATGGCGCCCATGCCGATGAGGCAGCGGTCTTCGATGGTGCAGCCGTGCAGTACGGCCGAGTGCCCCACGGTGACTTCGTCGCCGATGGTGGTCGGGTGCGTCTCGCGCATCACGTGCACCATCGTCAGGTCCTGGATGTTCGACCGCCGCCCGATGCGGATGCTGTGGACGTCGCCGCGCAGCACCACGTTCATCCACACCGACGACTCGGCGCCGATATGCACGTCGCCGATGACCTGGGCGGACTGGTCCACGAACGCCGTGGCATCCACTGTCGGCACCGTGCCCTTGAAGCTGCGAATCATCCTGTGTTCTTCCCGAACCCCGGGTCCCGAGCCCCGAGCCCCGCTAGATTTTCGGCAGCGTGACACCACGCTGCTGCTGGTACTTGCCGGCCTTGTCCTTGTAGGACACTTCGCAGGGTTCGTCGCTCTGGAAGAACAGCACCTGCGCGATGCCTTCGTTGGCGTAGATCTTGGCCGGGAGCGGCGTCGTGTTCGAGATCTCGATCGTGACGTGCCCTTCCCACTCGGGCTCGAACGGCGTCACGTTGACGATGATGCCGCAGCGCGCGTAGGTGCTCTTGCCGAGGCACACCGTGAGCACGTCGCGCGGGATGCGGAAGTACTCGATGGTGCGGGCGAGCGCGAACGAGTTGGGCGGCACGATGCACTCGGCCGCCTGGATGTCGACGAACGACTTCGGGTCGAAGTTCTTCGGATCGACGACCGTGTTGTAGACGTTCGTGAAGACCTTGAACTCGTCGGCCACGCGGCAGTCGTAGCCGTACGACGACAGCCCGAACGAGACGACGCCGGCGCGGACCTGGCGGTCCTCGAACGGCTCGATCATCCCGTGATCCTTCGCCATCTGGCGAATCCAGCGGTCGCTCTTGATCGCCATCGAACTCCTCGATCCCCGCTCCGCCTAGCGCCGCAGCAGCCAGCTGACGAGCATGAAAGCGCCGCTCACGAGGAGCGACGTGGTGATGGGCACGTACAGGCGGAAGTGCTCGCGTTCGATGCTGATGTCGCCGGGCAGGCGGCCGAGCGGGACACCCATCCAGAGGAGGGCGCCCACCGCGGCCACCGCCAGCCCGAGAACGACGAGCACCGGGCCCACGAAGGCGGCCCTAGCGCAGCTCCATGCCGCGGAAGAAGTAGCCCAGTTCGAACGCCGCCGTCTCCGGCGCATCCGATCCGTGCGTGGCGTTGTTGTCGATCGAGGCGCCGAACTCCTTGCGGAGCGTGCCGGCATCGGCCTTGGCCGGATCGGTGGCTCCCATGAGGTCGCGCCACTTCTTGATGGCGTCCGGCGCTTCGAGGCAGAGGACGAGGCACGGGCCCGACGACATGAAGTCGGTCAGGGCGCCGAAGAACGGGCGCGCCCGGTGGACGTCGTAGAAGCCTTCGGCCTCGGCCTTCGACATGTGGATCATCCGCGCGCCGCGCACGGTGAATCCTTCGGCCTCGACCCGCGCCAGGATCTTCCCCATCGATCCCGCACGCACTGCATCTGGTTTGATGATGGCAAATGTTCGCTGCATATCCTGCTGATTATACCTGGGCGGCCTCGCCTGCCGCGCCGATCGCCCTGGGGAAACACCCGAGCAGCCGCACGAACTGGGTGGCGCCGGTCAGGCGGGTCAGGGCGGCCTGGATGCGCGGTTCGGCGATGTGCCCCTCGACGTCCACGTAGAACACGTACTCCCAGGCCACCCCCGGCCGCGGCCGGGATTCGAGCTTGGTCAGACTCACCCCCTCGTCGGCGAGCACGTTGAGGCAGCGGACGAGGGCGCCCCGCTCGTGGCGGGTGCCGAAGACCAGGGCCACCTTGGCGTCGACCTTGGGGTCGCAGTCCATCGGTGCCGAGGCCACGACCACGAACCGGGTCAGGTTCACGGCCTGGTTGGCGATGTCGCGGGCCAGTACGACCAGCCCGTAGCGGTCGCCCGCTTCGGCACTGGCGATGGCCGCCACCGTGAGGTCGCCGTCCTCGGCGACCCGCCGCGCCGCAAGCGCGGTGTTGGCGGCGGGAACGCTCTCGATGCCCGGCCGCTCGGCGAGGAACTCGCTGCACTGCGCGAGCGCCTGCGGGTGCGAGACCACCTTCGTCACGCCCTCGAGGGCCGCGCCCGGCGGGCCGAGCAGGCAGTGCCGCACCTCGATCACCTCTTCGCCCACGATTGAGAGGTTCATCTGGAAGAGCAGGTCGTAGACCTCGTGCACCGACCCGGCCGTGCTGTTCTCGATGGGGAGCACGGCCCGGTGGGCATCGCCGCGCTGCACGGCCTCGAGGGTCTCGCGGAACGAGCGGAACGGTTTGTAGGTGACGACGCGCCGCTCCACGCCGAAGTGCCGCACTGCGGCTTCGTGCCCGTAGGCGCCTTCGGTGCCCTGGAAGGCCACGGCGAGCGGCGGCGCCTCGGCGGCGTCGGGCGTGTCCTTCAGCCAGTCACGCTGGCGGCGCAGCGCGTCGTCGAGGATCTCGCGGTAGAGCCGCCGCACGAGCGCCGGGTCGAGCCCGAGGCGCTCGCCGTAGGCGGCGCGGTGACTGAGCAACGCGGTTTCGCGGGCCTCGTCGCGCAGCGGCTGCTCGGCGTCGGCCTTGGCGGCGGTGATGTCGCGCATCAGCCGGGCCCGTTCGCCGAGCGCGTTCAGCAGCACCTTGTCGATGTCGTCCACGGCGCGGCGCAGATCGAATAGTGGCGGTGTCATCGGTCACTCCCCCTGAAACGAAAAACGCCGCCCGAACCATGATGGCTCGGGCGGCGGTGTGTGTCGGTCGACGCGGTGTCGTCGGCGCGCTACACGGCCTCCCGGCCGGCCGTAAAGCCGGCGAACGTAAACACGAGCGGGAAGGCGGTGAGACGCATGGCTACTTCTTCAGGATCGAGACGAGGGATTGTCCCATATCCGCCGGGCTCTTCACCACCGTCACGCCAGCGGCGGTGAGGGCGGCCATCTTCTCGGCCGCGGTGCCCTGACCGCCGGCGATGATCGCGCCGGCGTGCCCCATGCGGCGTCCGGGCGGGGCCGTCTGCCCCGCGATGAACGCCACGACGGGCTTCGTGAAGTGGTCCTTGATCCACGCCGCCGCTTCTTCCTCGGCCGAGCCGCCGATCTCGCCGATCATGATGACGGCGTCGGTGTCGGGGTCGTTCTGGAAGA
>CADEFD010000324.1 GCA_902826515.1 uncultured Acidobacteriota bacterium
CGCCACGCAGCGACTTCTGCACGTCCACCCGCTGCGTCGTGTAGCCGGGCGCGGAGAACTCGAGCACGTAGTTGTTCTTGCGCTCGAGGCTGAGGGACGTGGGCGTGCGCGAGCCGGCCGTGCCCCCGGCCGCCACCATGGCGCCCTCGGGAATCGACGCGGCCTGAATGAGCTGCCGCGAGCCGCCGAACATCGTGCCGCACCCGGTGGACGCCATCGCTGCCGCCAGCACCATCGCGCAGGCGCCGTTCTTGTAGGACGTGTTCATCTGTATCTCCGTTGGGGAAGGGGAAGGAGCGTTACTGAATCGTGACGAGGAGCGAGTACGACTGCGGACCGGAGGCGAAGCTGTCGACGAACACGTTGAAGGACTCCCCTGCGGTGACCGTGCGCTGCACCTGTTCCGAGTTGCCACTGCCGGCGTCTGACCGCGCCAGGAACGTGCACCCTGAGGCGTACGGGTCGGTGCAGCTCGTGGGCGAGAGATACAGGTCCAGATCAGCGCCGCCAGTGGTCCAGGTGAGCTGCACGGTGAGCTGGCCGGCCCGCGTCGTGGTGAGCGGATGACGCGTCCAGCCAAACGTGGAGACGGTGCCGGTCACCGTCTGGGTGAAGGGCGTGTTCGACGGACCGGTCAGGCCGTTGCCGTCGTCGCCTCCGCAGGCCGCAGCCAGACAGGCAAGCACGACGACGAACGCAACTCTGCTTCGCATAGGGGTGCTCCTCCGTGGTGGATGCGCGAGGTGCGCATCAACTGGAGCCATCATCGAGACGGGCTGTGACACGACAGGTCACAGTTGTTTTGCACGCGACGCGCCAGGGCATGCGTCCGTGACGGATCAGGTCACACGTGCGATCACGGCCACGGCGTTGACCTTCACACGCCGGCTGTGGCATCTTCGATTTCGTCGCGCGGTGATTTCCACCGACTTGATGGGCGCGCGACGGCACCACCCCACCATCTAAGTCGCGACGCTGCGGCCCGCGACGATCACGTCGGCGGGCCGTTTGTCGTTTGCGGCCCGAGTTCCCACGGCAGCGCACGTCCCGCTGCCGGCATGAAGAGTGCGGCGAGAGTTCCGGCTCCGCGACCCGCACGCCATACCGTCGTCCTGTTCCCGCCGGGGGAACGTCACGGTGGCCCAGCCGGCCAGGCGCGTGCCTGGAGCCATGTGCGAACGGACGGACCGTGTTCCGCGCGAGCGGAACTATCGAAAGGACCGCCCACATGAATCCGTTCGAAGTGAGGCCTGGTACGGACCCTGGACTTGCGCTGGTGATTCAAGCCACGCTGGTCTACAAGCACCGGTTGCTCACACTCGATCCTTGGCTCCCGTTCCCACAGAACTCTTGCTGCCATGCCTTCGGACCCGAGCGCAGGCCTCTGCCTATTGGCGCGCTCTTCCTGCTATGGCAACGCTGGCCCGCGTGCACCGGCGACTGTCCGGAATGCGGGGCCAAGGTCTACGGTGTCGGCTTCGGCGGACTGTTGAGTATCGGCGGGGTCGTCGCGGTGTGCATCGGCTGCAGCCGGGAGATGTACCGGCACATCGGCGGATTGATGGTGGTAGCCGAGGAGTTTCGCCCATGGCTCGCCGGCACGCCGTATGCGCTTAGTTCCTCTGTGTTTGGCGGGTGCGTTGGCGGGGATCGCCGGGCCTTGGTTGATGCATTACGAGACCTTGGCGCCAGCAACCTGCCCGACAAGGCATGGCTGGCGCATTCGCCTCCCCCCGCTGCCTCGATGTCCATCGACTTGCCGTCGGCGCCGCCGCCGCCGAAGCCAAGTCTCGCCAAGCGGCTGGCAATGCTTTTCATGCCCTCCCGACCGCCGCGTACGGACGAGGAGGATGACCCGGGATATGCAGAGCACCACTACCGCATCAAAAGGCGGTGACCTCTGGCCGCTCCGGGTTGACACGGCGCAGCAGCCGTCCCTTGAGCTACCGCAACAGCAGAAGCTCTGGGACGGCGTCTGCCCCTGCCCACACGATGGCGTTCTGGCCGTAGCGGCGCCCGAGCTCTCGCGCGGCTTCGAGGTCCATGCCGAGCACGAGGTAGCTCGGCTCGGCAGGCCAGCGGCCTTCAGGGGCTTCGCCGGCCCCCTCCACTACGCGGTAGCCTGCGGCGGCCAGTTCCGCGCCGAGGCGTTTGTGGGCCGCCTCGTTCACGTCGGCGCTCTGCGTCTCGCTGCCAGGGTTGAAGGCCGTCACGTGGGCGGCGCAAGAGACCCCGGCCGACCGACAGAGCGCCGCAAGGGGCGGTGACAGAACGCCCACCGTGAGCACGAAAGCGTCTGGGCCGTCACCGCACTTGAACAGGGTTGAGCGGTAGGCCTCGATCAGCTCTTCAGGGATCTCCGATCGCGTCACGCAGCCTCCGGCATCTGCTTCAGCGCGGGCGTCGCCAAGCGCAGTGACGAGTATAGGGCGCGAGCACGCCCCGGGGGAACGCCACACGCCCGCAGGCCCCCCCACACTGCTAGCGTCGCTTCCCTTGGCCGTAGGAACCAGACACGACACGACCCGATTCCATGATGTCGTTCTTGAAATCGTCAGCGTTCAGACTGGCCGCCTCACAGTCGGCACAGAGTGCGACTGGCCGCCGGGACCCTTCGCGGCGCCACTCGACGAGAGCCGTTGGTTCCCGGCAGCCGTCACACTCGCCCGCGCGGATGTTCCCGACTCTGTTCGTCAGCGGAAAGAGCCACGTGATTCGATGCAGCTCGGAGTCGAAGAGCGGAAAGTCCATCGTCACGCCGGAGTCGAAGCGAACCGTAGTGGTGTCGTCCTCCGACACGATCGTCCCGCGTCCCCACTTTTCGTGCTGAACCAGCTTGCCCATTTGTCTCAGCTCCAACAGACCGACCGGCACGACGGCGCCCACCACCGATTCCCCCACACCCCAAGGACGTCCCTCACTGGTGGGAGTAGCACGTATTCTCTCCGGGCATCGCCAAGCGGCCGCAGCCACACCGGCGCAGCCCCCGTGTTGAGTAGATGGCAGGCAGTGGCTGAGCGGCGACATCGCTCGCCCTTGGGGCGGACGTAGGCCCCATGGACCGGCCCGACTGTGAAGCTTCACGGCTCTTCGGCATTTTCATCTCGTGCCTCCTACTGGTGAATGGATTGAGCCGGCACAAATGTTTGCCACATGAACGCTCGAAGCGCTCTCGGTCGAATGCCCAACTGCCGCGCCGACAACTCGGTCGGCGCGGGTATGTAGACCCGCGCAATGCAT
>CADEFD010000325.1 GCA_902826515.1 uncultured Acidobacteriota bacterium
CGGTCTTCCATTCCCACGCCTTCGTGAGGCGGCTGACGTTCTCGCGCGTGATGGCCGTGAGCGCCGAGTACTTGCGGCCGCCGGGGTCGCCGCCGTAGACGGGCCAGTCGCGCGCCGGGCCCTGCGTGGCGACGGCGGCCGTGGCCGCGATGACGAGCGCTGCCGCCAGCGAGATCGATGTCCTAGTCACGGTCGTGTGCCTCCCCGCGCGGCGGATTGTACCGGTTTCCGTCGATGCCGCGGCCGCCGTGCCATCAGTGCGCAATCACATGGATCGCCGGCGCGCGGACGTGCTAACGTGCGCGCGTCGAAGGGGGCGTGATGCGCCAGCCTGTGCTCCTGTCTGTCTGTGTCATCGTCGGCGCCGTCGCGACGAGCCTGTTCACGACGGCCGTGCCGCGCGCGCAGGCGCCCTCGCTCACGACCGGCGACCTGCGCCATCCGCAGGGCACCAATGGCGGCATCTTCGCGTTCACGTCGAAGTGCGCCTCCTGTCACGACAGCGGTCGCGACGGCGCGCCCGACCGCTACACGCTCAATCGCCGCACGCCGGAACAGGTGCTGGCGACGATCACGACGGGGCCGCATGCGGCTCACGCCGACGGCCTCACCGAATGGCAGAAGCGCGTGATGGCGGTCTATCTGGGGGGACGCCCCCTAGGCGCGTTCCAGGCCGGGGACGCGGCGACGATGCCCAACCGCTGCACCGCGGCGCCGGCCTTCACTCCCTTCACGGGCTCGGAGTGGAACGGGTGGGGCGCCGATGGCACGAACACCCGCTTCCAGCCCGCGCCCGGACTCTCCGCCGCCGAGACGCCGGCGCTCACGCTGAAGTGGGCGTTTGGTTTTCCGCAAGGCAACTCCGCGTACGGGCAGCCGGCGGTGGTGGGCGGGCGCGTCTTCGTGGGCGCCGACACCGGCTTCGTCTACGCCCTCGACGCGAAGTCCGGCTGCGTGCACTGGTCGTTCCGCGCCGATGCCGGCGTGCGCACCGCGCCGACCGTGGGGCGAGGCACGCCCGCCCATCGCGCGCTCTTGTACTTCGGCGACATCAAGGCCAACGTCTACGCCGTGAATGCGGAGACCGGCGCGCTCGTATGGCGCGACCGGCTCGACACCCATCCCATGCCCGCGTCACCGGCGCACCGACCCTCGCCGGCGGCCGCCTCTACGTGCCGCTTTCGTCGCTCGAGGAATCCGGCGCCGGGCATCCTGGCTATCCGTGCTGTACGTTCCGCGGCGGGGTGGCGTCATACGACGCGCTCACGGGCCGGCAGATCTGGAAGTCGTACACCGTGGCGGACGCCCCGGTGAAGACGCGCGTCACCTCGCGCGGCACGCAGCTCTGGGCGCCGGCGGGCGCCGGCGTGTGGTCGTCACCCACGGTCGATCTCGCGCGCCGCCGCGTGTATGTCGCAACCGGCAACGGCTACACGGAGCCGGCCGACCCGGCCTCTGACGCCGTGATCGCCTACGACCTCGACACCGGCGCCCGCGTGTGGGTGCAGCAGGTGATGGCCCTGGACCACTACGTGCGCGATTGTCCCGGCGTCTACCGACCGAACGTACCGGTGGACACGAAGTCTGAGACCTGTCCCGACGACCTTGGCCCCGACTTCGACTTCGGCAACGCGCCGATCCTGCGGCCGCTGCCGAACGGCCGCGCCGTCATCGTCATCGGCCAGAAGAGCGGCCACGCGTGGGGCCTCGATCCCGACAACAAGGGCGCGATCGTGTGGAGCCGGCAGCTCGGGCTCGGCTGGGAGAACGGCGGCGGCGGCATGATGTGGGGGTCGGCCGCCGACGGGCGGCTCGCGTACTTCCCGGTGACCCGTCCAGACGCGCGGCTCGGCATGGCGGCCGTCGGACTCGGCAGCGGCGAAATCGCCTGGCGGGCCACGCCGCCCGAGGGCGCGTCGGCGCCAGTCGCGGTGATGCCTGGCGTCGTGTTCCTCGGCGCGAGCACCGGCACGGTGCACGCCTACGCTACGGCCACGGGCCGCTCGATCTGGTCGTTCGACACGAACCGCACCTTCGAGACGGTGAACAAGGTGGAGGCGAAGGGCGGCGGCATCAACGCCTCGGGCCCCATCGTGGCCGGCGGCATGGTGTTCGTCACCTCCGGGTATTCGGATCTGGGCGGCGGGAACCGCGGCAACGTCCTGTTGGCATTCGCGGCAAAGTAGGCAGGCACGGCGGCCGGACGGCCGCAGAAAGGCGACGACATGACTGGTTCACGTGCATGGCGGTACTCCTTCAGGCGGACCGTGCTGCCCGCGGCGCTCTTCGCGGCGCTCCTGCCGGGCCCGACACGGGCGCAGGTCGTCGGCGCCAACCTCGCCGGCCGGATCGTGGACGACGGCGGCGGCACGCTGCCGGGCGTGACGGTGACCATCACCAACAAGGCCAACGGCGCGCAGCAGTCGGTGGTCACGAACGAGCAGGGGGCCTGGCGTGTCATCTCGCTGCAGCCGGCGCCGTACACCGTCAAGGCGGAACTGGCCGGATTCGGCACGGCCACGCGCGAGATCGTGCTCACGATCGGCGCCAATGCCACGCTCGACCTCACGCTCGGCGTCGCCACGCTCGAAGAGAGCATCACCGTCACTGCGCAGACTCCGATCGTGGAAGTGGCGCGCGCGGCGCCGACCTCGACCATCGTCGAGTCGCAGATCCAGGCGCTGCCGGTGCTCGAGCGCAACTTCCTGGCGCTGGCGCAGCTCATGCCGGGTGCGGCGCCCAACTACATCAGCAAGTTCTCGCGCGTGAAGTTCGGCGGTCCGGCCGACCAGCGCAACGGCTACACCACGATCGTGGACGGCGGCGACCTCGACGACGCCATCTGGGGGGATCCCACGGTCAACGTGAGCCAGGACGCCGTGCAGGAATTCAAGGTCTTCCGCAATCAGTTCGACGCGCAGTACGGCGCGGCCCTCGCCGCCGTGGTCACCGTCGCCACCAAGTCCGGCACCAACACGCTGCACGGCACCGGCTACTACTTCGGCCGCGACGACGCGCTGAACGCCCGCAACGCCTTCCAGCGCGCCAAGCCCGTCTACAACCAGAAGCGCACGGGCGGCTCGATCGGCGGGCCGATCGTCAGGAACCGCTCGCATTTTTTCGGCGCCTACGAATATACGAGCGTCGATCGCCAGAACATCATCGCGCTGCCGGCAAGCAACCCGTTTGCCGCCGCCGAGAACGGCGCGTTCCCGGC
>CADEFD010000326.1 GCA_902826515.1 uncultured Acidobacteriota bacterium
TGCCCCGCTTCATGCTGGACACGGACACGTGCTCCTACATCATGAAGCGCTCGCACCCGCTGGTGCTGAAGCGGCTGCAGGCGATCCCGGTCGACGACGTCTGCATGTCCGTCGTCACGAGGGCCGAGTTGCTGTACGGGGTCGAGGTGTCGCCCCGCCGCGCGCATGACGCCGCAGCCCTGGCGGCATTCCTCCCCTACGTCGAAGCCGTGGATCTCGACGAAGGCGCCGCGCTCCACTATGCCGAGATCCGGGCGGACTTAAAGCGCCGAGGCGTCATGATCGGCGCCAACGACCTGTTCATCGCGGCCCATGCCAGGACGCTTGGGCTTACGTTGGTCACGAACAACACCGCGGAGTTCGAGCGCGTACCGAACCTGCGGCTCGAGAACTGGACGCTCCCTCTTCGGCGAAAGCGCTGAGCCGAGGTCGTCGCGAGAACTCCACGTCACCCAAGGTTGCCGCCCCTAGGGAATCAGTGCTCCGACGCGCCGCGACGCTGCACCGACGATGACGACCGCACCGGCAATCGCGAGGGTGGCCCCCAGGAGATCGGCCGCGGTCGGCCGCTGCCCCTCAACGCCCCACAGCCATGCGAGCGAGGCGGCGATGTACACGCCCCCGTAGGCGGCATACGCGCGTCCGGCAAAGCCGGCCTCCACACGCGTCAGCATGAGGGCGAACCCGATCAGGCTCACGACGCCCACCGCGGCGACCGTCCACGAGCGTCCTTGGCGCAGCCACATCCAGAAGGCAAAGCAGCCGGCAATCTCCAGCAGAGCCGCGAGAGCAAACGCGAACAGGTTGGAGATCACGGAACCACCGGTCCGCAACCGCAGCGCTTGCCCAGGTCGCCGAGAATGACGCAATCAGGTCCGGGCCCGCCGGCGCACTGTGCGTCGCAGTCCGCGACGAAGCCGACGAGGCTCCGCTCGAGCGCCCGCAGCTCACGCATCTTGGCGCGCACGGCTTCCAGGTGGGTGGCGGCCAACTCGCGGGCGTCGAGGCACGAACTCGATCGGTTGTCGAGCAGGCCGACCAACGTCCGCACCTGCTCGATCGAAAAGTCGAACTCGCGGCAGCGGCGAATGAACGTCAACCGGTCCACATCGTCGCGGCCGTAGACGCGCTGGTTGCCGGCTTGCCGGGGGGCGGCCCGCAGGAGCCCGATTTCCTCGTAGTACCGAATCGCCGGCGCCGAAGTTCCGGTCCGTTCCGCAAGTTCGCCGATTCTCGGGTGGCTCATAGATCGCTCGCAAGAAAGCGCTTGAACTTCAAGTGACTTGAGCATCTATCGTGACAGGAGTGACATCGATCAGCAAGGAGCGGGAACCCATGACCACGAACAACGCGCCAATCGCCTGCACACTCGGCGGGGCCGACTACGCTGAGCGGCTGGCGTGGATCGCGAGCCTGAATCACGACGGCCTGCTCAGCCATGAGCGCCACGATGCGGCCCTCGAACTGCGCTACTCCCCGATGGTGCGGGACCGGGTCCACGAGCTGGTGCGGAAGGAGTCCGAATGTTGCGCATTCCTGGCCTTCGCACTCGACGAATCCCGCGGCGACGTGCGCTTGACCATCACGGCGCCGGATCGGGCGCGCGATGCCGCAGACCTGTTCTTCGAACCGTTCCTGACGTTCGATGTGAGCCCCTCGACCAGTGGGCGCTGCGCACATCCCGCCAATGGCTGCTGCAGCTAGAACGGAGCCGACGATGAACGAACAGCCGCTTCCTCTCCATCGTGGTGCATCCAGGTTCGCCTCCACGGCAGCCACGACTACAGCGATTGGCGCGATCGCCTGTGGTGTCTGTTGCGTACTGCCATTTGCGCTGCCAGCGGTCGTGCTCGCGGGCACGGGCGGCATCATCGCCTGGTTCGGCCAAGCGTTCTGGGGGGCCCTTTACTCGGCGGGCGCGCTGGTCACCATCGCGTGGGCATGGGTGGCCGTCAGCAGCATCCGGTCCAGGCGCCGGCCCGCACCATCAACCATGCGTGCGATGCTCGTCGCGACCGTAGCGCTTGGCGTCGCGCTCATCTGGCCGACACTGGAACCACATATTCTCAGGGCGCTCAGAGGTTGAACATGTTGATTCGTCGACGCGCGTTCCTGTCCGTGTCTGCGGTGCTGCTGGCAGTCAGATCTGGAGTGGCTCAGGACCATCCGGCGACCGAGCAATACACGCCCAGCGATCCGGCCTTGGTCGGCCGTACGGGCAGGCCGCAGCTCGTGGAGTTCTTCCACCACCTTTGAACCGGCTGCCGAAAGGTGATGCCCATCGTGCATGGGCTGGAGCGCAAGTACAAGGGCCGGATCGATTTCCTCTACCTTCACGTCGGGGAGCCTCGGACGAGTAAGGCGCGTGAGCAACTCGGCTATGCCGCCACACCGCAGATCGTGCTGCTCGACGCCAGCGGGAGAAAGGTGCGCGAGTGGATCGGCGTTGTCGCCGAGTCTACGCTGACGACCGGGCTTGAAGGGCTGCTGAAGCGCTGAGTCGAGGGCCAATCACTTCATCACCGACCTGAGTGCCTTCTCGATTGCGTCCGTGGACGGAACTCCGCCCGGGTAGAGACGTCAGGTGGGCGACGGCAGCGGGGGTGCAGGCTCTGGCATCCCGAAGAGATCGCGATTGTCGAACAGCACCGTCGGCGTGCCGTACCCGCGCCTGGCGTCGGACTCGGATAGCGTGTCGGCGTCGATCACGGCATAGTCCTTCGCAGCGCCGAGGCGTTCGAGCGCCTCGTCGAGTCGCGTTCGCATCGTGGTGGTGTTGACGCAGCCCTCCCTGGTCAGAAACACGATCGGCGCCACGGATTCCGGCCGCGCCTTCGCGTGTACCAAGGCCGCGGGCATGATCAGAACCAGCACGGCGAGGCCCATGCCTAAGGCGCGTGTCACCCAGTCAGGGATGTCCATGCCTCAAGCTTACGGGCCGTACCACAGTACGGAGTCAAGGCCCGTGACCGGTCAGCGGTCACTCTTCGAGAGGGGCTGTGATTGGGGGGCTGGCCTCGAACGCTGCACGCGCGCCCTGTGGGCCGCTCAACTCCCCTACCGCACCTTTGGCGCAGTCGCCTTGAATCCGGTCTTTTCGGTGATGACCCGGGCGATCGCCTCAGCCGTGGTCTTCGACGAGTCGTAGAGCACTTCGGCCGTCCCCTTCTTGTAGTCGGCCTTGCAGTCCTTCACACCGTCCACGCTCT
>CADEFD010000327.1 GCA_902826515.1 uncultured Acidobacteriota bacterium
CTCCGCGCGCAGACGCCCGTCCCGGCGCCCGCCGCGGACGCCTCCCCCGCCGCTCTCGTGCGGCAGTGGCTCGAGCGTCTGAACGCGCTCAGCGACGCCCCCGCCACGCTCGACGCCTTCGTGGCGCTCTACGCGCCCGACGCGCTCCACATCGCCGGCCCCACCGCCGACCAGCGCGGCACCGCCACCTATCGCGGGCACGCCGGCATCCGCGTGATGGCGTCGCGCCTCGCCGCGAGCGAGGAGCGGCGCATCTACCGGCTCGAGACCGAAACCGCCCGCGAGACCACGGCGAGTCTGCTGCACGAGACCACCGGCCCGTGGGGCGGCCCGGCCATCGCCGTGCAGATCATCGCCACCTACACCGACACCGCCACGAAGAAGCGGGTCGCGGCGCCGGGCGCCGTCTTCCTGCAGATCGCCGAGGGCCGCATCCGCCGCGCCCGGGTCTACATCAGCGAGAGCGAACGCGCGGAAGTGGAGCCCGAACCCACCCGCCGGCGGCCCTGACGCACTCGTCCCGCCGTTCGTCCTCGCCGGCCGCGCCTCCCCCGTCACACGCGGGCGCCGCCTCTGTTACCGTGGGCGCATGCGGATGCGCACCACTCCCGTCTTCCTGCTCGCCCTGGCCGTCGCGGCCCTCGCCTCCCCCGCTGCCGCCCAGCGGCTGCCCGGCGGCGTCACCCCCGAGCACTACACACTCTGGGTCGCGCCGGACATCGCCGCGGCCACCTTCCGCGGCACGGTGGACATCCGCGTGCGGATCGAAAAGCCCACGGCGGCCATCACCCTGCACGCGGCCGAGATCGCGTTCGACACGGTCACGATCGAGGCCGGTGGCAAGACCGTGCCTGCCACGGTGACCGAGAACACGAAGGACGAGATGGTCACCTTCACCGCGCCGGCGCCACTCGCGGCCGGCACCGCGACCATCCACGTGAAGTACCGCGGCATCCTGAACGACAAGCTCCGCGGTTTCTATCTGAGCAAGGGCGCCACGCGGAACTACGCGGTGAGCCAGATGGAAGCCACCGACGCGCGGCGCGCGTTCCCGTGCTTCGACGAGCCGGCGAAGAAGGCCACCTTCGACATCTCGATGACGATCGCCGCCGCCGACATGGCGATCTCGAACGGCGCCCAGGTGGCAGACACACCCGGCCCGGACGCCGGCACCCACACGGTGCGCTTCGCGACCACGCCGAAGATGTCCACGTACCTCGTGGCCCTGCTCGTGGGCGACTTCGTGTGCCGCGAGGGCACGAGCGACGGCATCGCGATCCGCGTCTGCGCCACGCCCGACAAGAAGGACCTCACGGGCTTCGCGATGGAAGCCGCGCAGTTCGAGGTGAAGTTCTTCAACGACTACTTCGGCATCAGGTATCCGTTCGGCAAGCTCGACATCATCGGCATCCCGGACTTCGCCGCCGGCGCCATGGAAAACGCCGGCGCCATCACCTTCCGCGAGCGCATGCTGCTCGTGGACGAAGCCACGGCCTCGATCGGCGTCCGCAAGTCCGTCGCGTCCGTCATCGCTCACGAACTCGCGCACCAGTGGTTCGGCAATCTGGTGACGATGAAGTGGTGGGACGACATCTGGCTGAACGAAGGCTTCGCCACCTGGGCCGCCAACAAGCCGCTGGCGGCCTGGAAGCCCGAGTGGCAGATGGACGTGAACGCCGCCGAAGAGACGCAGACGGCCCTGGGCCTCGACGTGCTGCGCTCCACGCGCGCCATCCGCACGAAGGTCGAGACGCCGGCCGAGATCAACGAGGTGTTCGATCCGATCGCCTACGAGAAGACCTCCGGCGTCATCAACATGGTGGAGGCGTTCGTCGGCCCCGAGGCGTTCCGGAAGGGCGTCTCGGCGTACCTGACGCGCTATTCGTCGAGCAACGCCGCCGGTGAGGACTTCTGGAACGAGGTGACGCGCGTCACCGAGAAGCCCGTGAACCGCGTGATGCGCAGCTTCGTGGACCAGCCCGGCGCGCCGGTGCTCTCGGTGAGCACGTCGTGCGTGGGCGGGCAGACGAAGGTGACGGTGCGGCAGCGCCGTTTCGACGGCGGCGTCGGCGCGAAGCCCTCGGCGCCACAGGCGTGGTCGCTGCCGGTGTGCGTGAAGACCGACACGGGCAAGACCACCTGCGAACTCGTGTCCGACTCGACGCAGAGCTTCAACGCCCCGGGTTGCGGCGCGGCGATGGTGAATGCGGATGCCCGTGGCTACTACATCACGGAATACGAACCCGCGGCGCTCACGGCGCTGGCCACGCGCACGCCGCCGCTCACGGGCGCGGAGAAGGTGAGCCTGCTCGGCGACGAATGGCGCCTCGTGCGCGCCGGGCGTCACGACGTGGGGCCGTTCCTGGATCTCGCCGCGGCGTTCGCGTCAGACCCGACGCCGTCGGTGTCGAGCGACATCGCCGGACGCGTGGGCTTCGTGAGCGGCGCCATCGCCGGTGAGGCAGACCGCCCGAAGCTGAACGCGTGGATCCGCGCGAAGTTCGGCCCGGCGCTCGACGCCATCGGCATCGACCCGAAGCCCGGCGACAGCGACGACGTGCAGACGCGCCGCGGCGTGCTGATGCAACTCCTCGGCAGCGCGGGTGACGAACGAGTGCGCGCCAAAGCCACGGCGCTCACGCTCGCATACCTGGACCGCGTGGACTCGGTGCCGCCGTCGCTGATTGGCGCCGCGCTCAACATCGCGGCCGGCGCCGGCGACGCCGCGCTCTACGATCGCCTGGTCGCGAAGATGCGCGCATCGGCCGCAACGCCCGACATCTACTACCGACTCTTCAACGCGCTGCCGGCCTTCCGCGACCCGGCGCTGGTGCAGCGCACGCTCGCCTCGACTCTGACGGATGACGTCCGCTCGCAGGACGTGCCCACCGTGCTCGCACAGCTCTTCGGCGGCGCGCAGGGCGATGCGACCTGGACGTTCGTGCAGCAGCAGTGGGAGGCGATCACGAAGAAGGTGGGCGTGTTCCAGGGCGTGCCCTACATCGTGGGCGGACTCGGCGCGTTCTGCAGCACGGAGCGCGCGAACGAGGTGAAGGCGTTCTTCGACGCGCATCCGGCCCCCGCCGCCGCGCGCAGCCTGCGTCAGGCCGTCGAACGTATCGAGACCTGCGCCGCCATCGACGCCAGACAGAGCGCCCCGCTCACGGCGTGGCTGGCGACGCAGCGCTAG
>CADEFD010000328.1 GCA_902826515.1 uncultured Acidobacteriota bacterium
AACAAGGCCGTGGTCGACAACAGCATCACGTTCAAGGCCGCCAGCAAGTCGTTCGGCCTGGCCGCCCACAAGATCGCCTGGTTCTACACCACCAACCCCGACTACCTCGCCCGCATCAAGCAGCAGCATCGCGCCGAGCTCAACACGCTCGGCATCGTCGCCAACATGGGCGCCTACACGCCCGAGGGCGAAGACTGGCTCACCCAGGCCATCGAGTACGTGGACGGCAACACCAGCTTCGCCGCCGACTACGTGAATTCGAAGCTCCCGGGTGTGCGCGTCCACAAGCCGCAGGGCACCTACCTGATGTGGCTCGACTTCACCGAGTTCGCCGACAAGATCGGCACGGCGAAGATGGCGGCCGACTACAACCGCACCAAGGCCGCCAACGCGCCGATGCTCACCAAGGAGCAGATGCTCGAGCGCTACCTCGTGAAGCACGCGCGCGTGCATCTCAATGCCGGCCAGTCATACGGCAAGGGCAGCGACCACTACATGCGCATGAACATCGCGACCTCGCGCAAGACGCTCGAGCTGGCGCTCTCGAACATGGCCGCGGCCCTCAACAAGCCGTCGAGCATGTAAGCACCATCCCCGGGGCGCGGGAGCAGACGGACTGCTCCCGCGTGCCGCTGCCTCTCGGGCGCCCCGGCCCCCCGCCCCGCCTTACGCCTTCCCCCCGCCTTTCCCCGTATCGAATTTCTGACGGATCCGTGATCCGTCTGGCGGAAGTCTGGCTCTGGCGCGTGCAAAGCCGGGCCCGGCCACGACTCGGCGCCGGCATCGGAAACATCTGAAAAAACAGGGAAAAACAGCCCTTGAGGGAAGGTGCCGCAGGCTGGCGCTTAGGCAGGTGTCGAGTAGAATGACGACTCCCGCCATGTTCCTCATCGCTACGATGGTCTCGAGCGCCGCGATCGCGGCAGAGCCCCTCACGCGCGCCTCGGAAGTGCCCGAGCTCGCGTCGATGGCCCTGCTCTCGGTGGTGCTTGCTGGCGTATCGGTGGCCGTGCGGCGTACGGGCACGAAGGCCGACGACCGGGACCGCCGCGAGAGCGGCACGACGCCCCGGCCGTAGCCGTCTCCGCGCCTACGCCACGCGCTCGATCGTCAGCGCGTCGATCGTGATGTCGGTCACCGGCCGATCCTGCCGGCCCGTCTTCGTCGTGCCGATCGCCGTGATGACGTCCATGCCTTCCACCACTTCCCCGAACACCGAGTGCCGGTTGTCGAGCCACGGCGTGGGCACGAGCGTGATGAAGAACTGGCTGCCGTTCGTGTTGGGGCCGGCGTTGGCCATCGACAGGATGCCCGCCTTCGAGTGCTTGAGTCCGGGCGCGAACTCGTCCTCGAACTTGTAGCCGGGGCCGCCCATGCCGTTGCCGTTCGGGCAGCCGCCCTGGATCATGAAGTCGGCGATGACGCGGTGGAAGACGAGGCCGTTGTAGAAGGGCGTCGAGCGGCTTTCGCCGGTGACCGGATCCTTCCAGGCCTTCGTGCCTTCGGCGAGGCCCACGAAGTTGGCGACGGTCTTCGGCGTGTCCTTCTCGAAGAGGCGGACGACGAACGTCCCGGCGCTCGTCGCAAAGCGGGCATAGAGTCCTGATGTCATCTTCCGATGATATCGCGGGACCCGGGGCCTCCCGCCAACAGTACAATCGCCTCGGTTCCCCGATGTCCGAGCTGCCTACGATCTCCGCCGCCGACCTCGACGCGCTCGTCGCGGGACGCCATCGCGACCCGTTCGCCGTGCTCGGCCCGCAGGCCGCGGGCGCGGGCCGCGTGGTGCGGGCCTTCAGACCCGGCGCCGCCGCGATCACCCTCACGACGCGGCCCGACGGCGTGGCGCGCGCGATGACGCGCCTGCACTCGGCCGGGGTGTTCGAAGTGGCGCTGCCGGCCGGGCCCGTGCCCGACTACCGTCTCCAGGTCACCGAACCGCACGGCGTCGTGCACGAGCTCGACGACCCCTACCGCTACGGCCCGATCTTCGGCGAGCTCGACGCCCATCTCTTCGCCGAGGGCACGCACTACCGCGCCTACGACGCGCTCGGCGCGCGCGTGGTCTCGCACGGCGGCACGCCCGGCGTGCACTTCGCGGTGTGGGCGCCGAATGCGGCGCGCGTCAGCGTGGTCGGCGACTTCAACGGCTGGGAAGGCCGCACCCATCCGATGCGCCTCGTCGCCAATGCCGGCGTGTGGGAGATCTTCCTGCCCGGCCTCGGCGCCGGCCCGCGCTACAAGTTCGAGATCCGCGACCAGCGCGGCCGCATCTTCCAGAAGGCCGATCCGTTCGGCCGCTGGTTCGAGGCGCCGCCCGACACCGCCTCGGTCGTGTGGCAGGGGACCTACACGTGGCAGGACGACGCGTGGATGGCGGCACGGACGGCGCCGCCCGCGGCGGCCCCGATGTCGGTCTACGAAGTGCACCTCGGGTCGTGGAAACGCGCCGAGCACGGCGGCCGCACGATGACCTACCGCGAGATGGCGGCGACGCTCGTGCCCTACGTGCGCGATCTCGGCTTCACGCACATCGAGCTGCTGCCGGTGATGGAGCATCCCTACACCGGCTCGTGGGGGTATCAGGTCATCGGCTTCTTCGCGCCGACCAGCCGCTTCGGCACGCCCGACGACTTCAAGTTCTTCATCGACGCCTGCCACCAGGCCGGCCTCGGCGTGCTGCTCGACTGGGTGCCGGGACATTTCCCGAAGGACGCGCACGGCCTGGCGCGCTTCGACGGCACGGCGCTCTTCGAACACGCCGACCCGCGGCAGGGCGAACACCAGGACTGGGGCACGCTCATCTTCAACTACGGGCGGCACGAGGTGCGCGCCTTCCTCGTGAGCAGCGCGCTCTTCTGGCTGCGCGAGTACCACATCGACGGCCTGCGCGTGGACGCCGTGGCCTCGATGCTGTACCTCGACTACTCGCGCAAGGCGGGGGAGTGGGTGCCGAACAAATATGGCGGCCGCGAGAACCTCGACGCCGTGGACTTCCTGCGCCACCTCACGAGTGTGGTGCGCGGCGAGCAGCCCGGCGTGGCGCTCATGGCGGAAGAGTCCACGTCGTGGCCCGGCGTGACGCGCGACGTGCACCTCGGCGGGCTCGGCTTCACCCACAAGTGGAACATGGGGTGGATGCACGACATGCTCG
>CADEFD010000329.1 GCA_902826515.1 uncultured Acidobacteriota bacterium
GGCGGCGGGCGCGAGTCGGGGTCGGACGCGTGGAAGGCCTACATGCGCCGGCAGACGAACACGGTGAACTGGAGTTCGTCGCTGCCGCTCGCCCAGGGCATCACGTTCGGCGACTAGCGGGCGCCGCGTGCGCCTATTCCGCGGCGGGGCCGGACGGCGCCGCCGCGGGCAGGAACTGGAGCGCACCGGACGGGCAGCGCCCGACCTGGGCGCGGATCGCCTCGGCAGTGGCGCCGCCGGTGTCGATCCAGCGCTTGCGCGCGACGTCGAAGACGGCCGGCAGGCCGCGCACGCAGTTGGCGGAGTGTGTGCACACCTCGGGGTCGAACGTCACCGCGAAGCCATCGCCAGTGTAAGTCTGCAGCCGTCCCATGCCTGTGTCCTCCGTCGCCGTCGTGCGGGCGCGCGTGCGTCAGGCGGGCGAGAGCCGTCCGCCTTCGAGCCGCAGCACGCGGTCGCACTGCTCGGCCAGCCGCGGATTGTGCGTGGCCATCACCGCCGTCAGGCCGAACTCCTCGTGCATCTCGCGCAGCAGCGCGTGCAGGGCGTCGGCCGTGCGTTCGTCGAGGTCGCCCGTGGGCTCATCGGCCAGCAGCAGCGACGGCTGACGCACGAGCGCGCGGGCCACGGCCACACGCTGCTGCTCGCCGCCCGACATCATGCCGGGACGATGCGTCAGGCGATCGCCCAGGCCCACACGTTCGAGCAGGCGCCGCGCGACGGGGCGCGCCTCGGCCGCCGGCACCCGGGCGATGCGCAGCGGCATCTCGACGTTCTCGAGGGCGCTGAACTCGGGCAGCAGGTGGTGGAACTGGAAGACGAAGCCCACATGACGATTCCTGAAGGCGACGAGCGCGGCGTCGTCGGCCGCGCGCACGGCGAAGTCGCCCACGGTCACCTCCCCGGCATCGGGCCGATCGAGCCCGCCCAGCACGTGCAGCAGGGTACTCTTCCCCACCCCCGAGGCGCCGACGATGGCCACCATCTCACCGCGCGCCACCTCGATGTCGAGATCGCGCAGCACCTGCAGGCGCTGCCCCGCCGCCATGTAGGCCTTCTCCACCCCTGTCGCCCGCAGCAGCACGTCACTCATGGCGCAGCCCTTCGGCGGGGTCGAGGCGCGCCGCCTGGCGCGACGGGTAGATCGTGGCCACGAAGCAGATGACGAGCGCCGCGAGCACCACGAACACGACGTCGCGCGGCACGACGGTGAACGGCAGGTGCGACAGCTGGTAGACGTCGGCCGGAATCTTGATGACCTGCATGCGGTCGAGCACGGTGGCCGTGCCGACGCCGGCCGCGGTGCCGACGACGGTGCCGACGATGCCGATGACGAGGCCCTGCAGCATGAAGATGCGCCGGATGCTCGTGGCCGAGGCGCCCATCGTCTTGAGGATGGCGATGTCGCGGCTCTTCTCCATCACGAGCAGCACGAGCGACGCCACGATGTTGAGCGCGGCCACCATCACGATGAGGCCGATGGCAATCGAGATGGCGACCTTCTCGAGCCATAGCGCGGAGAAGAGCGAGCGATTGAGGTCGGCCCAGTCCTGCGCCAGATACGCGCCGTCGTCGAGCGAGGACAGGCTGTCGGCCATGGCCGGCGCGGCGTAGATGTCGCGGACACGCAGTTCGAGATGGTCGGGTTCGACCTTGCCGGCCAGCCGGCCGGCGGTTGCCAGCGTGACGAATCCGTAGGCCTGATCGAACTCGAAGAGTCCGAGCGTGAAGATGCCGACCACCGTGAGGCGGCGCTGGCGCGGCATCACGCCCATCGGCGAGAGCGTGCCGTTCGGCGTGAGCACGGACACCGAGTCGCCCACCTGGGCGCCGAGCTTGCCGGCCAGTTCGTGGCCGATGAGGATGCCGGGCAGGCGCTCCTCGCCGCCGTCGTCGAGATCGGCGAAGCGCCCGCTCGTGAGCGACGCGGCGACCTCCGTCACGCGCGGCTCGAGGGCCGGGTCGATGCCCTTGATGGTGATGAAGGCCTGTTGCCCGTCCTTGCTCACGAGCGCCTGCGCCATGAGGGCGGGCGCCACGCCGAGCACGTCGGGCACGGCGGCGAGCCGCGTGACCTCGGCCTGGTAGTCGGTGATGCCGCCGGTGCGGAACACGTAGATGTGCGCCGATGAGCCGAGCATGCGATCGCGCACGCCCTGCTGCAGCCCCGTCATGAGCGCCAGCGCGATGATGAGCGCCATCACGCCCACCGTGACGCCGAGCATCGAGACGAGCGAGATGACCGAGATGAACGCCTGTTTCCTCTTCGCGAAGAGATAGCGGAGCGCGACGAAGAGTTCGTAGGGCACGGCGGAGCTCAGTCGCGCGGACGCATCTGCGGGAAGAGGATGACGTCGCGGATGGACGGGCTGTTCGAGAGCAGCATCACCAGCCGATCGATGCCGATGCCTTCGCCGCCGGTCGGCGGCAGGCCGTACTCGAGCGCGCGCACGTAGTCTTCATCCATCGCATGCGCTTCGTCGTCGCCTTTGGCGCGGCCCTCGAGCTGTGCCTCGAAGCGACGGCGCTGCTCGTCCGGATCGTTCAGTTCGCTGAAGGCGTTGGCCACTTCGAACCCGCCGATGTAGAGCTCGAAGCGCTCCACCGTGTCGGGGTCGTCGGCACGTTGTTTCGAGAGCGGCGACACTTCCGTCGGGAAGTCGTGCACGAAGGTCGGCTGGATGAGCGAGTCCTGCCACAGCCGCTCGAAGATCTCGGTTGCGATCTTGCCGGCGCCGGCGCCGGCCGGCACCTCGATGTGCAGCGCCTTTGCCACCGCCGTCGCACCCTCGAGGGTCCGGAGTTCATCCACCGTGACCTCGCGTCCGAGACGCCGGGAGGCTTCTTCGGCGGCCGCGTGGCGCAGCGACAGCCGGCGGAACGGCGCGGCGAACGAGATGGCGTGGTCGCCGAACTGGCACGTCGTGCCGCCGGTGACACGCTGGGCCACCGTGGAGAGCAGCTCCTCGGTGAACGCCATGAGCGTCTGGTAGTCCACGTAGGCCCAGTAGAACTCGAGCATCGTGAACTCGGGGTTGTGCTGCGTCGAGATGCCTTCGTTGCGGAAGTTGCGGTTGATCTCGAAGAC
>CADEFD010000330.1 GCA_902826515.1 uncultured Acidobacteriota bacterium
CGCGCTTCACGGCCAACCCGTTCGTGCCGATCGAGACGATGACCGCCTACATCGTGCAGGTGAGTCTCGGCGACACGCCGCAGGGCACGCTCGAATACCGCACCATCTTCGCGGTGGGCATGCTGCTCTTCCTCATGACGTTCGCGCTCAATCTGCTGAGCAGCTGGCTGCGCGCGCGCTTCCGCGAGGAGTACAACTGATGGCCGTCAGCCTCGGCCCGAACGCCTCGTCGGCCGGCCGCCGGCGCGCCGACCTGGTCTTCCAGGCGGTGGCGCTCGTCGTGCTGGCCGTGGCGCTCGGCGCGCTCGCCGTGCTGGTGGCCACCGTGTGGCGTGACGGCGCCCATCGCCTCACCTGGCAGTTCCTCACGAGTTTCCCGTCACGCCGCGCCGAAAGCGCCGGCATCTATCACGCCATCGTCGGCAGCCTTTACGTCATCGCGCTCACGGCTGCGATGGCGCTGCCGGTGGGCGTGGCCGCGGCCACGTATCTCGAGGAATACGGCGGCCGCAGCCGCCTCGCCCGCTTCATCGAGCTCAACATCGCGAATCTCGCCGCCGTGCCGTCGATCATCTACGGCCTGCTCGGCCTCGGGCTCTTCGTGCGCACGATGGCCATGGGCCGCAGCGTGCTCGCCGGCGCCGCCACGCTGGCGCTGCTGGCACTGCCGGTGGTCATCCTGTCGACCCGCGAAGCCCTGCGCACGGTGCCCTCCAGCATTCGCGAAGGGTCGTACGCGCTCGGCGCCACCAAGTGGCAGACCATCTGGTACCAGGTGCTGCCGATGGCCGTGCCGGGCATTCTGACCGGGCTCATCCTGGCGCTCTCGCGCGCCATCGGCGAGACCGCCCCGCTCATCACCATCGGCGCCCTCACCTACATCCCGTTCGCGCCCGACAGCGTGTGGTCGGCCTTCACGGTGCTGCCGATCCAGATCTTCAACTGGGTCTCGCGTCCGCAGGCCGCCTTCAAGGACAATGCGGCGGCCGGGATCCTCGTGCTGCTCGCGCTGCTGCTCACCATGAACGCCATCGCCATCGTGTTGCGCGATCGCTACCAGCGGAAAGGCCGTCCGTGACGACCGACGTGCGCCCCCTGCCCCCCACCCTCTCGACCATCGTCCGTGCCGGCACCCAGGCGACGGAGACGGCGCCGGTCAAGATCGACGTGCGGGACCTGAACTTCTACTACGGCCAGAAGCGTGCGCTCGACGGCATCTCGATGGCGATCCATGCCAACCGCGTGACGGCCTTCATCGGACCGTCGGGGTGCGGCAAGAGCACCTTCCTGCGCACGCTCAACCGGATGAACGACATCATCCCGGGTGCCCGCGTCGAAGGGTCGGTCCGCATCGACGGCCACGATGCCTATGGCAGCGGCGTGGACGTGGTGTCGCTGCGCCGCCAGGTCGGGATGGTGTTCCAGAAGTCGAACCCCTTCCCGAAGTCGATCTTCGAGAACGTGGCGTACGGCCTGCGCATCAACAACCTGACGCGCAGCAAGGCCGAGTTGGCCGAGCGGGTGGAAGAAAGCCTGCGGGCCGCGGCCATCTGGGACGAAGTGAAGGACCGCCTGCACGAGTCGGCGCTGGCGCTTTCGGGCGGCCAGCAGCAGCGGCTCTGCATCGCCCGCGCCCTCGCCATCCGCCCGGACATCCTGCTCATGGACGAACCGGCGTCGGCCCTCGACCCGATCGCCACCCAGCGCATCGAGGAACTGGTCTACGACCTGAAGAAGGCGTACACGATCGTGATCGTGACGCACAATATGCAGCAGGCCGCGCGCGTCTCCGACTACACGGCCTTCTTCTGGCTGGGGCGTCTCGTCGAGTACGGGCGCACCGACCGGATCTTCACGGCCCCGGCCGAGAAGCTGACCGAAGACTACGTGACGGGCCGCTGCGGCTAGCGGCGAGGGAGACCACGGTGGAACGCGTCGTCCGACACTTCCAGGAAGAACTCGGGGTGCTCCAGGAGCGCCTGCTCGCGATGGGCGGCTTCGCCGAGGAGCGCGTGCGCGAGTCGGTGCTCGGCCTGGCCTCGCGCGACGCCGCGCTGGTCGATCGCGTGCTCGCCGGCGATGAGCCGATCAACGACCTGCACATCGAAATCGACGACCGCTGCTTCAAGCTGCTGGCCCTGCACCAGCCGATGGCGGCCGACCTGCGGGCGATTGTCGCCGCCGTCAAGATCAACACCGACCTCGAACGCGTCGGCGACCTCGCCGTCAACATCGCCGAGGCCGCCAAGCGCTACCTGCTGCACGCGCCGGTCAAACCGCTCATCGACATCCCGCGGATGGGTGACATCGCGCAGCGCATGCTCCGCGACGCCCTCGACGCCTTCGTGCGGCGCGACGTCGCGCTGGCCGAGTCGGTGCTGGCCGCCGACGACGCCCTCGATGCGCTCAAGTCGCAGATCTTCCGCGAGCTGCTCACCTACATGATGCAGGACACGGCGAAGATCGAGCCGGCGCTCGACCTCATCCTGGTGTCGCGCCACCTCGAGCGCATCGGCGATCACGCCACGAACATCGCCGAGGACGTGATTTTCCTCGTCTCGGCGAAGGACGTCCGCCACCTCGGCTCGGCCTCGAGCGGCCTGTAGTCCAGCCGGGCGCCCGGGGCATGACATCCATACCCTGAGCGCATCGACCGAACGCTCGTCATGCCGATTCAATCGGCCGCCCGCCCCGCCGATTACCGTGACTGACATACAATGAATCGGATGGATGGACCGCCGGTGTGCGCCGTGTGCCGCCTCCATCCCGTGGACTGGCGCTTCCGACCGTTCTGCAGTCGGCGCTGCCAGCTCGACGACCTCGCCCGCTGGGCCGACGGCAGCTATCGCGTGCCCGGTTCGGAGGTCGAGCCGCTGGACCGACTCGACGACGAAGACGACGACAACTGACACGACGCGGGCCTGCGCCGCCAGTCCGCCCGGGCCCCGAGCCCCGGGCCCCGAGCCCCGAAGTTATGGCCGACACGCTCACGATCACCGACAACCGCACCGGCAAGCAGTACGAAGTG
>CADEFD010000331.1 GCA_902826515.1 uncultured Acidobacteriota bacterium
GGCACCATCCACGGATCGCGGCCGACGATCTTCGCCGTGCCGCTCGCGATGTCGAGCACCCACACGTTGAGGTTGGTGTCGCTGTAGAGGAGCTTCGTGCTGTCGGGCGACCACACGGGCGAGTAGTAGCGCGTCGGCTTCTGGAGGGGAATCTCGCGCGGCGGCGTCAGGCCGTCCTGCGCTTCGAGGACCAGGCGGTACTCGCCGCTGGCGTCGCTGAAGTACGACACGTACTTGCCGTCGGGTGACCAGGCAGGCTCGCGGTCCGCAGCGCCGCTCGACGCCGTGAGATTACGCACATCGCCCTTGTCGGCCGGCACGGTGAAGATCTCGCCGCGCGCTTCGATCACGACACGTCGGCCCGTGGGCGACACGCCGAGGTTCGCGATCCGTGACGTGACGTCTTCCCAGTGCGGCATCATCCACGGGAAATCGCCGCTCACGCGGATCGGCACGGCCACCGGCTTCCCGGCCTTCGGATCGAGGAGGTGCACGGCGCCGGCCTGCTCGAACACGAGCGCGCCGCCGCCGGCGCCGAGCGTCTTCACGTCGAAGTCGGTGAAACGTGTCACCTGCACGAGCTGTTTCGTGGCGGGCGCAAACGACCACACGTTCGACACGCCGTCGCGATCCGAGAGGAAGTAGACGGTGTCGCCGAGCCACACCGGATCCATCTCCTTCGATCCGCTCCACGGCGGCGTCACGACGTCCCATGTCGTCATGTCGGCGATCCAGATCGCTTTGTTCTGTCCGCCCTTGTAGTTGCGCCGTTCCTCGTCCCACGAGGTGTTCATGCGGTAGGCGATGCGGCGGCCGTCGGGTGCGATCTTGCCCTGGTAGCCGCGCGGCAGCGCAAGCGCGGTCGCGGGGCCGCCGGCGGCCGCGACCGTCCAGAAGCGCGGCGTGGGTGAAGGCGCGGCCGTCGCCCGCGTCGACGTGAAGAGCACGCCGGCGCCGTCGGGGGTCCACCCCTGCACCAGGTCAGCGCCGGGATGCCACGTGAGGCGCGCCGGTTCGCCGCCCTCGACCGGCACCACGTAGACGTCGGCATTCCCGGCGTAGTCGGCGCTGAAGGCGAGCTGACGGCCATCGGGCGAGAGCTGCGGATGGCTCGCCTGTCCCTGAAAGCTCGTGACGCGCCGCGCCGCGCCGCCGCCGCGTTCGACGATCCAGATGTTGCTCGCGTAGGCGAACGCGATGTGCGTCGCGCTCACGGCGGGCTGACGCAGCATCCGCGTCGGCGTGCCCGGCGCCGGATCGTCGGCGGCGCGCGGCGACGACGACCAGCCCGACAGCAGAACCGCAACGACAACGACGAGCCGGAGACGACGGGCCGGAACACTCATGACGACCTCCGCCACGCCGCCTGCGGGCGACGGGCGGGGGTATGGTTCCACAGCAGCCCCGACGAAGGCCAGCAGGCTACACTGCCTGCATGGCGCTGCTCTTTTCCTACGGCACGTTGCAGGAACCCGGCGTGCAGCTCGCGCTCTTCGGCCGCACGCTCGACGGCACACCGGATGCGCTCACCGGATTCGTGCGCGGGCAGGTGCCGGTGGCCGAAGGCGACACCATCAATGCCGAGCTGCCGCACTACGAGAACGCGGTGGTGACCGGACGGCCGGAAGATCGCATCGACGGCACGGCACTGCAGGTGAGCGACGACGACCTCGCGCGCGCCGACGACTACGAGTCGCCGGCCGATTACGTGCGCGTGGCCGTCACGCTCGCCAGCGGCGCCCGCGCGTGGGTCTACGTGCACGGCCCCTCGCGGCCACCGGAGTAGCAGCGGACGCGCCGCGGCGGCCAGCCGGAGAGTGGCGATCACCCGGCAGAAGCCGCCGCCTATAATCGCCGCCATGCCTCACCGCCATCGCGTCCTGATGCTCGTGCTCGCGCTGCTGGTCGGGGTGCGGGCCCACGCCCAGCCGCCGGCGGCTCTCTACGACGTCGTCATCCGGGGCGGCACGGTGATCGACGGCTCCGGCGCGCCGCGTTACCGCGCTGACGTGGCCGTCAGCGGCGGCTCGATCGCGCGGGTCGGCGACCTCGCCGGGGCGCGGGGCACGATCGAAATCGACGCCACCAACCGCTACGTCACGCCGGGCTTCATCAACATCCACAGCCACGCGACACCGGATGGGCTGACGTCGGCGGCGAACATGCTCACGCAGGGCGTGACGACGGAGCTCCTGAACGCCGACGGCGCCGGGCCCCTCGACATCCGCGGCCAGCTCGCAGCCGCCGAGGCGCGTGGCCTCGCCGTCAACATCGCCACGGCCATCGGCTTCAACAGCGTGTGGGCCGACGTCGTCGGCCTCGCCGATCGGCGGCCGACCGCGGCGGAGATCGAGCGCATGCGCGCGCAGCTCACGGCCGGCCTCGAGGCCGGCGCCTGGGGGCTCTCGGCCGGCCTCGACTACAAGCCCGGCTACTATGCCTCGACCGAAGACGTGATCAAGGTCGTGGACGTGGCCCGCGGGTCGCGGACGTTCTTCACGAACCACGACCGCGTCACTCCTGAATCCGGCTTCAGTTCGATCGCCGGCATGGCTGAAACCCTCGCCATCGGCGCCCGGTCGGGCCTCACCCCGATCGTGACGCACATGAAGGTGCAGGGCCACGAGCAGGGGCGTGCGGCCGACATCCTGCGCCAGATGCGCGAGGCGACAGATCGCGGCACCTATACCGCCGCCGACGTGTATCCGTATCTCGCCGGCCAGACCAGCCTGGTGGCGCTCATCATCCCGGGTTGGGCTCAGGACGGCGGCCGCGAGGCGATGTTGACGCGCTTCGCCGACCCGGCCCTTCGCGCTCGCATCGTGCGGGAAGCGGAAGCGGCGATGACGGCCCGTTTCGGTGGAGCCGCCGCCGTCTACCTGCCGGCGACCAGGCAGCAGCTGACGGCGGTGATGCAGGCCATGGACGTCTCGCCCGGCGAAGCGGTCGTGCGGCTGCTCGAGCAGGGCAATCCCGGCATCATCGCCAGCTTCGGCATCGAAGCCGACCTGGTCGCCATCCTGC
>CADEFD010000332.1 GCA_902826515.1 uncultured Acidobacteriota bacterium
CGAAACTTCCGCGACTACCTGCCCGATGCGCTGATGCCGCGCTGTTACCCGCTGCGCGCGATGCTCGATGCCGGGGTGACAGTGGCGCTCTCGTCGGACGCACCCGTGGTCGAGAACGACAATCCGCTCGCCGGCATGACCGCCGCCATCACGCGGAAGGACCGCGCCGGTCAGCCGCTGCTGCCCGAACAGGCCATCACGGCGGCCGAGGCGCTCACGGCCTACACGCGCGGCGGCGCCATCGCCGTGGGCCTCGACGACGAACTCGGCATCGTCGCAAAAGGGTACCGGGCCGATCTCACGGTGCTCTCCGGCGATCCCCTCACCACGCCGCCTGACGCCCTGGGCGGCCTCACGGTGGATCTGACGCTGCTCGACGGCCGCGTCGTCTACGAACGCGCATGACACCACACAAACAGCTCATCAACGGCGAGTGGCGCGAGGCCACGAACGGCGGCACGTGGGACGTGCTGAACCCGGCGACTGAAACCGTGGTCGCGACCGTGCCCTACGGTACGGGCGACGACTGCGACCTCGCGATCGCGGCCGCACACCGCGCCTTCGCGGACTGGAGCCGCACGACGCCGTACGAACGCGGCGCGGTGCTCGAGAAGACCGCGGCGCTCATACGCGCCGGCGCCGCCGACCTCGCGCACACGACCGTGCTCGAAAGTGGCAAGCCGCTCGCGCAGGCGCGCGGCGAGTGGCTGGCGGCGGCCGACCTCTTCGACTGGTTCGCGGAAGAAGGCAAACGCGCCTACGGCCGCATCATCCCGTCGCGGCTGCCGCAGAAGCGCCTGCTCGTGCTGAAGCAGCCGCTCGGCGTCGTCGGCCTCATCACGGCGTGGAACTTCCCCGCCTGGAACATCGCTCGCGCCGGCGGCGCCGCGCTCGCCGCCGGCTGCACGCTGGTCATCCGTCCGTCCGAGTACACGCCGCTCTCGGGCATGGCCGTGGCGCGGCTGCTCACCGAGGCGGGGGCGCCGGCCGGCGTCGTGAACCTCGTGAACGGCGATCCGGGGCCGATGGGCCAGGCGATGCTGGCGCACCCCGCCGTGGCGAAGATCCACTTCACCGGCAGCACGCGTGTCGGCAAACTGCTGATGGACGGCGCCTCGAAGACGGTGACGCGCCTCTCGCTCGAACTCGGCGGCAACGCGCCCGTGCTCATCTTCCCCGACGTCGATCTCGACGCCGTCGTCGCCGGCGCCACCGCCGCCAAGTTCCGCAACGGCGGCCAGGTGTGCGTGTCGCCGCAGCGTTTCCTCATCGCGAAGGACGCCGCGCCCGAGTTCACCGAACGCCTCGCCGCGGCGGCCGGCGCCCTGCGCCTCGGCGACGGCCTCGATCCGCGCACCCAGGTCGGGCCGCTCATCAACGCGAAGCAGCGCGACCGCGTGGAGGCACTCGTCGCCGGCGCGCGCGACGGCGGGGCGCGTGTGGCCGTGGGCGGCACGCGTCCCGCGGATCGCCCGGCTGGCTATTTCTATCAGCCCACCGTGGTGTCGGACCTGACACCCGACGCACCGCTCTACCGCGAGGAGATCTTCGGTCCGGTGCTTCCCGTCAGCACGTTCGACGGCGTGGAGGAAGCGATCGCCATTGCCAACCGCACGCGGTACGGGCTGGCCGCCTACGTGTGGACGAACCACCTGCCCACGGCGCTCCATGTGGCGGAGCGGCTGGAGTTCGGGCTCGTCGGGGTGAACGAGTGGACGCCGCAGTCGACCGAGGCGCCCTTCGTGGGCTGGAAAGAAAGTGGTCTCGGCCGCGAGTCGGGCGCCGAGGGGCTCGAGGAGTATCTCGAGACCAAACTCATCGCGATCGGCGGCGTGCCCCGGTGAGCACGCAGGTCGTCGGCCACGCCGGCGCCCACGTCGAGCCGACGCTCGGCCGCCGCGACCTCGTGCTGCTGAAGATCGTCGCCATCGTCAACCTGAACAACGTGCCGGCCACGGCCGTCTACGGCTGGTTCTCGCTGGCGCTCTGGGCCCTGGCCTTCCTGCTGTTCATGGTGCCGTCAGCGGTGGCGGTCGTGGTGCTGAGCCGCCGCTATCCGGGGGAAGGCGGGCTCTACGTCTGGATCCGGCAGCGCTTCGGCGACGCGCACGGCTTCCTCGCCGGCTGGTGTTACTGGGCCGCGAACCTCTTCTACGTGCCGGTGCTGCTCGTCTACATGGCCGGCATCTTCGCCTTCGCCGGCGGCGAGGCCAGGGCCGACGCCCTCGCCGGGTCGCGCACCTTCGTCGCGGCGCTCGCCTTCGGGTGGCTCGTGTTCATGACCGTGGCCAACATCCGGGGCGCGGCGGTCGGCAAGTGGATTCACAACATCGGCGGGCTCAGCAACCTCGTGAGCGTCGTGCTCGTGCTCGCCGCTGCCGGCGCGGCCCTGGCCGCCGGCGTGCAGGCCGAGGTGCCGGCGATGGCGGGCGTGACGTGGGAGACGGCAACGAGCTTCGCCGTGATGTGCAACGCGCTCGTCGGCGTGGAGCTCGCCTCGACGATGGGCGACGAGATCAAGGACCCGGCCCGCGATCTGGCGCCGGCCATCGGCATCGCGAGCGTCGTGTCGATCCTCTCCTACGTCGCCACGGCCGCGGCCGTGCTGCTGCTCGTGCCGGTGGCCGACGTGGGCGTGCTGCAGGGCATCATGCAGGCCATCGGCATCGGTGCGGGTGCGGCCGGCGCGGCATGGCTCGTCGTGCCGCTCGCCATTCTCATGGGCCTCGCGATTGGCGGGTCGGCCTCCGCGTGGTTCGCCGGCTCGGCGCGTGTGCCGTTCGTCGCCGGCCTCACGAGCGCCCTGCCGGAGGCGCTCGGCCGCGTGCACCCGACCTACAAGTCGCCCCACGTGGCACTCACGGTTGCGGCCATCTGCTGCGCGGTGTTCACGGGCCTCTCGTTCGTCGGCTCGTCGGTGAACGAGGCGTATCAGGTGCTGCTCAAGTCGGCGGTCGTCATCCAGATGATCCC
>CADEFD010000333.1 GCA_902826515.1 uncultured Acidobacteriota bacterium
GCAGCTCAATCGCATGCTGACCAGGATCAAGAAGGACCCGATCAGCGAGAAGTAGGCGCGCCACAGGTTCCATGACGACTCCGCGCACCGTCCTCCACATCGGGCTGCTGACGCTCGTCGTCATGTGGGCCGCGTTGGCGACCTCATCGCGCCTCCGGGCCCAGTTTCGGACCGACACGACACTGGTCGTCGTCGATGCTGCCGTCACCGGGGTGGATGGCGCCGTCGTGCGCAACCTGACAGCCGCCGACTTCGAACTGCTCGTGGACGGGACCCCCACCCCAATCGAGCAGTTCCGTCTTCAGGACGCCACAGACGCGCCTGCGGCCCCCGACACGCTCGACGGCGTGGCCTCGAACGCGGCGGAGCCCGGCGGCGTATTCGCCCTCGTGATCGACGAGCTGAACCTCGGCACTCGGAGCACGCTCCAGGCGCGGCGCCTCGCGGTCGAGTTCATCCAGAACACCCTGCAGCCGCACGACTACGCGACGGTGTTGCGGACTGGCCGGACGTCGGCACTTCTGTTCAGCAACGACCGCGACCGACTCGCTGGTCTCGCGCGTGAGGCGTCGAGCCTCGGCGGAAGCGCACAGGGAGGCACCGTCGATGTCATCGCGGCCGCGGAGGCTGATGCGAGCCGGCAGGCCGGCGCCGACGTCGACCCCGCCGAGGCGGGGGATGGCGGTTCGCCGTTCGATCCGGCCGCCGGCCTTGAGATGGTCCGGGTCGTGGTTGAACGTCTCGGGGCGATCCCCTCGCGGCGCAAGGCAGTGCTGTGGTTCAGCGAGGGACTGCCGGTGGATGTCCGCGCTGCGATGGCGAATCCGACCGACCGCATCGGCAACAAGCTCCGTGACGTGCTGCGCGCCGCCTTCGACAGCAACGTCGCGATCTATCCGGTTGATCCGCGCGGGCTGTATTCGGGTCCGAACCTCTCACGGTTCCGCAAGGCGCCCGACAACGGCGCCGAGCTCGACGCACTACGCGACATCGCACGCGTCACCGGCGGCAGGGCCATCGTCAACACCAACGCGCTCGCGGAGGCGCTCCGGCGGGTGGCGCGTGAGAATCGCGCCTACTATCTGCTCGGCTACACCCCGGCGACGCCCACGGGGCGTAAGTGGCGCGTCCAGTCCATCGAGGTGCGCGTTCGCCGACCCGGCGTGGTGGTGCACCATCGCACGGGCTTCGTGCCGCTGGCGCGCCCCCCGGTGCCGGCGCTCGTGCCGATTGCCGCGCCGCTGCCGATTCGCGACGTGCGCGTGGCGATGGCGCCAGCTCTCGTCAGCCATCTCTCCCGTTCGCCGTCGGTGGTGGTGCCGTTTGCCGTCCTCGGCGGACTGCGGGCCGGGAGCGATGCCACCTATCTGGTCACCGCGGTTGACGAGAAGGGCGCGATGCGGGCCCAGCACTCGGCGCGGCTCCGCCGAAACGACCACTTGACGATTACCGCCGCCCCCCGGCTCTCGCTGCCAGCCGGACACTACCAGATTCGTCTCATTGTTCAGGGGGTCGGCGCGGGCGGCACCGTGTTCGCTGACGTGACGATACCGAAAGCGTCGGCGTCGCCGCTCGTCTGCGGCGGCGTGTACCTCGAGCAACCCGGAGCCGAGGCGGCGAGTGCGACACACGCGTTCGCCGGCGGTTCCGAGGTGCGCATGCACGCCACGGCGTCGGCGCGCGACCCGCTGGGAAGCGGCACCGTCTCCGCGGTGCTGGAACGCGATGGTGCGGTTGTGGCAAGGACCCCGGTTGTCGCCACGCCCGGCGGCCGCGGCTGGTGGCGGCTGGAGTCGTCGCTGACCACTCCGACGGAGCGTGCCCGCTATCGAGTGAGAATGGCGATGGACGGCCAGTGGCTCGATGGCTGTTCCACGGAGTTCACGGCCGCGCCGTCGTAAGCCGCGCGCCCGGCCCGTGCGTCAGCGGCTTCATACCGCGGGCGTCGACCGGTGTCACCCGTGCCAGTCACGCCACAGAAATCGATGAAGCTGCGCTGAACGTCTATCGACATCGGTCGCACGCGACGTGTGCGTCGACGTCCCTGCCGTCGAAGTAACGCACCACGCTGGCGCGGCTCGCGACCGACCTCGTGCAGCTCACTCGCATGCTGACCCGGATCAAGAAGGACCCGATCAGCGAGAAGTAGCGGCGTCGGCCTCGAGCCGATCGCGCAGGTCGACGTAGGCCGCGGTGATGAGGGCTTCGATCGCAGCGCGGTCGAGGCTTCGTCCCGGCGCGATCTTCACGTGCCGCATGTACTTGCCGGAGCCCTGCAGCAGCCCTGCGGGGTCTGGCAGGGCGGTCCCGTGGAAAAAGCCCACGGTGACGTGGGCGGTGAACGCCCCGACGTAGGCGAAGGCCGCGTTGTCCACACAGGCCGTGGGGCAGCCATCGTGCATGACCACGCGCACGTCGTCGCCGCGCCGGCGCAGGCAGATGAGCCACGTGCGCGCGATGGCGCCCACCTCGCCGGTCTGCATGCCCAGCCACCGGTCAACCTGCGCTGAGGCATCGGCCGCCACGGTCAAACGGAAGAGTCCACGCACCGGCCGCAGTCTACCCTCGCGAGGCGTCGCGGTGCCGCCTTCGGAACACCAGCACCACAATCAGGGCCAGGATGAGCAGGCCTACCGCGGTCCAGAAGAACCGCTGCGCCCACGCCATGTGCCACGCCGGATCGGGCGTTGGCGGCCCCGTTGCCGCCCAGGCGTGGAACGCTGCCTGGCAGGCCGACGCGGCTGCGGTCAGCACGAGCAGCGCCGCGAGGAGCCAGCGGATCATATGGGCGAGTTGACGCGCAGCCGGCTGAAGCCCCTCGCGTCCACGTCGTAGACCAGCCGGAAGAACTTGTCGCCGCCGCCACTCACGGCGATACCGGACGACACCGGGTAAGGCGGGTCATCCCCCTCGAGCAGCACCGCCGTGGTGCGCCATTCATCGGGCGCAG
>CADEFD010000334.1 GCA_902826515.1 uncultured Acidobacteriota bacterium
GGTCGCCATGGTGTCTCTCCGGTTACATGTAACGTAACACGTCGCGACGCTGTGCCGCAAGCTGACGCGAGGTCTCGAGCCTCTCTCGGAACTCACCACGGCGCGGTTCGAATCCTACGCGCGGTGGCGCCCGCATATGCCCGCAAGTCGATGACTGGGATGGTTGGCGTGAGTGGTGAGCCCCATTTGTGCGAGTTGGAACCAGATGGCGCCCTGGCTGCGGCGGCTGGAGGACCTTCGGTGGCGGCCTGAAAGCCCGTGACCGCCAGAAGGACATCCCCTAAACTGAGGTAGTAGGAGGTCGCCCCATGGCCGCGCTTGACTGGTCCCAGTGCACCGCAGTGGAGAGTGTCCCCGACCGGGTTGGAGGCGCCTGGGTGTTCAAAGGCACCCGTCTGCCCGTCGCCACTGTCATCGAGAACCTCGAGGACCTGAGCGTCGACGAGGTGATGGAGCAGTTCGACGTATCCCGTGATCAGGTGACGGCCGTCCTCGAGTTCGTGGCTGAGAGCCTCCGTTCCGAAGCCCCCGCCGGTGCTCGTACTGTTTGACCACGGCACGCCGAAGGGGCTGGCCCAAGCATTGTCCGGGCACACGGTCCACACGGCGCGTGCCAGAGGCTGGAACACGCTGAGCAATGGTGCGCTGTTAAGTGCTGCAGAAGAGGCCGGCTTCGACCTCTTGCTCACCACCGACCGCCGTATCCGCTACCAGCAGAACCTGCGCGCACGCCGAATCGCGCTCGTCGTTATCACAGGCAGCACGAAGTGGTCGCTGCTGCGCCAGCATGCGGATCGCGTGGCCGCTGCCGTCGCGTCCGCGACGTCCGGCAGCTACGCCGAAGTCGACGTGCCGCTCCCGCCGAAGCCTCGCAGAAGCTGAACGCCGCCGGTTCGATTCCTGCGTGCGATGGCGCTCGCGGACGCCCGCAAGTTGTTGACTGGCAGGAATGGCTTGATGGTGAGCCACGTTGTCGCGAGTTGGAACCAGCTCAACGCGTGGCTACGACAACTGGAGGGACTCGCGCTGACCGCGTGAGAGCGTTACCCCTCATCTGTCTCCGTTTCTGAGAGCCCCAGAAAGACAAAAAGAGCGCGGTTGAGGCCCTTCATTTCGTCAGATGTCAGTGAGCCAACCCGCATACCAAGGCGTGTCCGGGGCACAGCGGTGAGCTTGTCGACCATCATCCGGCATGGCGACCGCAAGCCACTCCGGATGCTCGGCTGGATCGGAAGCCTGAAGATCGGTGCCGGGGTTGGATCGGTCGTCAACGGGCACACGATGATCGAGTCGTTGGCGTCGAATCGGTCGTCCTGGACGATGACCGCGGGTCGCGGTTTACCCGCATAGGCGGCGCCGCCGGCGACGGTCCAGACCTCACCACGTTTCATTCCGCGTCCCAGGCCGAGATCGCATCGACGAACGCCTGATCCCTGGCAGCATGCGGACTCTTCGCCACCGCCAGCGATTGACGGTGGGCGGCAAGGGAGAAGGCCCTCGTCCTGACGTCTGGCACCCAGATTTGAACCGGGCGAAGACCGAGTTTGCGCAATCGACTGCGGTGGGCGCGGACCTTGTCGCGGGACGCTGATCGAGCCACGGTCGCCATGGTGTCTCTCCGGTTACATGTAACGTAACACGTCGCGACGCTGTGCTGCAACCTGACGCAAGGTCTCGAGGCCCTCTGCGGAACTCACCTCGGCGCGGTTCGATTCCTCCGTGCGATCACGCGATCCGTCGCCCGCAAGTCGTTGACTGGTATGGATAGCGTGATGGTGAGCCGCAATTTCGCGAGTTGGAACCAGCTCGACGGGTGGTTGCGGCTCGTGGAGGCGGTGAGGCGGGTCGCGTGAGCGCTGTGTGGCTCTGCAGTTGGAACGCGACTCGCCGAGCGCGGCGGGTCCCTCCTGACAGCGCTTCGCTCTCCTGGTCCCCGCCCCGCGGGCGGAATCACCGGAGAGCTAGCCCGTGGTCTTCTTCCCCCGGTTGGTTGGTGGTTTCGCTGACTGTGTAGAATCCGCCCATGTGGCACGCTCTGCCCGACGTCTTCTCGCCGGATTGGTTCGCCGCGGTCCGCGACGTGCTCTCGGTGGGCCTCGCCGCGCTCGGCGCCTGGCTGGCCTGGAAATCAATCCGGATGTCCGAGGCGAACGAGGCCGTGACGGCGAAGCAGATGGACCTGATGGCGGGTCAGAAGGAGCTGCTGGCCGAACTGAAGGCGCTCGAGGGGAAGCAGGCGGAGATTGCGGAGGCGCAGCACCGCCTCGTCGTGGAGGACCGGTCGCGCAAGGTGGCGCTCGAGGCGCAGCGAGTGGAGAGCAGCTCGGGGTGGCACGACGACGCCACGCACAAGTACGAGCACTCCATCTACGTCGCCAACGGCGGGGACAGGGTGACGCGCGAGGTGCATTGGAAGATCAGGATCCCCCACCACTTCGTCAACGTGACGATGTCGGCGGCCCCCGGGAACACGGTGCTGAGGCACGGCGGGACCTTCGAGGTCCATGACGAGAAGACGATGGACATCGAGGAGTTCACGGAGCTCTCTGGAAGGTACGACGGCCCCGTCTACCCGGACCAGCAGGTGCGCGTCGCTGAACTGGTCCAGCTGCTGCCCCACCCAATTAGTGCTGGCGACAAGCTCGATGAGCTGCAGTGGGCGCTCGAG
This sequence comes from uncultured Acidobacteriota bacterium, assembly GCA_902826515.1. Taxonomy (GTDB): domain Bacteria; phylum Acidobacteriota; class Vicinamibacteria; order Vicinamibacterales; family UBA2999; genus CADEFD01. The sequence continues at coordinate 2,669 of CADEFD010000334.1, forward strand.
TGCGCGGAAGGCCGGTACCCGGCGTCCGGGTTCACGGCGCTTTGGCTGGGGTTCGGAAGAAAGCCGGAGGCTGCCGCCAACCCTGTAGGTAACCCAGGCCAGCCGTCGTGATTCCCTGCGTTTACGGCCCCTGTACAGCGGCAACATTCAGCGTGGCTTCAGCAACTAGCGAGCCAAGATCGCGACCGAGATGGAGGTCGTCGTAGACTCCGAACACCTGCTGCCGGAGGCGACCGACCGCGTCGATCAGGACGACCGTCGGCGTGCCGCGCATGCGGT
>CADEFD010000335.1 GCA_902826515.1 uncultured Acidobacteriota bacterium
GGTGGTGTAGACCTGATTCCAGTGTCGGTGACGTTCCATGCTCGTGCTCCTGGCCCCTGAGTAGAACACCGGCGGCGGTCACGCCGGTCGTCACGTTGACCCGTTTGGGCTGACTACCGCGCAGCCGCTGCAACCTATTTCCCGCGCGCTCGAGCCACGGGCCGCCGGCGCCGCGCCGTCGAGGGCCGAGCACGGGTCTTGGCGAGCGGCCGTGGACCAGTCGTACGCGCCGATCGTGTGAACGCCCGGTACATCGATTCGAAGATCGTCATTCCGCTCTCCAGCAGGCGATCGTCGTCGGCAGTGGTCAACTGCAGCCCCTCGATCAGCGTGCCCACCGTGCTCGCGTCTGGCGCTCCGAAGCGGGCATCCTTCAAGTCGAGGTCATGCACGAGCTGAGCGAGACGCGCAACCGCCGGGTCGGTGATGTCGAATACGCGGCACAGCGTCTCGAAGGTGCAATCGTCACCCTGGTGGCTGAGCTCGACACCGAACATGTCGAACGGAATCGCGTCAGGGCTCGGAATCGCATCGCGATCGGCCGCGAATGCAAACCGGGCGTCAGCGTCGATGAAGCGTCGAATCAGCCACGCCGAGCCCATGCGGTCGATACCTGGCCGAGGCCGGGTCACCCACAGCCGGCCGTGAATGCTGGTGCGGTCCACAGGGCCCACGTGCGACGGGGTACCCGTAGGGGGGTGGCTCCGGCTCCGCGCGTCAAGTTGTGCCACGAGGCTCACGACCCGATCGCGGCCGGCGCTGCCAAAGAAGTCGATGTCCTCCAACGCGGCCAGGCGCTGCCTGAAGCCGTCGAGCAGGCGGCCACCGGCGGGCCGACGTGTTCCGCGGGGCCGGCGAACGGCGTCGAGTCGGGCCAGCACCTGCTCGACGTCACGCGCGAGCGCCATGTAGCCCTCCTGCCGCGAGCGCCGGAACTCCTCGACCAGCGCATCGGCCGACCAGGTGTCGAGCGTGTCGGCCGCGAACACCGAGGCGTCGCCGCCGGCGCCTGTGATTTCCGCCTTCAGCCACTCGAAATCTTCGCGCGCGGCCGCTGAGTCTGGCAGCACGTAGACCGCCTGCTTCACCGGCACCGCCCCGAGCTGCTGAAGGCGGCGCCAGGTCCGGACCCGGAGGTTCGACGGTGTCGCGGGTAGCTGATGGACGAACAGCAGCCAACGGTGAGCGCCGGGTGTCGCCGCATGAGCGGGCGCAGCGGTGTCGAGTCGGTGTGGCCTGGGCATTGACTTGACGCTGTAACAGTAGTTGCAGAGTATAGAGAGGTTGTTACGGTGACGCAATCGATGGAAGCGCAGGGGACAGAGAGATGAGACGTGTATCCAAGAGCGTAGCGATCGTCGGCGCCGTGTGTGCGTGGCTCACGAGCGGTGCCGCCGGTCCTGCGTCCGCGCAGGACGTGCCTGCTGAGTACCAGGCGGTCCTGAAGACCCTCGGCAAGAGCGGCGACTACAAAGAAGCCGTGCTCAAGGTCAACATCCCACGCACCGATGTGCGCGTGACCATCAGCGGACGTCCCGCGCCGACACCGTTCGGGTTCGGTGGCTGGATTGCCCTGACCAAAGGCGACGGCGGGCATGACGTGATGATGGGCGACCTCGTGCTCACCGAAGATGAGGTGAATCCGGTCATGTCTGCGGTCCTGAGCAGCGGTCTTGACGTCACGGCCCTGCACAATCACTTTTTCTGGGAGTCGCCGCGCATGTACTTCATGCACGTGCACGGCACCGGCACGGCCGCTGACCTCGCGACGCGCATCGCACCGGCGATCGCGCTCATCGACCAGGCGGTCAGGCGCGCGGCGCCGCCCGCGGCGCCCGCGCCTACGCCACCCGCCCTCGACCACGCGGCACTGGCCGCGATCATCGGGCATGCCGGTGAGCCGACGGGGCCAGTCTTCAAAATCACGATCGGCCGGCCCGACATCAACCTGCGCGAACACGGCGCCCTCATCAACGCGCGCATGGGTCTCAACACCTGGGCGGCGTTTGCCGGCTCCGACGCCGACGCCATGGTGGCGGGTGACGTGGCGATGCTCGATCACGAAGTGACGCCGGTGCTGAAGGCGCTGCGCGCTTCCGGGTTGAACGCCGTGGCCCTGCATCACCACATGACCGGCGTGTCACCCTCGGTGATCTTCGTGCACTACTACGGGACGGGGCAGGCGACCGGGTTGGCCAAGGGCGTGCGCGCGGCGCTGGACGTGCTCGGCAAGCGCTAGCCGCCACGGCCCACTTCAACAAGCTGGCGGCCGAGCGTGGTCTCGCCGCACGCGCAACGTTCCGCGGCGTCGATCCGCAGGACGCCCTGTCCGTACGCGCAGTGGCCGGCTTGAAGGCGGATGGCTTCGCCATTCCCGCCGAGCGTCCGACGGCCATCGCCGCGGCCGACGTCGGCGCGGCGACCCACATCTTCGCCATCGGGTGTGTGCTGCCGCCAGGCGCGGCACAATCCGGGAAGGCGAGCTCGTGGGATGACGTTCCCGACGATCAGGGCTACGGGCCGATGCGGGACGCGATCGTGCGTCATGTCCGGGCGCTCGTCGACTCACTGCGGTGAGAGCCGCCGGGGTTCTTCTGTTCGCCGTCGTGGCGCTCTGTCAGGCCGCGGGGGCCTCCGCACAGTCCGCCCCGCCCCCGCAGCCTCGGTTCAGTACGCGTGGCGGCGATAGTGCGCAGTGAGTGGCCGGACTGCCCACGCTTCGCAGGGCAGCCGGTCCTGGAAAACGCCCTTGGTGTGAGCCAGCCACCGTCTGGTTCAGGGGGCTAAGGGACGCGCCCTCGCTGACTCGATGGCGTTCAGAAACCCTGCTGGCGAGGAGCGCTGGGCTAGCGCGTCACGGTCTTCCCCCGGCCTTGACTTGCGTGACTGTTGCGGGCGGAGTATAAGCCCTGTAGCAGCCTTGGTCAGCTG
>CADEFD010000336.1 GCA_902826515.1 uncultured Acidobacteriota bacterium
AGGCTCGCCGGAAGCTTCAGCGGCGAGGCCTTGACGACGTCGCGGCCGAGCGCAGGCCTGGCAGTTGCGTGATGTCCTGAGGAGGGTGCGCCAACTGGACCGACTTGGTGTCAAATGCAGCATTCGCACACCGATCAGTGGTTCTCCCCATGACACCACAACGATTTCGCCGTTACGCTGCCGCGGCCACCGACGCTCGTCGAGTGGTGACATGTCTGGTCGTTGGGATGTTCGTTCTGGCGACGTCCGGATATGGCAGCGGCAGTCAATCGACACCGTCGGACGATACGCCTCCGGTCCCGTTCGACGGCCTGCCGTGGCCGGGCGGGGGATCGGCTGTGTATCTGCACCAGCAGATGGTCGTCGCACGAACGGCCGCCGATCGGTTGCAACGGTTCCCTGACAGCCCGCACACCGTCGCGTGGCTCTCTCAGGCCCACCGTCTTGACGACGCGTTGCGCGTGCTCGAACGCGTGGTGCAGCGTCAGCCTGAGCGTCTGCCCGAAGCGCTGACTGGGCTGGATACCTCCGAGATTCAGCAGGACCAGGCGCGTGGCTACCGCGCGCGCGCCAGGGGCGTGCTCGACGAAGCCCGGAAGAAGCTTCCCGGCCTTAATCGCGAGCGTGCCGCGGCGGTGGCGTGGTCACTGCTCGGCCTCGAGCAGGCCACAGCCGATCGGTACGAAGAGTTCGGCCAGCGACTCGATCGGTATCTGAAAGGGTACGGCGACACCGAGGCCGGCAGGCAGCAGCAAGTCGAGGAAATGACGCAGGGGCGTCTGACACTCACGACACTGGCGGACCTCGACGCGCTGGCGGCCAGCGTGCCGGGCACCGAAGTCGCCGCCAAGGCCCGCTACATGAAGGGCTTCCACCTCGCGCGCAACTGGAACAACTTCGTGCTGGGTGGCGCGAATCCGGATCCCACAGATGCCTTCTTTGAGCTCCTCGGGATTGTGGCGGACCTCGAGAGTGGCCGCTACCCGGCCTGCACCTGGGTCGAGCAGGCGCCCGAGCTCGTGCTCAGCTACTTCATGTTCCAGCCCAAGATCTCCCCGGAGAACGCCCAGCGCATGCTCGCGGGCGTCCGCGAGTTCATTCGCACGCATACCTCGCTCCTGGCGTCCACGCGCCAGAACCGGACCCCCAATTTCCTGGTCACCAACCTCATGCCGACCGTGGCGGCGTTCCTGCCAGATGGCGCGGCCGTGATGGAGCGCCAGTTTGCGGAGTTCGAACGTGAATGGCCAGACCCGGCGCCGGCGAAGTTGCTGCGCGCGTCGTGGCTCGACGCTCAGCCAGGCAACTATCTGCGGCCGGCAGCGCTGCCTCCGCCTTCTGCCACCCGCGAAGCTGACGTGCGCGCGTTGCTCGCCTCGGCCGCCACGTCCCCGAACACCGTGTTCGCCCGCCAGGCCCTGGCGCGTCTGGCCGAACGTGAGTTCGCGGACCCCGCGTCTCTGCCCGCGGCGCAGGCGCATTTCGGGGAGTACGGCCGGCGGTTCGCGAACGCCCCGGACGCCTGGATCGCGGCCCTGCGATTGGCCCAGGTGGAACGCGCACAGGGCCGCGCCGACGCCTCGACTGCCGGCTTCGTGCGGGCCGCCGCGACCTATGCCGACGACGCCGTCGTGCGGGCCCTGGCGCTGGCCTATGCGGGCCGTGTCAGCGAAGAGCACGGACGGTTCGCCGACGCGGCCACGCACTACGCCGCGTCTCTGCAGTCGTGGACGTCAGACCTCGGCGAGATCCTGGCGCTCGATCTGCCGGTCGCGCGTGGCAGCGAAGGCGCGGCATTCGGCAATCCTCTTTTCGTCAGCCGTGCCGCCGTACACCGTGGTGTCATCGCGCGTCGCGTGGCAGAGATCGGCCGCTCCCTCCCGGTGCCAGGCGGCACGGACCTCGAACGGGCCAGGTGGCTGATGTCGGAAGGACGCGCCACTGACGCCGTGCGCGCGTTGAACGAGGTGGCCGCTCGCTACGCCAACAACAGCGTTGGCGCTGAAGCGCGCACGGTGCTGCGCCGGGCGCGGCTCGATGCCGCCGTCGCGCGCTCGACGGGCGCCCAGGACGCGGTCGCGTCTGCGCTCGAGGATCTCGATGCGCTGTCGCGCGAGCCGTTCGACGCCACCACCGGTACGGCGGGCGTCGTGGCGGCGACGATTCGGTTCCTGCAGGGCCAGCAGAGCGCCGCAGACTCGGGGTTGAAGGCCACGCTGACACGTTGGGCCGTAGACGGCGGTCGCTTGCGCGCGAGCCCGAACGCCGGATCGCTCGAGGCCGACACGCTCGCCGTGCGCGATGCCGTCTTCCTGCCGCTGGGCAACGCCGTACTCGGGACGCAGTGGAATGCGGCGAGTTGGCCGGCCACGATGCCTACCTTCGTGGTCGCTCCGGCCGAGCTGCGCGTCACAACGGCCGACCGCGCGACGCGCGACCTCGACGTGTCGCGCCAACCGACCAGCCTGTCCAACGTCGTATTCATCCTGCGCGACGACATCGAATATCTGACCCGCACCGTCTCACAGCTCGGAGGCACCAGCCGTCGTGAGCCGACGTCGGTCATGCAGGTGCCCAACCAACCCATCGGCGGCGCGCAGGCGATCATCCAGTGGTGGAATCGCTTCTTTCCGGCGCGGCCGGGCCACTGGGCCGGTTTCGAGATCCTGACCTACCCGGCGTTTTCCTCGATCGAGTTCACGAACGCCGAGCGGACGCGCGCGCTGGTGCCGATCTCCGTCGGGTATTCCGGCGCCACGGTGGTGCTCGAGAAGGCCGGTGGGGTCTGGGTGATGAAGGAACTTGTGAACTTCTGGATCACCTAGCAGTGCAGGCCCAGGCGGCCATCAGGCGCGCCCGGCCTCGCTGTCAGGCGGTCTTTGGCAGGGCCCGTACCTTGGGCCGCAGCCCGCGATTCTTCAGCGCGT
>CADEFD010000337.1 GCA_902826515.1 uncultured Acidobacteriota bacterium
AGCGCCAGAAGTCGATGAGCTCGCAGGCGGCGTCGATCTCCGACTGGTAGACCGTCTTCGACTGGTTGAGCATGGTGGCGGCATTCAGCGTGTCGCGCCACGTCGTCGCCAGCAGCTCCGCGGCCTTGAGGAACACCGCCGCGCGGTCTTCCCAGGGCCAGCTCGCCCATTCCGCCTTGGCGGCCTGGGCGGCGGCAATCGCCGCCGTCACGTCCTTCGGGCGCGCGTGGTGGAACGTCGCCAGCACATGGCCGTGTTTGTGCGGCATCACGGCCTTGCCGAGATCGCCGGTGCGGATCTCGCGTCCGCCGATGATGAGCGGGATGTCGATCGTCTCACCGGCCATCGACGCCAGCCGGGCCTTGAGCGACGCCTTCTCGGGCGAACCCGGCGCGTACGACTTGATCGGCTCGTTGACGGGCGGGAGAACGGAACGGATACCTGAAAAATTGGCGGACATGGCGACAGCCTCTCGATGATCGCCACCGGCCGCGCGACGACGCGCGGCGCTCAGCGGCCATCCAGTGATTGTAGTCCGAGGGTGAGGGGAACGGCGGGAGGGAACGCCCGGGACCGGCAGGTCCCGGGCGGAGGTCGAGGTGTTACTTGCGTTCGCGTTCGTCGCGCTCGTCGTGGTCGTCGCCATCCTCGCCGTCCTCATCGTCCTCACGGACGTGCGGCACGGTGATCTGGATGGTGCGGTCGTTGCCGCTCGCCGGGTGCTGGATGTTCACCCAGGCGCGGCGCTTGTGGAACGGATCGAAGTAGAGCCCGGAGAACTCGGAGCCGGGCGTGCCGTTCGACGCCCAGCGGCCGAGGCCCTCGCCTTCGTCGAGCAGGTCGCCATCCTTGTTCAGGTCGCGGGCGAACCAGATGTCGTCATCCACGCCGCCGTTGCGGTCTTCGATCACGTAGATGTTGCCGCCGTGGTCGATCGCGAGATTGTCGGGGCTGGTCAGGCCGCTGCCCACGGCCGCGCCGGTCGCCAGGTCGAGCGTGTTGCGGTTGGCGAACACCGAAATGGTCTGGGCGGCGAGATCGAGGCGGTAGACCTCGTTGGTGGTCGTCGTCGCGACGTAGAGGTACTCGCGGCCGCGCACACGCTGGATCTGCAGGTCTTCCGGACGCTGGTAGTCGGTGCCCTTGAAGGCCGCGAGGTCGGTCGTGTTGCGGGCATCGACCGAGACGACGCCGTTCACGTCAGTGATGACGAGCGTGCCGGGCAGCCCCTCGCCCATCGGCGTCGTGATCGGCACCCAGGTGTAGGCGCCGGTCGCATTCGGCGTCGCGCCGTTGCCGACGCGCAGCACGAAGGTGCGGCCGGCGGCGAAGTAGTCGGCCCGGCCGCGCAGCACGCGGCGGAAGTCGGCGTAGGGCGTGTACTTGTAGATGCTGCCGCCGTTCAGCTCGTCGATGAAGTACATGTTGCCGTCGCGGTCGAACTGGATGCCCTCGTGCGAGGTGCGGGGAATGACGTTCTGATGCACGAAGTCGGCGCCGAGGTTGCTCGCCGGCGTGACCGGGCCGTAGAGGCCGGGAGCGCGCAGCGGGTTCTTCAGTTCGAACAGGCGCCCGTAGGGCGACGTCGAGCCGGCCGCGTTGGTCTCCCAGCTCTCTTCGGCCGTGATAAAGGTGCCCCAGGGCGTCCAGTAGGCGGCGTCGAATGCCACGTGACTGCAGGGAGCCGGCGCCACGCACGGGCTCTGCCAGACCGTCTCGGTGGTGCCGCTCCACAGGTCCTGCCGCTGCACGCCGGCGCTCGCGGTCTCGAAGACGGTGAACAGGAAGCGGCCGCGCTGACGGCCGGTCTCGTTGAGCGTGATCATGTCCCAGTTGCCCGAGTTGGGCGTGCCGGTCGCGAGCACCGACGTGCGGTCGGCGATCGAGCGCTGCTCGAACGCGGGGTTGCCCAGCGTCATGGGCATGCTTTCGTCCGCCGTCGGCCCGGCCGACGTGGCAAGGGGCGTGAAATCACTGAACCGAAGGCTGTCGGCGGTCATCACCGCGCCGGCCAGCATGAGGCCGCCAATCGTCAACAACCGCGCGCGGCTGCGTGTCACGTTCATGTCGTCTCTCCCGTGTCTGGCGGCGCAAGGCGGCGCCGCACCCCTCGGTTGTAGCGGGTGGGCGCAACGGCCGAGCTACCGGGAGGTGACGGGCGCGCGACGTTCGCGCGCGGCGGGAAAGACGGCGGCGCTACGACGCCGCGGCGGGTTCGAGATCGACTTTGATCTGGCGCCACTTGCCCTGGCGGAAACGCAGGAACGAGAGCGCGCAGCGCGTGAAGTGCCCGAGGAGGATGGCGAGCCAGATGTCGCCTGGCTGCAGTTGGCGGAACGACTGGAGCACGGTGCAGAGGCCGATGGGAATCGCCACCTGCGACACCAGCGTGATGAAGAGCGGGCTCTTCGTGTCGCCGGTGCCCTGCAGCCCGCCCGTGAACGTGAGCGCGGCGCTGATGAAGAAGCCGGACACGGCGAGATAGCGCAGGAGCTGGCGGCCGATATCGGCCACGGTGCCTTCGGTGGCGCCGAAGATGCCGAGCAGGGGAATGGGAATCAGGAGGAACATCGCGCCGACGACGCCGGCGACCTTGAGGCCGATCTTCGCGGCGGCATACACGCCGTGCAGCGCCCGATCGGGCTGGCCGGCGCCGAGGTTCTGGCCGGCGATGGTGGCCGCGGCGCCCATGAGGCCGACCGAGGTCCACGTGATCATCGAGAAGAGCTCGGTGTAGCCGATCGTGTAGGCCGCCTGCGCGGCGGCGCTGTGTTCGAGCCCGCCGATGAAGCGCAGCAGCATGACGCCGGCGACGTTCATCGCGATGCCCTGCACGCCCGTGGGAAGCCCGAACTTGAACAGCGACCTGATCACCGCCCAGTCGGGCCTGGTACACGTCTCGGGCGTGAAGTGCACGAC
>CADEFD010000338.1 GCA_902826515.1 uncultured Acidobacteriota bacterium
CTCGGAACACGACTACGCTCATGTGGGAAATGGCAAGACAGGTGCCACCCCGCAACGAAGCAAATCCGCCGTAATCGTCAGTCGATGTTCGCCGGCCGGCAAGCGCTACCGGGATCCAGGCGGGTTTTTCACCCCGGGGTCGCCGAGAATCCCGCGCCATTCGGCTGGCATGAAGCGGCGGACGAGGCTTGTTGCGCCCGGATCACATCCAGGCGCAGAGGCAGCCAGTCAACTACCAGTCGCGCCGGCGGCGTTGCCCACCTCGCACGCGAGAGCCTCCCGAGAACAACGGGCAACCGAGGGAGTCTGCAAGGTTTCGCCCTCAGATTGCGTTCATCCAAGTAGGGCGAAAGCGCCATTACGCCGGAGGTGTGTTTGGCGGAGAGGGTGGGATTCGTTCCCGACGAACTCGCGTCCCTCAACGATTTAGGCGGAATCGGAACCGCCAGAACCCGCCAGAACCTCTAGAAACCTGAGTATCAGGTACAAAACAGGGACAGCGCAATCGCTACGCCCTACCCCTTGAACGCCGGCGCGAGCGCGAACCTTACGGGCCCTGTGAGCCACCCGGTTCGACGTTTCCCATACCCCGTCGGGAGGCCGTGGCCGTCTCGCAAGAATGCTCGTCGGCCGTGAGGGTCCCAGCAACGCGGCAGCAACGGCTACACCTCACGGCGACCGATTGCTGCCATGAGCGGATCCGGGACGCTTTTGCGACATCTACGCTGGCGAGTTCGTGTCCCAGAGGCTCAGCCAATCGCCCGTTTCTGGCAAACTCTAGAACTCGGGACCCGCCCTCGGTGGGCTCCGCCAAGCTGGCTGGCCCCATCAGATTGGAGCGGCCCCCAACTCGGGGTGCTACTCGATGCGGGAGGGCGTCAGAATCTGTGCACGGACCGGGCACGCCCAGAGCGATAAGGGACAATCTTGCGCCGACAATCGGTCCGGGCAACGCGCCTTTCAGCGTCTGTCGGGCGATCGAATGGTCGCTGTGACTACGTAGTCGAGCCGGGGATACTCGCGGAGCAGGTAAGCCAGTCCCTCCGTTTGTATTCGCCACTGTTCAGGCTCACCTTCGTGCGCTCCTTCTCGCCAATAACCCGAATACAGCCGCTTGACCACGTCCTGCCCGTCGGTGATCCAACCCACCGGGGCAAAGCCCGCGCCGTCCAGCGCCGGGTTGTCAGCCAGGTTGATGAACAACTGAGTGGTGCGGGTGTCGGGCCCCATCCCCGCAGCGAACGTCACGAACATCGCTTTGTTCGAGCGGCGCACCCGATCGACCCCGAGCCGAGCGAGCCGCCAGAGTCCGGATACTTGTGGATCGCGGCTGATACCGAACTGAACGCCAAAACCAGGCACGACGCGATGGAACCTAGAGCCGTCGTAGAACCCGTTGGTGACGAGCGCGAAGATACGGTCCGCGCCGAGTGGCGCCCACGACCGTACGACGTGCAGCGCGAACCTGCCAGCCGAAGTCTCGAAGTCCACCGTGAACTCGCGGGGGGCCTCGGGCGCTCTGGGGACGCCCTGCGCACCGGCGCCGGAGGCGCCTGGCAGAGTGAGCAGCGCCGCCGTGACCAGCACGTTCCGTATCGTGCGGGTGATCTGCATGCCGGTCAGCGCCGCACCTCTGGGGCCGGCGACGCCAGGTAGCCCCCGCGGTGCCGCACACGTAGGTTGCGATCGACCGCGCTGATTCGTAGACGGCGATAGGACCCGTCCATCGGCTTCACCGGTCGGTAGCTCAAGGTGAACTGCCCGCGCAGGTCGCTGACGAGAGCAAGAGTCGCCGCGACGATGCGATCTGAGTCGGCGATCGAATACACGACGCCTCCCGAGTCGCCTACGACCGTTCCGAGATCCTGTGGTGGCGGGCGCAGTAGATGCTCCGCCAGGTCCTTGGGAAACCGGCCGCGCACGGCGGTTGCCGGATCGGCAAGGAAACCGAAGACCTGCGCCTCGCTCTGGAGACGCGTGGTCACCAGCGACTCAAGCGGCTGGGTACTGGCGCGTTCCTCGCCGTCCGAAATCACCAGCACCGCGCGTTGGGCATGCCTGGCCGTATCCATGAGACGCAGCGCCGCACGCACGCCATCGTAGATTGCCGTGTCGTCCTTCATCACCCACTGCGCCCAGTCCAGACCGGGCACCGCTGCTGGAGATGCCCAACGCAGTGGCACCATCGCGTCCTGGGCAAAGACGACTAGAGCGACCTCATCTTCAGGTTCCATCACCGAAAACACGGTGCGGGCAGCTTCAGCTGCCAACTCCCGCCGTCTGCCAACCATGCTGCCGCTGACGTCGAGGGCAATGCAGAGACTCAGGGCCTGCGGCTCGTGCGACACGTGGTCGATCACCTGTGGCACGCCGTCTTCCTGAACGACGAAGTCGCCGGGTGCGAGAGCAGGCAACGGCCGCGCGCGGCTGACGTCCTGCACGCTGAGACTCACGCGGACGAGCTCGACACCGGTTCGAAAGATGGGCTGGGCGGTGTTCCTGCCACTACCTAGTATCGAACCACCATCCATGGCGACGGCGACTGCAGCACAAGCCAGCGTGAGGCCGAAGAGCCGGGTGGCGCCAGAAGCAGTGCGCATGGCAGCACACTCTGCCACAAAGGCGATGGCTGCGTCTCCGGCCCGCACGTTAGACTCCACCAACGTTGCCGGCACCCGTGGTTGGGGCCATGCCAGAGGGTCCTGTTCGTCATGACGACAGCAAATTGGGCGCAGATGGCGACCACCAGCGCACTGTCGTGGGGCAATACTTTGCTGGTTCCGCTGCGAAGTTCGTCCCAGACACCCAGCCAACTGCTCATTTCCGGCAAACTCTAGAACCCGGTACCTGCCTCGGTCGGCTCCGCCAAGCTGGCTGGCCCCATCAGATTGGAGCGGCCCCCAACTCGGGGTG
>CADEFD010000339.1 GCA_902826515.1 uncultured Acidobacteriota bacterium
TCGATGCGGATGCCGGGGCCCATGGTGGACGAGACGGTGATGCTGCGGAGGTACTTGCCCTTGGCCGCAGACGGCTTGGCCTTCACGATGCTGTCGAGCAGCGCCGACGCGTTGGCGATCAGGTTCTCGGGGTCGAACGAGGTCTTCCCCACCGGGGCATGCACGATGCCGGTCTTGTCGACGCGGAACTCCACCTTGCCGGCCTTGATTTCCTTGACCGCCTTGGCGATGTCCACGGTGACGGTGCCGGTCTTCGGGTTCGGCATCAGGCCACGGGGGCCGAGCACCTTGCCGAGTTTGCCGACGACGCGCATCATGTCGGGCGTGGCAACGACGGCATCGAAATCCGTCCAGCCCGCCTGGATCTTCTCGACCAGCTCTTCGCCGCCCACGATGTCGGCGCCGGCTTCCGTCGCTTCCTTCTGCTTCTCGGGACCGGCGATGACGAGGACGTTCTTCGTCTTGCCCAGCCCGTGCGGCAGCACGACGGTGCCGCGCACCATCTGGTCGGCGTGCTTCGGATCCACACCCAGGCGGATCGACAGCGCCACCGTCTCGTCGAACTTGGCGAACTTGAGCTTCTGGAGGAGCGGCAGCGCTTCCTCGAGCCCGTAGGCGCGCTCTTCGACCTGCTGGCGCGCCGCGAGGTACTTCTTCCCGCGTTTTCTCATGTGCCTCCTCCGTGGTTCGAGCGGGTGGATTCACCCTCCCACGTTACCTTGGACGGTGCCGACGCCCGTGACCGGGCCGCGGAACACCGCTCAACACAGACCGCCGGCGCGACGCGCGCCCGCGGCTCACACCCGGATCCCGGCAGCCGGGTTCCGGGCCCCGTCACCTACTTGATGACGTCGATGCCCATCGAGCGGGCAGTGCCCGCCACGGACTTGATGGCCGCGGCCAGCGACTCGGTGTTGAGGTCGGGAAGCTTCTGCTTCGCGATGTCCTCGACCTGCTTCATCGTGACGGTGCCGACCTTGGCCTTATTGGGCTCGGCCGAGCCCTTGGCGACGTTGGCGGCTTTCTTCAGCAGCACCGGCGCCGGCGGCGTCTTGGTGATGAAGGTGTAGGACCGGTCGGAATAGATCGTGACCACGGCCGGGATGATGAGGCCCTCGTCCTTCGCCGTGCGGGCGTTGAACGCCTTGACGAAGTCCATGATGTTGACGCCGTGCGGACCGAGCGCCGTGCCCACGGGGGGCGCCGGCGTGGCCTTCCCCGCCGGGATCTGGAGCTTCACCATCGCTTGTACTTTTTTCGCCATCGCTGCAGTTCTCCTAGCTGCTAGTCCCTAGCCGCTAGCCGCTAGAGCTTCTCCACCTGAAGGAAGTCGAGCTCGACGGGCGTCGCCCGGCCGAAGATCGTGACCATCACCTTCAGGGTGTTCTTGTCCATGTTCACGTCGTCAACGGTGCCGTTGAAGCTCGTGAACGGGCCTTCGTTGATACGCACCTGATCGCCGCGCTCGAAGGAGTACTTCGGCTTCGGCTTCTCGTGCGCGGTCTTGACCTGCACGAGGATCTGCTCGACTTCTTCCTTGCTGAGCGGCGTGGGCTTCGAACCCGCGCCGACGAAGCCGGTGACCTTCGGCGTGTTCTTCACGCAGTGCCAGGCGTTGTCGGACATGTGCATCTCGACAAGCAGGTAGCCCGGGAAGAACCGCTTCGAGGACACCACCTTCTTGCCGGCGCGCATCTCCACCACGTCTTCGGTGGGGATCAGCACTTCGCCGATCTCATCCTGCAGCCCGTAGGCCTGCACGCGCTGCTGGAGCGACTCGGCCACCTTCTTCTCGAAGCCCGAGTAGGTGTGGACGATGTACCAGTGCTTCGCGGCGACGTCCGTCATGCTCCACCGAACCGCTGGAAGAGCCGCTGAACGGCCGTGTTGAGCAGCAGGTCGATGCCGAAGAGATAGAGGCCGAAGACGAGCGACGTCAGGATGACCACGACCGTCGTGGCGTAGACCTCGGCCTGCGACGGCCAGGTCACGCGCTTCAGTTCGGCCCGCACCTCGCCGATGAACTCGACGAGCCTGCCGGGGCCGCGCGCGGTCGAAACCGCGCCGCCTTCCGGCGAGCCGTCGCCGGCGGCCCGTGTTCCTACGTTGTCGAGCGTTTCGGTTGCCACGAATATCTCGATTCTCTTCTCGTCCCGGGCCGCGGCGGCGTCAGCTCAGTGCGCGACGCGCGCGGCCGGGTCTTACAGTGGCAGGCCAAGAGGGAATCGAACCCCCAACCCCCGGTTTTGGAGACCGGTGCTCTGCCAATTGAGCTATTGGCCTTCAAAGCCGGAACCCGGGCCGCGAGGCCCGGGACCCGTTCTACTTCTGCTCTTTGTGAGCCGTGTGCTTGCGGCAGAAGCGGCAGTATTTGCTCATCTCGAGCCGCTCCGTCGTCTTCTTCTTGTTCTTGGTCGTGCTGTAGTTGCGACGCTTGCAGTCGCCGCACGCCATCTGGATGATGTCTCTCATACTCGCTTCACTCGCTGGCCGGGTCCCGGAACCCGGGGCTCGGGACTAAGGCCCGAAGCGGGGATACCGCTTCGGGCTCGGCAGTCAGTGGCAGGCGTGTCCGAGACCCGAGACCCGGGTCCCGAGCCCCGCCTACTCGATGATTTCCGAAATCGTGCCGGCGCCGACCGTACGGCCGCCCTCACGAATCGCGAACCGGGCGCCCTTCTCGATGGCCACCGGGGTGATGAGTTCGGCGGTGATCGGCGTGTTGTCGCCGGGCATCACCATCTCGACGCCCTCGGGCAGCTTGAGCGTGCCCGTCACGTCGGTCGTGCGCAGGTAGAACTGCGGACGGTAGCCGTTGAAGAACGGCGTGTG
>CADEFD010000340.1 GCA_902826515.1 uncultured Acidobacteriota bacterium
CTAGAAGTCGTACCCGATCCACACCTGGAAGCGGGGCTTGCGGAACGTCGCGCTGCCGCCCTGCTGCGCGAACACCACGTCTTCCCAGCTCTGGTTGAACAGGGTGCGCCAGCTCCAGTCGAAGTGCACCGGGAAGCCGAGGGCGAAGGTCTGCAGGCCGATGCCGTAGCTGGCGCGCGCATCCACGAGGCGGAAGCCCGACACCGCGATCGGATCGCCGAAGACCGGCACGCCCTGCGTGGGATTGAGCGGGTCGGCCACGTAGCCCGTGATCGGCCGTTCGGTCGTGGTGTCACGCGAGTAGGCCTTGAAGCCCGACTGGTCGAAGTAGGCGCCGCCGACGTTGGCGAAGAGCGTGCCGCGGATGCCGCCGAGGATGCCGATGGGCGTCGCCATGGCGTGGATGAGCGGCAGGCGGAGCTCGGCATTCAGGTGATAGCCGTTCTGGCCGAGGAACTCGAGATATTCGTAGCCGCGCATCTCGGAGTTGCCGCCGAAGAAGAAGTAGCCCGGGTTGTCGCCCCAGCTCTTGAAGCCGCGGGCGCGCAGCGCCAGCAGGCCCGAACCGCCGAGCCGCAGGTACTTGCGCACGTCGCCGTCGAGCGTCTGCCGGGTGAGCGAGCCGGCAATCTTCGGCGCGATTTCGTACGAGAGGCGCGCCGTGCTGCCCGACAGCGGGCCGAACTCCCGGAAGATCGTGGTTTCCTGCACGAGCGCGACGCCGAACGGCACCAGGTAGCCGTTGTTGAACAGGCTGCGCCCGTACTGCGCTTCCTGATACTGCTGTGAGAACTGCTCGAGGTTGACGTCCTCGAAGCGCTGCTGCGACTGGAAGATGCCGCCCGTGATCTCGATGCGGCGATAGCGGTTGAAGGGCCAGATGCCGAAGGCGGTGGCGCCACGCGAGGTCGTCGTGGCCACGGCGAGGTCGCGGTCGATGAAGCCGCTGAACGCCGGGTCGTAGAAGATGCCCTGGTTCTGCCCGTAGAAGAACTGCGTCTGCGAGAAGCCCTGGATGGCGTACTGGAAGCGGCGTTCGAGGTTGATGTACGACCCCGAGAACGAGCGGTACTGCGACACCGAGGTCGCATACATCGTGAACTGCTGGTCGCCGAGCACGTCGGTGAAGGCGATGGCGGTGCCGCCGAGGAAGTCGCCGCCGCTCGTGAGGCCCACGTTCACCGGCGGCCGGCCCTCGAGGAACAGCTTCTCGAACTTGCCCTTGCGCTTCTGGTTGTCGGCGACGAGCGTGTGCGTGAGGGGCGCCTGGAAGTCGATGATCGGCCCGGCGGATCCGAAGTCTTCCGTGGTGGCCTTGCCAATCGGCTCACGCTTGTCGAGCACGTGCACGCTGTAGTCGCCCTTGTAGTAGCTGACGAAGGCCACCTGCTGGCCGTCGCCGCCCTTGTTGAGCACGACCGGCGACAGGTTGCCGCCCACCGCGTCGGTGTAGCGGGCAAGCGCGCTCGTCTTCAGGTTGAGCGTCCAGATGTTGTAGATGGCGCCGTTCTTCGCGGCTTCCGGATCGATGGTCTCGTTCGGATCCACCGCGGTGGACGCGAAGACCAGCGTGTTCTCGTCCATGAACTGGGCGCCGTTGTCGTCGTGCGTGCCGAAGGTGAGCTGCGTGCGCTTGCCGCCGGCGACTTCGACGCGGAACAGCTTCTCGTTGCCGCTGAGACGCGTCGAGACGACGAGGCCCTTGCCGTCGGGCGTCCAGGTGGGCGCGTAGTCGGCGAACGAGTCCTTCGTGACGTTGGTGATGGCCGACGTCGCCAGGTCCACCGTGAAGATGTCGGTCGTGCCCTCGCGCATCGCCGAGAACGCGACCACCTTGCCGTCGGGCGAGAAGTCGGGGGATTCCGGGGCGTCCAGATCGTTCAGCTCGATGCGCTGCACCACCCTGCGGGTGATGACGTCCTGCACGATGAGCGAGCGGTCCTTCTCGGTGCGCACGAAGAAGGCGATCCGATCGCCGGCCGGCGCCCACGACATCCAGGGCACCGAGTTGCCGCGGCCGCCGGGCTGCACGATGTACTCGAAGCCGCGCGACTGGTCGAAGCCTGGCGTGAGGTTGCGGATGACGCTGCCGTCCTTGGCCGAGAGCAGGACGATGTCGATCTCGCGGTCGTTCGGGTTGATGGTCATCGCCGCGATGAGGTCGCCCGACGGCGAGGGCTCGATCGAGAAGGCCTGCGCGAAGCGCGTCTTCTCGGGGTTCGGCGCCAGGTCGCGGCCGTAGTCGGCGGGCCGCTCCTTGTCGCGGAACGGCTTGAACCGTTCCTTGAGGTAGCGGTCGAACTCGCGGTCCCACTCCTCGGCCGACATCTGGAAGGCTTCCTGGTAGGCGTCGTCGCCGCCGCCGATGATGCTCTTGCGCAGCGCGAACACGTACTGGCGCACACCTTCCTTGCCCCAGCGCGCTTCCATGAACTCGAAGGCGGCGTGCCCGAGGTTGTAGATGCCGCGCGGGCTGCCCAGATTCCCGTAGCCCTGGAGGTTGCTCATCTTCGGCACGATGTCGGCAATCGCGACATCCCGCACCATCATGATGTCGAGCGGACGCCAGATGCCCGTCATGTAGTCGGACATCCCCTCGTTGACCCAGAGCGGGGTGGTGTTGCGAATGAGCGACGTGGGGATGATGTCGAACTGGAAGATGTGCGTGAGCTCGTGGACGATGAGCCGGTAGAGCAGGTCCGGCGGTTCGTCCATCGGCATCAGGATGCGGTAGCGGCTCGGCTCGGCGAACGCGCCCACGCCTTCCTGCGCCGCGCCGGGGATGACGTTCTGCTGGTAGAACTCGGCGCC
>CADEFD010000341.1 GCA_902826515.1 uncultured Acidobacteriota bacterium
ATGACTCGCGTACTGGACCGGGTGCGGCGGGCGCCCAGCGTATCGGCTGCGGCCGTCGCGGGTGGCCTCACGTATCGGGCCTACGGCGGCGAGCGGTTGGCTAGTGCCGACGGGGCACAGTTGCCGGGCGATCCGCTCCTCGCCATGAACAACGTGGGCGACGGCTACTTCGAGGCGATGCGCATCAGACTCGTGAGCGGCAGGACGTTCGCCGCGACCGATCTCGGCGAGAACGTTGTCGTGCTCGGCCAGTCGTTGGCGTCGAGCTTGTGGCCCCGCGGCGACGCTGTCGGCCACACACTGCGGAGCCTCGACGACGACCGCGCCTGGACCGTAATCGGTGTGGTGGAGGATCTCGACGTTCGCCCGAGCTACGACCGCCCGGTCCCGTTGCAGTGGTATCTGCCTCGTACGCGGCAGGACGCATCGACAGCGCAGACCCCCGCGCTTCCTGCGTATCGCCTGATTGTGCGGGGCACGAGCGCCGAAGCGGCAATCGCTGCGGCGAAAGCGGCCGTGTGGGCGGAGAGTCCAGACCAGCCGATCGAACGCATCATGCGCGCATCCGACGAACTGCGAGACGTGTTTGGCGCTCACTTCCTCGTGCAGCGGTTGGCGAGCGGCCTGTCAGCGATTGGTCTCCTGATTGCCTGCGTCGGGGTCTTTGGCGTGCTGGCCCAGATGGTCGCGCGCCGGCGGCGAGAGATTGGTGTTCGCATGGCGCTTGGGGCGACGTCGGGCCGCGTCGCCGGCATGGTCATTCGTCGCGCCGGCGGAACGATGGCCGTCGGCGTCGTGTTGGGTCTGGCTGTGGCGGCCGTGCTGGCGCGTGGTCTGCAGTCCGTCTTGTTCGGCGTTACCCCTCTGGACCCGAAGAGCCTATCAACGGCGGTGTTGGTCGTGGTCTCGACAGGGCTCCTCGCTGCGTTGTGGCCGGCCAGAAGCGCCGCTCGAGTCGACCCGGCAGTAGCCATTCGCGAGGAGTAGGTGGTACCGGACTGATACCATCGCGCGCTCGATCGTCGCGCAGCGCTTGGCGTCGTCAAGGCGCTCCGCTCCGCTTCGCCCCCGCGCGTTGTCCGCGCGGGGCCTTCGGGCCTTGACGACGCCTGCGCGCCGCGCGGTCTTGGCCAATACGCGGTGGCCAGGAGGGTGTGGCGGCTCCCCGTGCAAGGAAATCGCTTCCAGGTGCGTTCTGGGTAGTAGAGGGCAGAACGCTCGTGGCGGCACAGCCGCCCCGCGCACACGCCCGCCCATCCCGCGCGTCGGCTTCAGGCCTCGCGAATTCCCAACGCGCTCAGCGCGCCCTATCCCGAATTGCTCGCGTGGCGCGGCCCTGCCCCCGCCACCGGAGGACGCTGAGTCATGGACAAGACACCGTCAACCCTGCCGATGCTGCTCACGGTAGACGACGCGGCCGGCTTGCTGCGCACCACCCGCCGTGCTGTGTACGCCATGGTAGAGCGCCGCCAACTTCCCGGCGTGATTCGCCTGCGGCGGCGCGTTCTGGTCCGCTCGGACGACTTGCTGGCCTGGCTCGATCAGCACCGCGCCCCTCAGGCCTGCGTTACACTGCGCGTGCCAGAAGTCACGTGCCGTCGCCCGGAGGAATGAGCGATGAGCGTGACAGTCAGACCGTATCGACGTGGTGGTTGGGAAGTCGACATTCTGTGGCGGACCTGGGACGGCCGCCGGCAACGCGAGCGCAAGCGCGTGTCGGGGCCGAAATCAGCCGCCCGACGGTGGGGCGAGGAACGAGAGCGTGAGCTGCTCGTGCACGGCCCGCCGGAGATCACGCGGGAGGTGCCCACACTCAACACGTTTTGGCCGCGGTTCCTCGATGGCTACGCGCGGGCGAATCGGCACAAGCCGAGCGGCATCGCCGCCAAGGACACCATCGGGCGGGTGCACTTGCTCCCGCTGCTGGGCGCCCGGAAGCTGGATGCGATCACGACCGAAGACATCCAGCGGCTCAAGGCGATGCTTCGCGGCAAGTCGGCCAAGACGGTCAACAACGTCCTCACCGTGCTGAACGTGCTGCTCAAGAAGGCCGCTGAGTGGGACGCCATCGAGCGTATGCCGTGCGTCATCCGCCTGCTTCCGACCCCGAAGTCGTCGGCTGCCTTCCACGACTTCGACGACTACGAGCGGCTCGTCGAGTCCGCGCGGAGTTCACCCGCCAACGCGTATCTGTGCGTGCTGCTGGCGGGGGAGGCCGGGTTGCGATGCGGGGAGGTCATGGCGCTGCGCT
Source organism: uncultured Acidobacteriota bacterium (assembly GCA_902826515.1). Lineage (GTDB taxonomy): Bacteria > Acidobacteriota > Vicinamibacteria > Vicinamibacterales > UBA2999 > CADEFD01. The sequence continues at coordinate 2,252 of CADEFD010000341.1, forward strand.
GGACCGACGTGGACCTTCGCAAGCGTCAGCTCTGCGTGCAGCAGTCCGACTGGAAGGGACACGTGACAGCGCCGAAAGGCAATCGCTTGCGCTACGTACCGATGACGACGCGGCTCGCGTCGGCGCTGCAGGGGCATCGGCACCTGCGGGGCGAGCGGGTGCTGTGTCAGGACGACGGGTCACCGCTCACGCAGAAGATCGTGCGTGAGCTCGTTCGGCGCGCGGCGCGCCGGGCGGGGGTAGCGAAGGGAGGTGTGCACATCCTGCGGCACACGTTCTGTTCGCACCTGGCGATGCGAGGCGCGCCAGCTCGCGCGATTCAGGAGCTGGCGGGGCATCAGGACCTGTCGACGACGCAGCGGTACATGCACGTCAGTCCCGCGGCGATCGACGACGCCATCAGACTCCTGGAGTCACCAGGTGTCGTCTCCAGGCGTGGAGACATTGTGGAGACGGGGCAGGGGTAGACCGGCAACTGCTTGCCGGTCAGTAGGTTAAGTGGTGGAGGCGGCGGGAGTTGAACCCGCGTCCGAGAGAACGTCCTCGCAGGA
>CADEFD010000342.1 GCA_902826515.1 uncultured Acidobacteriota bacterium
GCGGCTGGCTCATGAGCATCACGAGCAGCACCGAGGTGATGCCGGCGACGGCGCCCGCCGACACGAGATAGGCCGCCCAGTCCTGGCCGATGAGGCTGAGGGCAAAGGCGACGGGAGCGTTGAGAAAGGCCTGGTCGGCCTTGTAGTCGACGACCGGCACGATCCCGGTGAGCACGGCCGCCACCGCCAGATACAGCAGGGTGCAGACGACAAGCGACGCAATGATGCCGATCGGCAGGTCGCGCTGCGGGTTCTTGGCTTCTTCCGCGGTGGTCGAGACGGCGTCGAAGCCGATGTAGGCGAAGAAGACCACGCCGGCCGCGCCCATCACGCCTGACCAGCCATACGGCGTGAACGGATCCCAGTTGTCGGGCTTCACGTAGACGGCGCCGGCGCCGATGAAGAACACCACCGCGGCCAGCTTGACCCCGACCATGACGGCGTTGAAGCGCGCGCTCTCGCGGATGCCGACGACGAGCAGATACATGATGCAGAGCACGATGATGACGGCCGGCAGGTTGATGATCGCGCCAGGCGACGTGGCGCTCGGCGCCGCCGACATCCAGACCGGCAGCGTGATGCCGGCGCCGGAGAGCAGCTTCTGCATGTAGCCGCTCCAGCCGATGGCGACCGTCATCGAGCCCACGGCGTACTCGAGAATCAGATCCCAGCCGATGATCCAGGCGAAGAGTTCGCCCATCGTGGCGTAGGCGTAGGTGTAGGCGCTGCCCGCGATCGGAATCATCGAGGCGAACTCGGCGTAACACAGCGCGGCGAAGCCGCAGGCGAGTCCGGCGACGAGATACGACATCATGATCGCGGGGCCGGCCTGGTTGGCGGCGGCGGTGCCGGTCAGGACGAAGATGCCGGTGCCGATGATGGCGCCGATGCCGAGCAGCGTGAGATCCCACGCGGTGAGGCTGCGGCGCAGCGCCTTGCTGCCGTGCTCGACGTCACCGACGAGTTGCTCGATCGACTTCGTCTTGAGCAGGTTCGAATCCATTCCGCCTCCATATGGCCGCGTGTCCCGAGGCTGGCGCCAGGAACCCGCGGAATGTCCGGGAATTATACCGGTTTGGCCGCGAGCGCCCAGAGAAACCGGCGTGCCCGCGCTTCCGGATCCGCGGGGTCGGCGAGGAGATCGCTGATGACGGCCACGGCGTTCGCCCCGGCCTCCGTCACCGACCGTGCCGTCGAAAGGGTGATGCCGCCGATGGCGACGAGCGGCAGGCCGGCCGCGCCGGCCTCGACTGCCGCGGCGCGGATCCCGTCGAGTCCCACGACCGGGTCCGGGTTCGCCTTGGTCCGGGTCGCGAACACCGGTCCATACGCGACATAGGTGACGGACTCGGCGAGGGCCGCCGCAAGTTCCGCCGCGGTGTGGGTGGACCGGCCGATGACCGCCTCGGGGCCCAGGATCCGGCGGGCTTCGGCCACCGGCAGGTCCTCCTGCCCGAGGTGCACGCCAACCCCGGCACTTCTCGCCACGTCCACGCGATCGTTCACGAGCAGCGTCGCGCCGGCGGCCCGCGCCGCCGGCAGGATGGCCGTCACGAGTTCGAGGAACGCGCCGCTCGCCAGGTGTTTCGCGCGGATCTGCAGATGGCTGACGCCGGCGCGCAGGAACGCGGCGGACGCCGACTCGGGCGTCAGGCCCGCCGCCAGGCACACGTCGACGTCCACGATCGCGTAGAGCGGCGACATGCCGGAGAGGCTCAGGCCGATTCCGCGACCCGCGACGGTTTCGCGGGCGGCATGAAGCGCTCCATGAAGTGGGTGCTCATGCGGCCGGCGACGAAGTCCGGATCGCTCAGGATCTTGAGGTGCAGCGGAATGCTGGTCTTGATGCCTTCGATGACCGTCATGCCGAGCACCCGCTTCATGCGCGCGATCGACTCGGCGCGATCACGGCCGTGGACGATGACCTTGGCGATCATCGAGTCGTAGTAGGGAGTGATCGTGCATTCGGAGTGCGCCGCCGTATCGACGCGCACGCCCGGCCCGCCGGGGATCGAGAAGGCATGGATGACGCCGGGCGACGGCACGAACGTCTCGGGATCCTCGGCGTTGATGCGGCATTCGAGCGCGTGGCCGGTGAACGTCACGTCGCTCTGGCGCACCGACAGCCGCTCGCCGGCGGCGATGCGGATCTGTTCCTTGACGATGTCGAGGCCGGTCACGAGTTCGGTCACCGGGTGCTCGACCTGCACGCGGGTGTTCACTTCCATGAAGTAGAAGTTCCCCTTGTCGTCCATGAGGAACTCGAACGTGCCGGCGTTGGTGTACTGCACGGCCAGCGCGGCATCGGCGACGAGCGCGCCCATCTTGCGGCGCACTTTGTCGGAGATGACCGGCGACGGCGACTCTTCGAGCAGCTTCTGGTGGCGCCGCTGGATCGAGCACTCGCGTTCGCCGAGGTGGATGACCGAGCCGTGATGGTCGCCGAGGACCTGGAACTCGATGTGGCGCGGCGAGTCGAGATAACGCTCGACGTAGACGTCGCCGTTGCCGAAGGCGGCTTCCGCCTCGCGCTGCGCGGTGCGCAGCGCGTGCTGGAGTTCGCCCGGGTGCTTCACGATGCGCATGCCGCGCCCGCCGCCGCCGGCGACGGCCTTGATGATGACCGGGTAGCCGATCTCCTTCGCGATCTGGACGGCGCGTTCTTCGCTTTCGACCGGACCGTCGCTGCCCGGCAGCATCGGCAGGCCCGCCTTCTTCATCGCCCGCCGCGCCTTCGACTTGTCGCCGAGCAGGCGGATGACGTGCGGATCGGGGCCGATGAAGCGGATGTGGC
>CADEFD010000343.1 GCA_902826515.1 uncultured Acidobacteriota bacterium
CTTGTAGGTCTGGGTGTCCTGGAAGCTGTGGCCCTCGAGGCGCGGCACGCGCAGGCGCAGCAGGCACGGCCCTTTGCGCGCCCGCACGTGGGCGAGCGCTTCATCGATGAGACCGGCGGCTTCGGCCGGCTCCGTGCCATCACCGCTCAGCACGTGGAGGTGGGCGAAGCTGGCGAGGTTGGCGGCGATGTCGGCGCCGGGCGTCTGGAACGTGCCGGGCACCGAGATGCCGTAGCCGTTGTCTTCGATGAAGAAGAGCACCGGCAGCTTCTGGGTGGTGGCGATGGTGAGCGCCGACCAGAAGCCGTTGGTCGCGACCGAGGCATCACCGCCGAGCACGACACCGACGGCGCCCGCGTATGTGGCGTCGCCGAGCACGCGCTCGCGGTACTCGACCGCCTGCGCCCAGCCGACGGTGGGGGTGTACTGCGAGCCCACGCCCCCGCACATCGGCAGCGCCGAGGGCCCGTTCTGGTTGGGGTAGTTGAAGACGACGCCGATGTCGCGGCCGTCGGAATACCCGCCGGCCCGGGCCATCGACGAGCCGAGCGCGTCTTCGAGCGGCACGCCGAGCGCCAGCAGCAGCGGACGCGAGCGGTAGTAGCCGCAGGCGCCGTCGTGGCGGTGGGTGAGGCGCTGGCCGAGCAGGATCTGGGCGAGGTCGTGGCCGCGCGCCGAAAACTGGTAGATGACCTTCTTCTGCGGCACCAGCACCTGCTCTTCGAGCTGGTCGAGGGCGCGCGAGACGTGCAGCAGGTGCACGACGGCGGCCCAGTCACGGGCCGGGGTCGCGGTTGCGGTCGCGTTGCCGGGTTCTGACACCGATGTCGCCATGCGCTCAGGCCCTCCGCCGGGCGGGTCCACGCGGCCGTGTGGCCACCAGACAACGGTACACCCGTGAACCGGGGCAATGGTTCCCTATTCTGTCCGGAATATAGCCATTACGAATCTTTTCTAGCCCTAAGAGGCGCGATTGTGGGAATATTTTGCCTGGAAGACGGGCCTTCGGGAAAACCGCCGCCTGCCACGAGGAGTCGTCATGTCGGATACGCGCATCACGCTCGACAGCTACGAACGCGCCATGCTGGTGGCGCTGCAGGAAAACGGCCGCTACACCGTGCAGGAACTGGCGGCGCGCATCGGCCTCTCGACCTCGCCCACCTGGCGCCGGCTCAAGAGCCTCGAGCAGCGCGGCGTCATCAAGGACTACGTGGCGCGCATCGACGCCTCGCGCATCGGCTATCACGACACCGTCTTCGCGCACGTGACGCTCAGCCAGCACAATCGCGCCGGGATCGGCGCGTTCGAAGAGACGATGCTGCGCCGGCCCGAGGTGCTCGACGTCTACTCGATGACCGGCGATGCCGACTACCTGATGCGCGTCGTCGCCCGCAGCACGCGCGAGTACGAACACTTCCTGAAGGAAGCGGTCTTCACGAGCCCGGCCGTGCAGCAGATCAAGTCGAACTTCGCGCTGCGCGAGATCAAGAGCACCGTCGCGATTCCGGTCGGCGACGACTAGATCAGGCGGCGTTCAGGGCGTCGGCGCATTGCGCTGCACCGTGCGCGAGCGCAGGTCGTAGACCGCGCCGGCGCGCAGCACGTGGAGGCGCAGGTCCGACCCGCGCAGGCCGGGGCCGGCGGCGTCGCGCGCCGTGGTCGCACCTTTCGCATCGAAGACGAGCACGGGCCCGTTGCCGACCACTTCGAAGGTGCGGTCCGGCTTCACCCAGGTGGCGGTTTCCTCGTCGATCGCCACGCCGAGCAGCGCCGGCTGTTCCAGCACGAGGCTGATGAGACGGTTGTGGCGCCGCCGGCGCACGAAGTGCTGGTCCACCACGACGTCGTCGAGCAGGCCGAGGCCGGGCGCCGTCACGACGTTGTCGGCCTCGATCGTCTGCCAGTCCTGATCCTTCGTGAGCGGCCGCTGTTCGTCGCCCGTGATCATGACGCGACTCAGCACCGCCGCGCCGGCGCTCGTGCCGGCGATGACCGCCCCGTCGCGGTAGAGCGCCCGCAGGCGCGTTTCGAGCTTCGTGCCGCGCAGCACCGCCATCAGCCGGTTCTGGTCGCCGCCGGCGAAGTAGACACCGGTCGCCCCCGCCGTCTGCTGCAGCACGGCCTCGGTGTCGGCGCCCGCATGGTCGGCGGCGATGACGACAACACGCCCGAGGCCGAGCGCGCGGAACTCCGTGGCGAGATCCGGCCCGGTGTCGGCGACGGCGCTGGCCTGCGGAAAGACGAGCAGCGTGCCCGCCGCGCCGCCGGCCAGGCGCGCGATGAGCGTGTTCACCGACGCCGGCCGGGTGCCGCCGCCGATGACCACGAGATGCCCGCGGTCCGCCTGCGCGAACGCGGCAGAGGCGCAGCCGGCCGCCAGCGCGGCGGCCAGAGCCAGCAGGCGGAGCCGTCGCACGGCGGCCATTGCGTCAGGGCTTCGCGGCGGCGGTGGTGGCCGCCGGGGCCGCAGCCGCGCCGCCGAACACGCCGCCGAAGAAGTCGCCGGCATTCCACGTGGGCCGCGCCGTCTCCTGGGCCACGAGCCAGCCGGTCAGGAAATTGAGCTGCGCGTGTGTGGCCCCGGCGTCGAAGTCGAACGGCTGCGACATGTCGTCGTTCGGCTTGTGGTAGACGTCGCGGCGATAACCCGCGTTGATGGCGGCGCCGTCGCGCGCATCGCCCGTCTGGAACCCGCTCTTGATGAAGAGAGACGGCACGCCCTGACGGACGAAGCTGAAGTGGTCGCTGCGGATGAAGAGCACCTGCTCGGGAATCGGGTCGGTGCCGAT
>CADEFD010000344.1 GCA_902826515.1 uncultured Acidobacteriota bacterium
GTGCCGGTGACGCCGTAGATGAAGGCGATGCCGTAGAGGAAGAACGAGCTGGCGAAGGCGCCGAGCAGGAAGTACTTGAAGGCCGCTTCAGTGGCGTTGGGCTGGTCGCGGCGCAGTCCCGTGAGCACGTAGACGGCAATCGACATGGTCTCGAGCGCCAGGAACATCAGCAGCAGATCGTTCGACTGCGCCATCAGCATCATGCCGACGATGGCGAAGAGCACGAGCGCGTAGTACTCACCGGCCGGAATGCCGTCGCGTTCGATGGTCTCGGACGAGAAGAGCACCGTCAGCACGCCGACGACGACCAGGATCAGGTTGACGAAGAGCGCGAAGTTGTCGGCGGTGACCACGCCGAAGCTCGACGCGTTGCGGTCCCACAGCAGGATCGAGGCGAAACCCGCCCCGAGCAGGCCGATGATGGCGAGGCCGCCGATCGGCATCTTCTCGCCCTTGCCGCGGAAGGCCTCGGCCAGCATCGCGAAGAGGCCGGCGAGCGCAACGCACACCACCGGAACGACGGCGTCAAAAGCGCTGGTGCTCATCCTACTGCCCCTCGGAGGCGCGGCGCGCCGTGACCGGCGCTGCGGGGCCGGTGAACCAGGAACGCCATCCTGCGTCGACCCGCATCGGCTCGCGCGCTTCCATCCGCTGGACGATGCGCGTGACAGCCGGCTCCATCGGCGCCAGGAACAGGTTGGGCGCGACGCCCATCAGAATCGACATCGCGCAGAGCGGTCCGATGACGGCCCACTCGCGCACGCTCAGGTCCGGCAGGTGCCGGTTCTCTTCGTTCGTGACCTCGCCGTAGTAGACGCGCTGGAACATCCACAGCATGTAGACCGCCGAGAGAATCACGCCCAGGCCGGCCACCACCACGAACTTCGGTTCCCAGCGGAAGGCGCCGAGCAGGATCAGGAACTCGCCGATGAAGCCGTTCATGCCGGGCAGGCCCACCGAGGCCAGGGTCACGATGAGGAACGCCGCGGTGAGGCGCGGCATCACGGCCTTGAGGCCGCCGAACTCGCTGATGAGGCGCGTGTGGCGGCGGTCCGACAACATGCCGACCACCGCGAAGAGGCCGCCCGTGCTGATGCCGTGCGCCAGCATCTGGTAGGACGCACCCTGCACGCCCTGCACGTTCATCGCCGCGATGCCGAGCACCACGAAGCCCATGTGGCTCACCGACGAATACGCGACCAGCTTCTTCATGTCGGGCTGCACCATCGCCACGAGCGCGCCGTAGACGATGGCGATGACCGACAGTGTCGCGAGCATCGGCGCGAAGGCCAGCGCCGCTTCCGGGAACATCGGGAAGGCGAAGCGCAGCAGGCCGTAGGCGCCCATCTTCAGCATCACACCGGCCAGGATGACCGAACCGGGTGTGGGCGCCTGCACGTGGGCGTCGGGCAGCCACGTGTGGAACGGGAAGAGCGGCACCTTGATGGCGAAGGCCAGCGCGAAGGCCAGGAAGAACCAGTACTGCAGGTGGTCGGGCACGCGCAGTTCGTAGAGCTTCAGCAGGTCGAACGAGTAGGCGCCGGTCGCCTGCTGGTGCAGCCAGGCGGTGCCGATGATGGCGATGAGCATCAGCACGCTCCCGGCCATCGTGTAGAGCAGGAACTTGATCGACGCGTAGAGGCGCTGGTCGTAGCCCCAGATGCCGATGAGGAAATACATCGGGATGAGCACGACGTCCCAGAACACGTAGAACAGGAACAGGTCGAGCGAGACGAAGACGCCGATCATCGCCGCTTCGAGGAGCAGCATGAAGATCGAGAACTCCTTCACGCGTTCGTGGATGCCCTCCCACGACGAGAGAAGCGCAATCGGCGTCAGGAACGTCGTGAGCACGACGAGCATCAGGCTGATGCCGTCGAGGCCGAGCGAATATTCGATCCCGAAGGTCGGGATCCAGGCGTGGCGCTCGGCGAACTGGAAGGCCGGGGCGCCGGCCGACTGGTCGAACGCGGCCCAGAGGAAGAGCGACGCCACGAGCGTCACGAGCGAGATGGCCAGCGCGCCCAGACGCATCGTCTGGTCCTTGGAGCCGTCACGATTGGGTATCGCCAGCAGAGCCAGCGAGCCCACGATCGGCAGCGCGATGAGCAGCGTCAGGATCGGCACACCAGTCACCATCATCTCCAGAGGTAGTAGCCGAGGATCAGCACGACGCCCACGAACGTGGAGGCCGCGTAGCTGCGCACCGAACCGGTCTGGAACAGGCGCAGCACCGCGCTCACCCCGGCGACGAGGTAACCGGTCACGTTCACGACGCCGTCGATGATCCGGGCGTCGGCCACCTTCCAGAGGCCTTCGGTCGAGGCCGTCTTGATGGGATGGACGATCGCCGCGTCGTAGATCTCGTCGACGTAGTACTTGTTGAGCAGCAGGCGGTGGAGCCCCGGGAAGCTCGCGGCCATCGAGGCCGGAATCTGCGGGTTCTTCAGCCAGAGGAACGCCGCGAGGCCGATGCCGAGGAGCGCGATGAGCGACGACACGCCCATGAGCGTGAGCTCGAGCGCGGTCTTGTCTTCCTCACCCGCCTCGCCGTGGCCACCGGCGACCGGCGCCTCGTGCGACTCGGCGGTCTGAGCCGACGCCGTGAGCGCCGTCTCCCCCGCCACCTGCGCCGACGACGCCACCGCCGGCGCCGCTTCGCCCGGCGCACATTCGGCCATCGTCATGCCGGCCGGCGCCCCCGGGAGCGACACCGGGATGTTGCACTCCGCCAGCGCCTTCGAGGTCGCCGCGAACGACGGCTTCAGCCATTCG
>CADEFD010000345.1 GCA_902826515.1 uncultured Acidobacteriota bacterium
ATCATCGACCCGGCCCCACGGAAGTCGAGAGGGCGGTAGCGCGGAAACACGCAGCTACAACTACTCACTACCGCGACGAACAGCAGTAGGTTGGCAGGTCGCATCTTTGGTCTGGCTAACGTTTGCGGCTAAGCCGCGCCGCGTGGCCTCATGATGCCACGGCCACGCGGGCACCCGCAGGCGCGCGCGAGCGCGCCGGAGGGCGTCGGCTTCAGCCGCTTGTTCGGCAGCGTGTTACGGCTCAAAGTCCTCGACGTAGGTTGCCGGCCCAGCCAGTTGACAGGATACGCCCTGGCCCTCGATGGTTACCCGCCGCTCGTTCCATGACTCCAGCTCCAGACGGCTGGGCCCCGCGTGATCGAGTGGGATCGAAATGGTGTTCTCGTGGGTGTTGCCGGACAGGACGAGCCGACCATCGAGTAGTTCCATCGGCATCTCACTCACGCTGCCACTTACCTGCCCCTTGGCGAATCGGACTTGAACCAGTTGAGACCACCCGGTGCCACGATCAACGCCTGGGCGACCCGGCGAACGGTGGATGTAGGCATCGAGGGTCGCCACGACTTCATCCCCGCTGACTTCGATCCGCTGAAGCGTCGAATCGTGAATCTCGATCGCCGAGTTCATCTTGTCTCGCAGTTCAAGTTTTGTCTGCCGAACGACGCCAAATCAGCCGCGCGCCGACAAGCGACACCCGGCGCGTCGGCTGCATTTGGATGTTAGACCGCAAGTCTTGAGTTTACGCGCTTAGCGCAAGCATCGCAGCGAACGAGAAGAAGGCGATCAAGCCAGCCATAGCAATGCGTTCCCATGGCTTGCGCATGTCGTCATTGTGAGGTCGGGCCATGATCCACGACCGGCCTGCGGCACCTACCGCCATTCCGGCCGACGACCACCAGATAGCCGCGCTCAGGAGCGCTCGTGGGCCGCGTGTCGGCCACCACCTCAACAGCTCCTGTACACCGACGAAGACGCAGTACACCGCCGTGACGCCCGCGCCGACAGCAATCGCGCTCAGGCACACCAGAAAGAACTGCTCAAGCCCTTTCTCGAGTGGCCCCCGCGAACGCGTTTCACGCCGACCAGACGTCTCGTCTATTCGATTCACGGGAGTATGCGGTCACGATTGTCGGTCTAACTTTATATAGGCGGAAGGCGTGATCCCACGGGTCTGACCCGCAAGCCGCTCCCTCGCTTGAGGGAAGCGCCCCCCACTCAGGGGGCATTGTGCTCGCCATCGGCTCACGGGACAAGCGTCAGGAATGTCAGTGGGTTGCGGGCCAAGACCACCTGGCTTGCCGCTCAAATGGCGCAGGCGCCAATTGCCCGGAAATGCCCGGTTAGGTGGAGGGCGCCAATTGCTCGCACACCGTCGCCGGCGGTGGCCAAACGGCAACGCGCGTGCGCTCCCATGCTGGCAGAATCGGCCACGTGGCTTGGGCGGTCCTCGCCCGGTCGAGCAATCGGCCATGGCAGGCCTTGGAACGCGCCTTGCCACGCCGGTTCCCCGGTGCCGCATGCGCGAACTCGAATCGTCCCTTCAGTCGTTTGGCGAATTCCTCCTCAAGTCCCAGGTCGTGCGGCCCAACGCCGCGCCGTATTTCGTCCGCTGGGTGCGCCGCTTTCTGGGCCGGCCGGCCTCGAACGAGCCCCTGGTCGATCAGGTCCGGCGATTCTGCGAAGAACTGGAGCGCCACAGCGGCATCCAGGACTGGCAGGTGCGGCAGGCCGACCAGGCCCTGCGGATCTACTTCGTCAACTTCCTGAAGCGTCCCGACTGGCAGAAGCGTCCCGAGGCGGATGCTCTCGCATCTGACACGACGCACCCGCTGACCGCCCTCGACCTGCTGCGCACGCGCTTGCGGACGCGACACTACTCGTACCGCACCGAGTGCATCTACGTGGACTGGGTGAGACGTTTCCTGGAATATGCGGCGGCACGCCAAGGCGTGCCCACGCCACGTGTGGAATCGGAAGGCGTGCGCGACTTCCTCACGCACCTGGCGGTCAATCGGCAGGTGTCGGCCAGCACGCAGAACCAGGCGTTCAGCGCCCTGTTGTTCCTGTGCCGCGAGGTGCTGGGCATCCCGCTCGACGACGTGTCGTCCGGGGTGAAGGCCAAGCGTGGGCCGCGCCTGCCGGTCGTGCTGAGCATGCCGGAAACCGCGTCCTTGCTGGCCGCGATGTCGGGCACGGCGCGGCTGATGGCGACGCTCATCTACGGCGGTGGCCTCCGCGTATCGGAGTGCTGCGAACTGCGCGTCAAGGATCTCGACTTCGACCAGGGGCTGGTGTTCGTGCGTAGCGGCAAAGGCGACAAGGACCGGTCCACGCTGCTGCCCGAGGCGGGACGGGATCAGCTGCGCGTGCACTTGACGAAGGTCGAGGCCTTGCACCTGGCCGACCGCAAGACGACGCTGGCGGGCGTCTGGATGCCTGGCGCCCTGGAACGGAAGTATCCGAACGCCGGGAAGGAGTTCGGGTGGTTCTGGGTCTTCCCGAGCCAGACCCTGTCGACCGACCCGCGCGCCGGCATCGTGCGGCGTCACCACATGAGCGACTCGGTCGTGCAGAAAGCCGTGAAGGCCGCGGCGACGGCGGCGCGCATTCACAAGCCCGTGTCGGTGCACACGCTGCGGCATAGCTTCGCCACCCACTTGTTGCTCAACGGCGTCGACATCCGGCAGATCCAGGAGTATCTGGGACACACCAACGTGGAGACGACGATGATCTACACCCACGTCGTGAAGGAATTCCGGAACCCGCCGC
>CADEFD010000346.1 GCA_902826515.1 uncultured Acidobacteriota bacterium
CCGACGACGGCTGGTGCGATTCTGAGCCGCCGCGGCTGAAGCGGCGTCGTTAGCCAGATGAAACTAAACCGAACGCGTGGCGCTCTGGTCGCCGGTGTCGTACTGGCTTTGGCCTGGCTTGCATCCCGCCCGTTCCTCCGTGACAGCGCGCTGCCAGAACCGCCATCTGCACGAGTGCGTGGGCGGCCGGTCGAGCCGACGTGCCCTGACGTTCAGCACGACGCTTACTACTTTCCCGCTGGCACGTTTGCTCTGACCGATGAATTCTTTCGCGAGTGGTACTCAGAGCATCTGCGGTCTACGGGACAGGCATCTCTCACCTGCGGCGGCGCCGCAACGCTTGAGAGCTATCGCTTCACCTACCTTCGGTCATTTCGAACGCCAATCGTGGCCTCGATTGAGGTGACCCCACCCACCGCATCGTTCGCGGCTTGGGAGACCAACGGGCGCGGCGGGTACAAGCCTGGCGACGTCATAAAGACGGTTCGCCGTGAGCTTTCGGCCGACGAGCGGGCGCAGTTCACGCAGCGGCTTGAGCTGGCGGACGTATGGGCGCTGGATTCGGTCGTCGACTCCACCATGAATGACGGAGCCGAGTGGGTCATCGAGGTGCGTCGCCGCGGCGTCTACCGAGTGGTCACGAGGCGGAGCCCGCGCTCCGGGCCTTACCGTGAGCTGGGCCTATTCTTTATACGTGCCTCCGGCTTCGTCAACATTCCCGGTGACTTGTACTAGGTTGAGGGGGGCACTGGCTAACCAGCGGTTGCAGCCGACGGGGAGCCTCCCTCACTAAAGTAGACACTTCCACCTAACAGACGGAGGTGTCCCATGCCCCGAGCGGGCCCACGGAAGGTCCAGCGCTACAGCCTGGAGTTCAAGCGCAAGGCGGTCGCGCTGAGTCAGTTGCCGGATGTCGAGGTACGGGCGGTCGCTGACGCCCTTGAGATTCATCCCTTCATGCTGTCGCGGTGGCGAAAGCAGGCGCGCGAGGGCACGCTGCGCGGATCCGCGGCGCTGCCGGCAAAGGTGACGAAAACGAAGACGCCACCGGCGCGGGAGATGCAGCGCTTCCAGGCGTTGCAGCGGGCGCATGCGGTGCTCCAGGAGGAGCACGCGCTGCTAAAAAAACTCATCCGGTTCACCTCCGCACGAAAGCCGCGATCTTCGCGTTCATCGACCAGGAGCGCGAGACGTTCGGGGTAGCGCGGCTGTGCCGGCTGTTCGGGGTCACGCGTCCGGGGTTCTATGCGTGGCAGCGGCGGCCGGTCAGTGCGCACGCGAGGCAGGACCGAATACTGCTCGACGAGATGCGTGTGATCTTCGAGTGGAGTGACCGCACCTACGGCAGCCCGCGGCTCTATCGCGCGCTGGTGGACCTGGGCTATGCCGTCAGTCACCGGCGTGTGGAACGCCTGATGCGGCAGGCGCAGTGGCGCGCGCGCGTGGTGCGGGTGTCCCGCCGCACGACGGGCACGCATCGCTGGTTCGCGCAGCACCCCAATCGAGTCAGGGCCCAGACGACCACCGCGCCCGATCAGATCTGGGTCGGCGACCTCACGTACGTGCCGGTGGCGAGCCACTGGTGGTACGTCGCCGCCATCCTGGACCGGCACTCGCGCCGCCTGCTCGCGTGGCGGCTGGGACGCACGCGCGACGCCCGCGATTCACGGGCGGGATGCTGGCGGCCGCCCTGCGACGCCGCCAACCACCCGCGGGCCTGATCTTCCACACCGATCGCGGCAGCGAGTTCCTCGGTGCATCGGTACAGGCCCTCCTGGTCGCGCACGGCGCGCTCCAGAGCATGACGCGCGGCGGCGCCCCCGACGAGAACGCCCACATGGAGTCGTTCTTTCATTCGCTGAAAGCCGAACTGCGGCACGGGCGCACGTTCACGACGGCCCGTGCGCTGCGCACCGCGCTCACGCGCTATGCGCGGTACTACAATCAGGAACGTCTGCATTCCTCGCTGGGGTATCAGTCCCCCGTTGACTACGAGCGCCGTGCCGCGTAGAACTCAGGTGTCTACCGAAGTGAGGGAACATCCCAGCGGCCTGCGGGAACATGAGGCCGCTGCGGCTGAAGCCGCTGCGTTAGGCAGCCTCGGCCTTCCGAATCAGCTTCGCAATATCGCGGGGCGTTGCGCCAATGCTAAGTAGCGACCGCATCATCAAATCGAGGCTGACTGAAGTGTCGGCCGCCTCCATCTTCGCCACCCGCGACTGACTCGACCGGAGTTGCTTCGCGAGCGCCGCCTGGGTTAGCCCGCGGCGTTCGCGCAGCTGGCGGACGCCGGATGCGAGCGCGAGTTTGAGCTCCACGAAGCGCCGGTCTTCATCGCTCAGGCCCAGAAACGCAGCAGCATCGCTGACGCGCCACCCCGCAGCCTCGAGCCGAGCCTTCTTTGTCTGCTTCATCGTCTGGTCCTCGTCTTGATGGCAGCGTGGTATTGCGTCAGACGTCGGCGACAGGTCGCGAGCACGCCTTGCGGTGTCGCTTCCGTCTTCTTCGCGAACACGTCCAGAATCACGACGGCATCGCCTGCCACGTGGTACACGATCCGCCACGTGACCGACCGGTCGGGTACCCGTAGCTCATGGCACCCGGCACCAATCGTGGGCATGGGGCGTGACTGGGGTAGCCCCAGCGTCGCGCCCTGTTGGAGCCGCCGCAACAGAAACCCAGCCTCGACTCGCGCCTCGGCGCTGAAGGGCGGCGTCTTCACCTCTCCGAAGAGCCACACGAGCGG
>CADEFD010000347.1 GCA_902826515.1 uncultured Acidobacteriota bacterium
TCCGCGCCCGGCTACACGACGCAGCGGGTGGACGTGCAGAAGTCGCTGCGTGGCGGCATCGTGGTGCTCGACATCCTGGGCGGGCTGCTGCCGGTGATCGTGGACGCCATCACCGGCGGCTGGTACAAGCTGTCGCCGGAGCAGGTGAACGCGATGCTGACGAAGGTGGATGCCACGACGCCTGGGCCAGACACGATTGGCGTGACGCTGAACCTCGACGGCGCCGGTCGCAGCGACAAGGCCGAGGTGGCGATTGTGTCCACGGTGCCTGGCGTGTCGGTGACCGTGCGCACGCGGTGAGCGCAAGGCCCTCGCTAGGACGCCGTCTTGGCGAGGGCGTCTGCCAGACGCACCTTGATGAACGCCTGTCGGGTCACGCCGAGACGCCGGGCCTCCTGATCGATGTCGCGCAGCAGGTCCACCGGGAAGTCCACGTTCACGCGTTGCACCGCGCGGCCAGGTCGCGTCGCCTTGGACTGGTCCATGAGCGACGACAGATCCACGCCGTTGTCATGCATGGCGTCGAGGGAGACGGCCGGGAGCGCCTTAGGCTTGGAAGTACGTTGCTGCTTCTTCATCACGTGCTCGCCTGACGGAGATGATTCGGATGCGATGGCCCCGAATCGTAGTGAACGCCGACCACACCACGTTGCCGATTCGTCCGAGGACCTGGATACGAGGTTCGTCGAGTGAACGGGCGGGAACCTCGAGCCGGTCGGGATCACTCCACAACGCTTGGGCGTCGATGAAGTCGATGCCGTGCTTCTCGAGGTTGGCGGCCGACTTCGCCGAGTCGAACTCGAAGTCCATGTGGTATAAAAACTATACCATTGCCCCGGTCGCAGTGTTGCAGGCGGGAGGCAAGACCCTCGAGCAGGTGTTCGCTACCCGCGCCCGTGCCTTAGGCCCGAGCCGTGCTTTGCTGCGCGCCGTCGCGTCTGTGACCTGTCCTGTCACGCTTCAGGAGTACCATCCGCTCCCTCGGCGTGCTGGCACCGGCGGACTCCCTCCCCTGGTGCGGCAGCCCACCCGCTGCAGGAGTATCCCCCATGGCTCCGCTTCGTTCGCTCGTACTCTGCCTCTGCGCGGCCCTGTTCGCTGGCGGCGCGACACTCTTCGCGCAGGCGGGCGCGCCGAATTCGCCTACGAATCTGGCCGCGTCCGCGACTGGCTCAACCGTAACGATCACGTGGCAGCCCGGCGCTGGGCCGGCGGCCACGGGCTACCAGCTCGAAGCCGCAGTGTCGCCGCTGGGCGCGGCGGTGGCGTCCGTGCCGGTGGCGGCTCCCGCGCTACTCGCCACGAACGTGCCCGATGGCACTTACTTCGTGCGCGTGCGGGCCGTAAACGCGACGGGCGTGAGCTTGCCCTCGGCAGAGGTGGCCGTCATTGTGGGCGTCGCCGCGTGTGGTGCACCGCCGGTGGCTCCCGTCGCGCTCACACAGAGCGTGGCTGGCGGTCTGGTCACGTTCGCGTGGACCCCCGGCGCCGGCGGCTGCGCGCCTACGCACTACGTGCTGAGCGCCGGGTCCGCGCCGTCGTTGTCGAACATCGTGAGCCTCAATGTGGGGCTGCAGACGGCGCTCGCGGCACCAGCGCCGCCCGGCACCTACCACGTGCGCGTGGCGGCCGCGAACGCGTGGGGCACGAGTGTGCCGTCGAACGAAGTGGTGGTGTCGATCGGGGCGAGCTGCACGGTGCCTGGTGCGCCCGAGGCGTTCACCGCCACGGGCTCCGCGACGTTCGCCTCATTCCAGTGGCAGCCGCCGCTCACGGGGGATGCACCCACGGGGTATCTGCTCGAGGCCGGTACGTCCGCCGCCGGAGCGGAGATCGCCGTGTTGCCGCTGAACGGCCTGTCGTTCGGCACGCCGGCGCCCCCGGGCGCCTACTATGTCCGTGTGCGGGCGCAGAATGCGTGCGGCACCGGGCCTGCGTCGTCTACGCAACTGCTCACCATTGGCCAGGCGCCGGTGTCCACGCGTGTGATTGCGGTAAGCGGCAATCTCGCGTTCGGCGCCGTCACCGTGGGGCAGATCACGTCTGCCACGGTCACGATCGCGAACACCGGCAACAGCCCGCTCACGTTCACGTCCATCACATGCACGTGCAATGTGAGCGTGTTCGGCGCCTCGCCCACGAGCGGCACGGTGCCGCCAGGCGGCAGCCGCACGGTCACCGTGTCGTTCGGTCCGCTGGCGTCCGTGGTGTACGGCGGCACGCTCACGGTGATGAGTGATGCCACCGCTGGAAGTGCGTCGCTCGTGGTGTCTGGCACGGGCGTGTCTGTGCCCCCTCCGCCGCCACCGCCCTGGTATCACGTGTGGGGCGGCGCCGGCTACACGCAGTACCTCGGCTATTGGACGTGCACGTTCTGTGTGGAATACGGCGCAGACTCGATCAACAACACTTACGGCACGCACGGTAGTGCGTTTTCTTCCACGAGCATGCGCAACAGCTTCAGCCAGTACGGCAGCCCCTACAGCAGCTACAGCGCCTGCAATCAGTTCGCGTCGTCGCCGCCCCGCGTCTACAGCGCCGATGGCCGCACCTACTACGGCGAGCTGACGATGAATCCGTACCGCGCGGAGGCGATCACGGCAAGCGGGGTCGTGAGCTGGCTGGTCAACGACGTGTGCCAGTAGAGCGCGGATTCGACGTACAGCCGTTAACGCCGCTACTACGGATCTGCGTACGCGCGGACGCTTTCACCGCCCGTTGAAGCCCTGGTGCGCCTGAATC
>CADEFD010000348.1 GCA_902826515.1 uncultured Acidobacteriota bacterium
GAGCAGTATTTCGGCGAAGTCAAGGTCTTGCGCGACACTGATCACTTCAGTTCCGTTAAGCCTGACAGCCCCAATCACCCGGCACACGAGTTCCTCGTCACCTTCGAACGAGAGTTCACGCGCGCGACCGAGCGCGTCTCGACTTCGGCTCCTGCCGATACTGCCACCATTGACACGCCAGTGGATCTGCAGCCTGCGGACGATCTCGATGCCACCGATTGGCCCGCGCCGTCGACGGCGTCCACGACGTTCTACTTAGCCGACGAGGGATTCGACGCCGAGTCAAGCGCGGCCGTCGCCTGTTGCGTCGTCATCGACGATCCGACTGGAGTGAATGCGAGCCTGGCGAGCGAACTCGACAATTGGCTTCGGGATCCGCACCTCAGCGCGATTCCGCAAGTCCGGGACATTGTCAAGCGAGGCCCCCTGGAGTTCCGCACGCTCGATCCTGAGCTTCGGTCGCGCCTTATCGAGTGGCTAACGTCGCAACTCTTCGAGGCATACGTCTGTTTCACGAAGAACTCAAGAACGCTGGGTCTCAGGGACGCGATGCTCGAGGCGGTGTTGCATGACCGCCTGACAGCGAACCGTACACGCCGCGTCACCGTCGTACTAGAGGCTGCCGCATTGACCGATCGTGATCGTGCGTCAGTGCTGGTCGAGCGAGTGCGAACGCGCATTGACGGTGCGTCGGCCGGTGGTGAGCGCCTTGAAGTCGTGGTTGACGGCTCGCGGCGTCATCCTGCCGGGCTGGCGATCAGCAGTATGGTTGCCGATATCGTCCAGGCGCGCCTTCAGCAGACTAGCGAACTCGACGGTCGGCCCTTTGGTCGCGTGCATCCGCAGAAAGTTCGCGTGATGCACGACTACGACACTGGTACGCGATACACGCGCCGTCGGCCCTTCTCGGGATAGTCGGCGGCTCAGTCCCCAGCCGACCGCTCAGGGTTCGGACTGCCATCGCGTCCGGGCCGTACGAACGGGGCCGCGTCTTCTGCGCGCTGGACGACGCGCCAAAGCTTGTCCAGCTTCTGTACGGCGGGCCCTTCTATCGAGTACAGGAACGTGATCCACCCTCCCAACCGGTTTAGCGCCCATTCGCGCGGTTCATCAGACCCGGTGCGCTGGAGGTGTTCGTCTAGTCCGTACTTGCCGGCGTAGTGCAGTTCCAGGCGAAGTCGACGCTTCAGCGCACGCGGCACCCGCGGGCAAGTCGGATCCTGAATCGTGAGGCCCGTGACAAACTGGCTACGCCCGCGAGACTGGATGCGGCACTTGTCGTCGCGGACGCTGAACCCGTGCCGGGTAAGAATAGATGCGACCTCGTCCTGCCGCGGAAGTGAGTCGCCCGAGATCGTAATGTCGTCGGCATAGCGCGTGTACCTGCAGCCGCTCGCACGCGCCAGGAGCTGTAGGTCGGAGTCGACGCCCTGGCAAACGACGTTGGCAATCGCCGGGCTGGCACTGGAGCCTTGCGGTAAGCGACCCGAGAGGGTACAGAGCGACGCGAGTGTCGTCGCCACGTCAGGCGCACATCCTAGCGTTCTGAACGCGTTGATGACCGAAACTTCGCGAATCGAGCCGAAGAAGTCGCGGATATCAGCATGCAGCACGCTGCGGCTCTGCAGATGGATGCGAGCGTTGGTAGCAATCGAGCGCTTCTGGACAAAGCCTTGAACGCACTCTGGAAACTCGACGGAGTCCGAGATCCAGCCGAGAATGTTTTTCTGGATGAGTGCGAGCCGCTGTTCGGCCTTGAATACCACCCTGAACGTCGCCGGCTTGCCGCGCTTCGGGATCCGGATTCGCTGATAGAACGGTCGTCGGTCGGCCGCATCTGCGTAGCTCCGCACGTCAGCGACGCTGCAGCCTAGATTTCTGGCCAAGTCGTCGATACTCCGCACCTGGGAGAAGTGGGTTGGCATCGTAGCTTGGGGGACGCGCGGATAGGCTTCGTTGTAGTTTTTGCGAGATGCCAGACACGAACTCGTGCCCACGGCTGTTATCCCGCGCGTCCCGCCCTGGAGGCTAGCCAATAAGCCAGGTTGCGTCAATACCCCGAGTGCGCGCTCATGTCCCTCATCAGGGAAGCGGCGCTGACCCACTGGAGCTTCGAGCAGCTCGCCGGCATCGCCGGTGCGCCGCCGCGCTACCTGCGCACCTTGCCTGCGTCCATCGCCGCCTTGGCGCTGAACGTGGGGCTGAGCCGTCGGCGCCGCGAGGGCGTGCAGCTCTTCGCGGAGGTCGACACGCCGTGGACCATCCACGCCGTGACCTCGCAGCGGTACACGCGCGTGCACCACGACGAGCTGGCCGGCCGGGTGGTGGACCTCATGGAGGCCCATCCCGCCTGGCACCTGCCACTCGGCTACAAGGACGGCGTCTGGGGCGCCGAGAAGGTGCCGTCAGGCGCCTACCTCGGCGATCGCGACCTGTTCTTGTTCCTCGTGGACGGGAACCGCGCGATCGACGACCCCACCGACACGTCGAACGGCGGTCTGTTTCGCGGGTTCATCCTGCGCAACAGCGACGTGGGCGCCGCCGCCCTCAGCCTGGAGATGTTCCTGTTCCGCGCCGTGTGCGGGAACCACATCATCTGGGGCCTGCAGCACGTGGTCGGCTTTCGCCGCCGCCACGTGGGCGCGTCGATTCACGAGGCGTGGCACGACTCCCTCACGGAGATCGCCGGCCACCTCGACGCGGGCCTGGACGCGGATCG
>CADEFD010000349.1 GCA_902826515.1 uncultured Acidobacteriota bacterium
GCGGCGGGTTCCGGAATTCCTTCACGACGTGGGTGTAGATCATCGTCGTCTCCACATTGGTGTGGCCGAGGTACTCCTGGATCTGGCGGATATCGACGCCGTTCAGCAGCAAATGTGTGGCGAAGCTGTGCCGCAGGGTGTGCACCGACACGGGCTTGTGGATGCGCGCCACCGCCGCGGCCGCCTTCACGGCCTTCTGCACCACCGAGTCGCTCATGTGGTGACGGCGCACGATGCCCGCCCGGGGATCGGTAGACAGCGTCTGGCTGGGAAACACCCAGAACCAGCCGAACTCCTTCCCGGCGTTCGGATACTTGCGGTCGAGCGCCTCGGGCATCCACACGCCGGCCAGCGTGGTCTGGCGATCGGCGCGGTGCAGCGCCTCGACCTTGGCGAGGTGCGCCCGCAACGGGTCGCGTCCCGCCTCGGCCAGTAGCGTCGCGCGGTCTTTGTCGCCCTTGCCGCTACGGACGAACACGAGGCCCTGGTCGAAGTCGAGATCCTTGACGCGCAGTTCGCAGCACTCCGACACGCGCAGGCCTCCGCCGTAGATGAGCGTGGCCATCAGACGCGGCGTGCCTGTCATGGCGCCGAGCAACGCCGCCGTTTCCGGCATGCTCAGCACGACCGGCAGGCGCTCACCGCGCTTCGCCTTGACGCCCGAGGAGACGCCGTCCAGCGAGACGCCCAGCACCTCACGGCACAGAAACAGAATGGCGCTGAACGCCTGGTTCTGCGTGCTGGCCGACACGCGCTGATGCACGGCCAGATGGGTCAGATAGTCTCGCACCCCCTCAGCGTCGACGCGCGGGTGCGGCACGCCCTGCCGGATCGCCGCGTACTCGAGGAACCGCCGGACCCAGTCCACGTAGGTGCACTCCGTGCGGTAGGCGTAGTGACGCGTCCGCAGGCGCGTACGCAGCAGGTCGAGCGCCGCCAGCGGACTGGACGGAGCGAGCGGGTCCGCCGCCCCCTCGGTTCGCCGGTGCCAGTCTGGGCGCTTCAGGAAGTTGACGAAGTAGATGCGCAGCGCCTGATCGGCCTGACGCACCTGCCACTCCGCCACGCTGCCGTGCTGTGCGAGCTCCTCACAGAAGAGGCGGACCTGGTCGACCAGGGGATCGTTCGACGCCGGCCGTGCCAGGAAGCGCCGGACCCAGCGCACGACATAGGGGGCGGCGTTCGGCCGGACCAGCTGCGCCTTCAGGAGGTATTCACCGAAGGCCTGAAGCGACGATTCGAGTTCGCGCATGTGTCACCTTGCACCGCCATGGGGCAAGGCGCGTTCCAGAACCGACCCTGTAGGTCTCCGTTGGTTTTTCGCGGGTACTGCGCCAGGCCGTCGTGCGGGCTGGCAACGCGGGTTGCAGTGGAGGCAACGACGGTTGCCGGTTCCGATGCTTCGCCGCCCTCCACCTAAACCCGCCGGGCGCACAGAATGGCACTGGCGCCAATTGCTGGGTCCGAGCTGCACACGCGGCGCGGAGTTGCTGAGTCCGTGAGGCTTGTTCGGGATGCCAAGGACGGGCACAATGCGGGCAGTGGTAGGCGGGGGACGCCGGCTCCTGAGCTGCACCGGCAGCCGTTTCAGGGAATGGCCCCTTCCGCCTATATAAAGTTAGACCGACAACGAAAAGACGAATGCTTTGGTTGGGGCACGAGCGACCGTCGTGCCGTACTTCCATCTCTGGCGCCGGCCCGGCACCGCGGTGCTCCGAAGGCGCACGCGGCCTTTAGCGGTGTGCCAGGCACCATCACGGGCGAGCTCGCTCGAATCTTCTCCGGACGCACCGCAGTTCCGCCCGACTCCGTGCGTACGTTCAGCAGGCGGGCCCTCGCGCGCCGGGGATCGACCGTGACGCGATTGACGCACCGAGGCGCCGGTCGCGCGATCGCGGGTCGGTGATCGCATGACACGACCGGCGGTCTAACACGCCATTGCACCGGACGCCCCCGGGGCGCGCGGGCGCGCCCCTCGCGCTCGGGTGTATGCTGGCCTCGCGCGGGCCGCCGGTGAATGGCCGTCCGTTAGCCAGACCAAAGATGCGACCTGCCAACCTACTGTTGTTCGTCGCGGTACTGAGTAGTTGTGGCTGCGTGTTTCCGCGCTACCGCCCTCTCGACTTCCGTGGGGCCGGGTCGATGATCGACACCGGCTTCTGGTCATACCCCAGATATCACGCCCCGTTGGGCGTGATGCCTCTCGCAGAGCCCGGTTCGTATGTATTCAAGTTCGGGGCTCTTCCCAGCGAAACCATGTCGCTGCAGTTGTACGTCGAGCCATTCGAACCGCCCGACCGAACACGGTTCGAAACACTGACAACGCGACTTGACGTCAAGATCGTAGAGTCGACTGGCGCTGTCGTGTGCGAAGCTGCGGGAGCACCCGTCGACGGTCGCTCAGGGGGGTGGGTGCTGATGTCCAGCTACAAGGACGCAGCATTCTGGCATCTCGCCTGCCTTGACCGAAAGTTCAAGCGCCGACGAACGTATGAACTGCACGTACAGGTCAGTGCACCCGATCCGAAGACGCCGCGCGTGCTGCTTCACGCGAGGCTCGAGGGCGGCGGCACCGAGCTCCCATAGGCTGGCTAACATCCAAATGCAGCCGACGCGCCGCGTGATGCTTGTCGGCGCGCGGCTGATTTGGCATCGTTAGACCGACAATCGTGACCGCATACTCCCGTGAATCGAATAGACGAGACGTCT
>CADEFD010000350.1 GCA_902826515.1 uncultured Acidobacteriota bacterium
GCCAGTCGCGCTGGTCGTGCTGCATCTCGGTCCAGATGAAGTCGTAGCCGGCGTTCGCCATCGCGCAGTAGACGCTCGGGTCGGTAGCGCCGAAAAGGGTGCCGCCGGTCACCTTGCCGCCGGCCAGCATCTTGAGCTTCACCGGATTCCAGAGCTTCGTGCCGGCCGGTGGATCGAACGCCGTGCCGTACTTCCACGTGGCCGGATCGAAGCGTCCGGTGTTGGCGGCGCCGGCCGGAGCGACCTCACGGGCTCGGCTGTCGGTGCCCGCTGGCGCGGCGAGCGGAAACGCGCTCGTACCAGGCGCGGCGTTGCCGGCGTAGGGATCGGCCGACGGCGCCGGCGTCTGAGGACGCGGGGACGCGGGCGCCTGCGGAGCAGGCCCCTGGGCTTCGAGGGCCAGTGCCGAGAGCACGAGCATGCCGCAGAAAGAGATCGCCGTCAGGGGTCGTGTCATCGGAGCCTCCGCCGTTCGTGGAGGCGGATGCTAACACGCCACGGCCCGCCGCGCCGGCTCAGCGCCGGGCGACCGTGTCTTCGAGGGCCCGCACGATGCGCATGAGCCGCACCGGCCCCGGCGGCGTGAGCACTTCAGCGCGCAGGTTCTCGCGGGCGAGCTGCCGGGGCACGAGGTCCGCTGAGGAGCCGAACCCGGGCACGTCCTTCACCGCGTCCACGACGATGAGCCGCCGGCCCTCGCGCTCCGCCCGTTCGAGCAGCGGCAGCAGGGCCGACGCAGCCGGTGCGCCCGTGTAGGTGCCGGTGGGCCGGCCGCCACGCATCACGATGAACCGCTCGCGGAAGAACTCGTCGAACACGAGCCAGGCGTCGATGCGGTTCGCCACGAGCAGGCACGCCAGTTCGTCGGTGCCGGCAATAAGGTCCGTCTCGTCGACGAGCGGCGCCGCGGTGGTCGTGACGAGTGTGGGCCGCGCGCCCTCCCACGGAGGACCCACGTTGCCGCCGCGCCACGACTCGGCCGTCGCCAGCAGGATCGCCACGAGACCGGCAGCGGTCACGACGCGACGCGCCCCGCCCGCCTGCGTCGCCGCGATGGCGCCCGCGTCCACGGCCAGCGCCGCGAGCATGAAGGTCACGGGCAGCAGCAGATACCGCGCCGTGATGCCGGATTCGATGACGCCGAACCACAACACCCAGCCAATCCACAGCACGTGCAGCGCCCGCTCCACCGGCGACCACGCGCCGCCCGCCCCCGCCGATCGCGCCAGCAGCGCGGCCAGTGTGAGCGCCGTGAGCAGCGGATATTCGCTGACGAGGTGCGTGAACATGTCGAGCGGATAGACGAACGCGGATTCGCTGATGCGCGCCCACGCGTCACCCGGCGCGAAGCCGGCGGCCATCGCCGCCACCATCCAGAACACGATCGCGGCGGCCAGCACGACGAGGCTCGTGCCCACGATCGCCTGGCGGATGCGCGGGGTGGCGAGCGGCAGCGCCGCCACGGCCACGGCCGGCATGAGGCCGAGTTGCCCGAGCATCGAGGCGACGCCGCCCACGAGCACGGTGGCACCCGACCACGGCTGCTGGCGTCCGCGCACGAAGCCGAGCGCGCTCTTCACGATGACGCCCGCCAGCGCCGCCACGGGCAGCAGGCGCGGCAGGTCGAGCGGCGGCCTCTCGAAGAGATTGAGCACCTGCCACAGGAAGAAACGCCGCACCATGACATCGCCGTTCGTCGGCGGCGCCAGGGCATGCACGGCGAAAAGCGCGAGCTGACCGGCCACGAGGCCGGCGACGAGCCAGGCGGCGCGCCGCAGCCACTCCACGCGACGCCCTGGCGCGGCGAAGACGAAGGCCACGGCCGGCACGGCGGCGAGCGTGAAGGCGAGTTCGTGCGTCCAGCGGGCGCCGAATGCCACGAGCGCCAGCGCCACGGCACCGCGAGTCGTAAGCGCAGGCCGCGCCAGCAGCGCC
Source organism: uncultured Acidobacteriota bacterium (assembly GCA_902826515.1). Taxonomy (GTDB): domain Bacteria; phylum Acidobacteriota; class Vicinamibacteria; order Vicinamibacterales; family UBA2999; genus CADEFD01. Next base: position 1,936 of record CADEFD010000350.1, read on the forward strand.
AGCGCGATGAGATCGCAGAGCAGGAACGGCGCGTAGAACCGCGCCGTCGAGGCCGACACCCAGAACGGCACCGACCCGGCCACCGCGACGACGGCCAGAAACGCGGTGGACGGCGACGCCAGCCGCGCCAGCTCCCGGAAGAGCACCCAGAGCGACAGCACCGCCGCGAACACGCTGACCGCGCGGAACACGGGCAGCGTCTGCCCCGCGGCGAGGCCGGCGAGCCAGGCCGCGTACGAGTAGCCGAGCCCGCGGTCGTAGAGCAGCCCTGACGGCAGAAGCGGCAACCCGTACGCCTCGATGCCGCGCACGGCGAAGACCGTGAACTCCTCGTCGGGCGAATAGCCGGGGCGCGCGAGATCCGGCCATGCGGCCGAGACCGCCACGGCCACCGTCAGCACGAAGGCGAGCGTCCAGCGGCGCTCTGGGCCGTCCGGCCTGACAGGACTCGACATCGTGGGCAACGCCGGGTCCCGCCTGACGGCGGCCTAGTCGGACAGGCCTTCGGCCTTGCGCTCTTCGAGCGTGATCGTGCCGGCCGCGGCCTTGCGCGACGCGTCGAGTGACAGGATGTTCTTCGCCGGCGTGATGTACTTCGCCACCACCGACGACGTGCCCTTGATGCGCAGCTTGCCCATCAGGAACGCGAACTGGTCCTCGAGGCTCTGGCCGATGGCCGCGCGCACGTTCTGCGGCAGGTTCCACATCTGGCCCTTGAACGGCCCGATGGCCTTCTTGCGCGCCTTGTAGAGGAACTGCTCGTCGGTG
>CADEFD010000351.1 GCA_902826515.1 uncultured Acidobacteriota bacterium
GACTGGTGCTCGAACAGCTTCTCGATCTTCGGGAAGCTCTCCTGCACGAGCTGCCGCATCGGCACGAAGCCGGCCTTCACGCGGTCTTCGGCCACCGAGAAGATGGCGCCCTCGGCGTCGTCGAGGATGAGATCGGCGTCCTGGTCGGCCTCGTAGGCGTTGGTGACGATCTTGTTGGCCGCGTAGATGAGGCTGCGCAGCGTGGCCTTTTCCTTGACGATGCGCGCGTAGTATTCGACGTTGGTGGCCCGCGGCACACCGTCGACGAGCGAGGCCAGGTACGCCGCACCGCCCACTTCCTCGATCTCGCCCGACTTCGACAGCTCCTCGCGCAGGGTCACGAAATCGATGGCGCTGCGCCGCTCGGTGAGCTGCACCATCCGCTCGAAGATACGGCGGTGCGCATCGCGGAAGAAGGCTTCCGGCGTGATGATGGCGATGGCGGTGTTGAACGCCTCGTTGTCGAGCAGCACCGCGCCGAGCACCGAGCGTTCGGCGTCGAGGTTGTGCGGCAGGGACCGCTCGTGCGGAGCAACAGCTGTGGATTCGGCCATGAACGGCGGGGCTCGGGTCCCGGGTCCCGGGGCTCGGCAGGACTTGAACTCTACGCCCGCCTTCCGGCGGGCGCAAGACTTGACTCAGTGGAAAAGAGAAAACGGCCGGACGCGTGAGCGCCCGGCCGCCATGATGTCATCCCGGGACCCGAGCCCCGGAACCCGAGCCCCGCCTATTCCTTGGAGACCGTGACCTTCAACTGCGCGGTCACGTCGCGGTGCAGCCTGACCGGCACCGTGAACTCGCCGAGCGCCTTGATGGCATCCGGCAGGAGGATCTTGCGGCGGTCGACGTCGAAGCCCTTCGCCTTGAGCGCATCGGCGAGGTCCTGGTTCGTGACCGAGCCGTAGAGCTGCTCGGTGTCGCCCACCTTGCGGGTGAAGGCGAGTTCGAGGGCGCTGAGACGCGTGGCGATGGCCTGCGACGCTTCGCGTTCCTCGGCCTCGCGCGCTTCGGCGATCTTGCGTTCGCGTTCGACGCGCTTCTTGTTGCCTTCGGTCGCAAGCAGCGCCAGCTTCCGGGGCAGGAGGTAGTTGCGGGCGTAGCCGTCGGCGACCTTGACGATCTGGCCGCGCACGCCGAGGTGTTCCACGTGGTCGCGGAGGATGATTTCCATGGTCGTCCTCCTAGTCGGTCACGTAGGGCAGGAGCGCGATCTGGCGCGCCCGCATGATGGCCGTGCGGAGCTTGCGCTGATGCAGCGCGCAGGTCCCCGAGATGCGGCGCGGCAGCACCTTGCCGCGCTCGGGCACGAAGCCCGACAGCATGCGCATGTCCTTGTAGTTGATGTCGTCGATCCGCTCCGCGCAGAACTTGCACACCTTGCGGCGGCGGAACATCCCGCGGCGCTGGCCGTCCTTCTTGTCGCCGGCGGCCTTCGCGCCACGTCCGCGGCCCTTGCCGCCCGGTCCTGTCTTCTTCGCAAATGCCATGTTCTATGCCTCCGGAGACTCGTAGCCGTCGCGATCGTCGTCGTCGCCATCCGCCTGCTGCGGGCCTTCACCCGGCTGGCGGTCGGGCGGGAGTCCGCGCGCGACGCGGCGGCGGCGCGAGTCTTCCACGCGAATGGTCTTCGAGCGCTCGGCCCTGCGATCGCTCTCGTCGATGCGCACGACCAGGTGGCGCAACAGCCCTTCGGTGTTGCGCAGCCGGCGGTCGATCTCCTTCATCAGCTCGCCGCTGCCGGCGATGACGTGGAGGACGTAGAAGCCTTCCTTGTGGTTGCCGATGTCGTAGGCCAGCTTGCGGCGGCCCCAGGCATCGGTCTTCTCGAGGGTGCCGCCCAGACGGGCGATGATGGCCTCGACCTGCGCCTGCATTTCGGCGACCTCGGCCTCGGAGGCCTCGGGTTTCATGACGTAGACGAGTTCGTACTTGCGGTCGTTCATCCGTTCTCCTTGTGGACTCGCCTTCGCCCTTCGGGCTTCGGCGAAGCATCGCTTCGCTCGCCCGCCGCGCGTCGGCTTGGCCACCGTAGTGGCAAGGAGACCTGCCGCCCCGTCACTCGACGGGGCTGGGGTCCTGCTTGTCGTTCGCTGCGTTGAACACGTTCATCACGCGTTCGATGCCATCGGTGACGAACATCACCGAGGCCTCGGCGGCCCGCAGCACGGCCGCCTCCACCTCATCGCGTTCCTCCGCGGCAAACGTGCCGAGGACATGATCCGCGAGTTCCCGCCGTCCGTCGCCCCGCCCGACGCCGATGCGCAGGCGCGGCACGTCCGACGTGCCGAGGCGGGCGATGACCGACTTCAGGCCATTGTGCCCGCCGTGGCTGCCGCCCCGTCCCGCCCGGAGCCGTCCGAGTGGCAAGGCCACTTCGTCGAGCACCACGAGCACGTCGGGTACGGCCACCTTGTAGAACCCCGCGAGCCCGGCAACCGCGTCGCCGCTGAGGTTCATGAACGTCATAGGCTTGGCCACGAGCACCGGCTCGTCGCCCTGCCGCACCTTCGCCACGAGGGCCTGGTGCTGTTCGCGCCACTGGTCCACCGACCACCGTCGCGCGAGCGCGTCGATTACCCGGAATCCGACGTTGTGGCGCGTGTCGTGATATTTCGCGCCGGGATTCCCGAGTCCGACGACGAGCTTCACTTCTTCGGCTTGTCCTTCTCGTCGCCGTCCTTGTCGGTCTTGCCCTTCTTCAT
>CADEFD010000352.1 GCA_902826515.1 uncultured Acidobacteriota bacterium
CGGGCGTCGGGATGTGGCTGCCCACGCGATACACGCCCAGCATCGCGAGCGTGAAGAGCACACGATTCCTGAGATCGGCGACCGCAAAGAGGTTCTTGAACGCGTCGAGCATGGCCTACGCCTTCTGACTGCCTGACCGGGAACCGGCCGTCAGGCCGCGGGCTTTCCCAGGACTTCCGTCGTCCCGCCGGCCGCCGTAATCTTCTCGGCCGCCTTCCCGCTGAACTTGTGCGCCTGGACGGTGAACGCCTTGCTCACCTCGCCCCGCGCCAGCACCTTGATTGGCATGCGGCGATCCGAAACGAGCCCCACCGCGCGGAGCGTCTCCGGGCTCACGACGGCGCCGGCATCGAACCGCTCGGCAATCGCGTCGAGGTTCACGACCGCGTACTCGATGCGGAAGATGTTGTTGAAGCCGCGCTTGGGCATGCGGCGGTGCAGCGGCATCTGGCCGCCCTCGAAGCCGCGCTTGCTCTTGTAGCCCGAACGCGACTGCGCGCCCTTGTAACCGCGGGAAGCCGTCTTGCCGCTGCCCGAACCGGGACCGCGGCCAACGCGCTTCTTGGTGAACTTCGAGCCCTTGGCGGGCTTCAGATTACTGAGATTCGTAGCCATGGGCGTTACTCGGCGACCGTCACGAGGTGACGGACCTTGTGAATCATTCCGCGGGTCTCGGGCGTGTCGAGCAACGTCACCGAATGACGGATGCGGCGCAGGCCCATGCCCTCGACGGTCTTCGCCTGGGTCTTGTTGAACCCGATCGGGCTCTTCACCAGGGTGACCTTCACTGTCTTCTGCTGCTTCGACATGATGTCCTCAGCGTCGTCCGACTACGCCGTCGCGCCGACGACGTCTTCGAGATCCTTGCCGCGCAGACGCGCGACGTGGGCCGGATCCTTCAGCATCGAAAGGGCGGTGAACGTGGCGCGCACGACGTTGTGCGGGTTGGCCGTGCCGAGCGACTTGGTCAGCACGTTGTGGATGCCGCACGACTCGACCACCGCGCGCACGCCGCCGCCGGCGATGATGCCGGTGCCTTCAGGGGCCGGCTTGAGCAGCACGCGGCCGGCGCCGTAGCGCCCGAGCACCGGGTGCGGGATCGAGGTGCCCTTCAGCGGCACGCGGATGAGGCCCTTCTTCGCGGCCTCGATGCCCTTCTTGATGGCCGAGGGCACTTCCTTGGCCTTGCCGATCCCGAAGCCCACCACGCCATGGCCGTCGCCGACCACCACGAGCGCGCTGAAGCTCAGGTTCTTGCCGCCCTTGACCACCTTGGTCACGCGGTTGATGGCAACCACCGTGTCCTTGATGTCGAGCTGGCTCGCATCGATTCGTTCGCGTGTCCGCATCATCGCCTTCCGATTCGCCTAAAACTCGAGTCCGGCCTTGCGGGCCGCCTCGGCCACTTCGCGCACACGGCCGTGGTACAGGAACCCGTTCCGATCGAACACCACTTTCGAGATGCCCTTCGCCTTGAGCCGCTCGGCGATGGCCTCGCCCACGACGCCCGCGCCCTTGTTGTTGCCGGCGCGCGCCCCGTCGGTCATCTTCGCCTTCACGGCCGGCTCGATGCTCGAGGCCGACGCCAGGGTCTGGCCGGCCAGGTCGTCGATGACCTGCACGTAGATGTGCGACACGCTGCGGAACACGCTGAGACGCGGCTGCGTCGCGGTGCCGCGCACGCGCTTGCGGATGCGGTACTTGATCCGCTGACGACGATCGTCCTTGTTGGTGATCTTCATGGTCCTACGCCCCCGTCTTTCCGGCCTTCTTCTTCAGGACCTCGCCCATGTAGCGCACGCCCTTCTGCTGGTACGGGTCGGGCTTGCGCAGCGAGCGGATGTTCGCGGCGACCTGGCCGACCAGCTGACGGTCGACGCCGGTCACGGTCACGTGGGTCTGCTTGTCGACCTGCACTTCGATCCCGGCCGGGATGTCGAAGATGACCGGGTGCGAGTAGCCGAGCGCGAAGTGGACCTGCTTGCCCTTGACTTCGGCGCGGTAACCGACGCCGACGATGTCGAGTTCGCGCTTCCAGCCGTCGTTCACGCCGGTCACGGCGTTGGCGACGAGGCTGCGGGCGAGGCCGTGGAACTTGCCGAGCGACTTGTCGTCGGGCCGTTCACGGCGCGCCTGGATCTGGCCCTCTTCAACGGCCATCACGACGCCCGGCGGCAGCGCCTGCCGCATCTGCCCCTTCGGGCCCTTGACGTCGACACCGGTGGCGTCCACCTTGACGGTGACGCCCTTCGGAATCGGAATCGGCTTCTTTCCAATACGTGACATGTCTAGAACCCTCAGGGACTGGGGAGCGAGAGGGCCGGCACCGGAACGGTGCCCGCGTCTTCCCTCGTCCGTCGACCCCGGACCTACCGTCCTGGTGTTACCACACGTTACAGAGCACTTCGCCGCCGATGCCCGCTTTCCTGGCGGCTCGGCCGGTCATCACGCCGCGCGACGTCGTGAGGATGCTCACGCCGAGGCCGCCGAGCACCGGGCCGATGCCATCGGCCGGAGCATAGACGCGCCGGCCGGGCCGGCTCACGCGCTGGATGCCGCTGATCACCTTCTCACCGCCCGGACCGTACTTGAGCAGCACCCGGATCAGCGGGCGCGCCGCCCCGCCGGTCCGCACGGGCTTGTCCTCGACGAGCTTGAAGCCCGCGATGTAGCCCTCGTCCTGCAGGAT
>CADEFD010000353.1 GCA_902826515.1 uncultured Acidobacteriota bacterium
GCGGTCTTTGGCAGGGCCCGTACCTTGGGCCGCAGCCCGCGATTCTTCAGCGCGTGCCACAGGTCCCACTTCGCCTGCAGGCTGAGCCAGATTTCGGCGTCCCACCGGGTGAGCGCTTCGAGCAGCAGCGCGGTGTCAGCACTGACACCACGGCGGCCCCTCACGATGGCATTCAGCCGCTGGAAGGGAATATCCATCCGCGCGGCGGCTTCTACTTGAGAGACGCCGAGCGGCTCGAGGAACTCCTTCAAGAGCATCTCGCCTGGGTGAGTCGGAGGGCGGTTGGTGGGCAGCATCGTGTCTTCTCAGTGGTAGTCCGTGCACTGCACGTCGCACGCGTCCTGGCCTTCGAATCTGAAGACGATCCGGTACTGGTCGTTCACGCGGATGGCGTGAAATCCTGCCATGTCGCCGGTCAGCGCATGGAGCCGATTGCCCGGTGGGACCTTCAGGCTGTCGAGCCGAGTCACCGCGTCGAGCTGATCCAGCTTTCGAATCACGACTGGCCACAGGTCCCGTGGAATTCGCCGGGCCGGTCGGCTGTTGACGCCGTTCCAGATGTCCCGAGTCGTGTCGTCCGCGAACGTCCGAATCACACTCATGGCACTATAGCACGACTAGCATGCTATCTGGCTGACGTGCACGTTGACGGAGCGGCAGCCGCTCGTTATGCTGGCGTTCGGTCGGGTCACCCACCTGCACGCGCTGCGCACGTCACCACCGCCGCGGCCCTCCTTCCTCTGACCCCGACGCATCCGGCGTTACTCGGTTGTGTTCCCGTCGTGAGGAACAGGCAGGCCTCGGCATGGTTCGGCAGCAGCGCAAGATTCTGGTCAGAAGACGCGTTCCATCAGTAAGGGTTGCGACGCCTCTCGGCGACGCGGCCCCGCGGTCCACCCTGCGCGCGTCTCAGCGCGCGCTGGCGTCCTCTCGCGCGCGTGCCTCCAGGGCACTTGGCGGGACTTTCCTCGTAATGGACCGAACACCGCTCGCCACGTCCGGGGCACAGCCTCTGGCGGGTCGAGCCCATCCGTTCCAGATACCAGGAGACCACCATGAAGCTCTGGCTCACCGTGGGCGACGCCGCGGAGTATGCGGGCGTCTGCCGCGACACCATCTACACCGCCTGCGAGCGGCGCGAGATTCGGCATGTGCGCATCGGCGGGCGCCGGTCCATCCGCCTCAAGCGCGAGTGGATCGACGAGTGGTACGAACGGGGCGCCCGCGCGGCCGTTCAGCCACGCGTAGACGAAGCGCGCGCGTGAGTGTCATGGGCGTGCGGTTTCTCTGAGGCCGGCGATGGGACTCTACAAACTCTGCGAACACGCAGGCCGGAGCCGCGATCGCTGCGACCATCCGTGGTGGGGCAGCTTTCGCGGCGTGCGCGTCAGCCTCGCGAAATGGACCAACCGCGAAGTCCGGTCGAAGACCGAGGCCGCCGCCGCCCTCGACGAATTGCGGCAGGCCGTGCGGGCGGGCACCTTCACCGCGCAGCGCGCGGCCACCACGCGGCCGGCCCCGCTCACGTTTCGCGCGTTCGCCGAGATCTATCGCACCCGGCATGTCATCCCGAAGCGGCTGGCCCTCGCCGCCGACTACGACTGGTCGATCCGGCCGTTCCTTGACCGCTTCGGTGACCGCCCGTTGACGGAGATCCGCACGGCCGACGTGCAGGACTTCGTGGCCGATCTTCAGGCCCCGAGCGTCATCGGGCGCCGGCCGGGGCTGCGCGTGCGCCGCCCGGCCACGGTGAACCGGATCGTGGACCTGTTGCGCCACATGCTCAACTGGGCGGTGGGCCGCGAGTATCTCGAGCGGACGCCGTTCAAGCGCGGCAGCGAGATGCTCATCACCAAGCTGCGGGAAGACAACACGCGACGCCGCCGCATCGACGACGCGGAGGAGGCAGCGCTGCTGGCGGCGGCCCCTACCGCCCATCTGTCCGCGCTCATCATCGCGGCCCTCGACACGGGCATGCGCCAGGGCGAGATGCTGGCCCTGCGCTTCGCGGACGTGGACCTGGAGCGCGGCCTGCTCACGCTGCGAGGCGAAACGACCAAGAGCCGCAAGACGCGCGTGGTGCCCATCGCAACCGCGCGCCTGCGTGCCGTGCTGGCGTGGCTGCGGCTCGACGCGGACGGCGAGCCCAAGGCCGACGCCGCGCTCGTGTTCAGCAACGAAGTGGGCCAGCCCCTCCGGGTGTTCCACCGGCAGTGGCAGACGCTCGTGCTGCGGGCCCACGGCCACACGCCCACGTGGGGCGCCCGCCTGAACTACCAGGGGTTGTCCGACGAGTCGCAGCAGGCGTTCCGCGCCATCAACCTGCGCTGGCACGACCTGCGGCACGAGTATGCGTCGCGGCTCGTGGAGCACGGCGTGCCGCTGGCGCAGGTGCGCGACCTGCTCGGCCACGCGTCGATCACGACCACGGAGCGCTACGACAACCAGACCGTGGCCAACCTGCAGATCGCGGCGGCGAAGCTCGAACGCGGGCAGATGTTCGCGCCGCCCGCGGTCAAAGTTTCAAGATTCTTTCAAGATCGGCCTGCGGCGAGCGGATCGCGCACGCAACGCGGGCGCCCCTCGGACGAGGGTAAGACCTTGCAGGAGACGCACTTAAGCGGTTGGCTGGGACGCAGGGATTCGAACCCCGATAACCACGTCCAGAGCGTGGTGTCCT
>CADEFD010000354.1 GCA_902826515.1 uncultured Acidobacteriota bacterium
GCGCCCACACTTCCATTTCGCCGAAGCGCTGGCCGCCGAACTGCGCCTTGCCGCCCAGCGGCTGCTGGGTGATGAGCGAGTACGGCCCGATCGAACGCGCGTGAATCTTGTCGTCGACCAGGTGCGAGAGCTTCAGCATGTAGATGTAGCCGACGGTCACCGGCTGCTCGAAGAGGTCGCCGGTCAGACCATCGCGCAGGCGCGTCTTGCCGCCCACCTGGTCGAGCCCGGCCTTGTCGAGCCATTCGGTGATTTCCGCTTCGGTCGCGCCGTCGAACACCGGCGTCGCGAAGTAGAGGCCGAGGGCGTGCGCCGCCCAGCCGAGGTGCGTTTCGAGAATCTGCCCGACGTTCATGCGCGACGGCACGCCGAGCGGATTGAGCACGATCTCCACCGGCGTTCCGTCCGGCAGATACGGCATGTCCTCTTCCGGCAGCACGCGGGCGATGACGCCCTTGTTACCGTGGCGACCGGCCATCTTGTCGCCCACCTGGAGCTTGCGCTTCATGGCGACGTAGACCTTGACGAGCTTGATGACGCCCGGCGGCAGTTCGTCGCCGCGGCGCACCTTCTCCTTCTTCTCTTCGAAGATCTGGCGGATGACGTCGACCTGACGCTCCGTGCGTTCTTCGATGGCGCGCAGATCCGGCTCGAGGCCGGCGTCGTCGGTTTCGACCTTGGCGCGGACCAGCACGGCGAACGGCAGGTCCTGCATGGTCTCGGGCGTCAGGGCCTGGCCCTTGCGGAGCAGACGCTCGCGGCCGAACTCGTCGAAGAGGTCTGCCCGCAGCGTGCGCCCGGTGAGGAGCTGGGCGACGCGCTTCTTGGTCTCTTCGTGCAGGATGCGGATTTCGTCCTGCTGGTTCTTCTCCATGGTGTCGAGCTCTTCCTGCTCGATCGCCTTGGCGCGGTCGTCCTTCTCGATGCCCTTGCGGGAGAAGATCTTGACGCCGACGATGATGCCCTCGATGCCCGGCGGGCAGATGAGCGACGCGTCGCGCACGTCACCGGCCTTCTCGCCGAAGATGGCGCGCAGCAGCTTCTCTTCCGGCGTCAGCTGGGTCTCGCCCTTCGGCGTGACCTTGCCGACGAGGATGTCGCCCGGCTTCACGTAGGCGCCGATGCGGATGATGCCGCTGTCGTCGAGATCGCGCAGGTAGGTCTCCGACACGTTCGGGATGTCGCGGGTGATTTCTTCCGGCCCGAGCTTGGTGTCGCGCGCTTCGATCTCGAATTCCTCGATGTGGATCGAGGTGTAGTAGTCCTCTTTGACGGCCTTCTCCGACACGAGAATTGCGTCTTCGAAGTTGTAGCCGCGCCAGGGCATGAAAGCGACGAGCACGTTGCGGCCGAGCGCGAGTTCGCCCAGTTCCGTGCACGGACCGTCGGCCAGCACCTGGCCCTTGTGCACCCGCTGCCCCACCGCCACGATCGGCTTCTGGTTGATGCAGGTGTTCTGGTTGGAGCGCTTGAACTTGGTCAGGGGGTAGATGTCGGCCCCCATCTCCTTGCTCGTGTCCTCGCTGCCCTCGACGCGCACCACGATGCGGGTGCTGTCGACGAAGTCGATGGTGCCCGAGCGGCGCGCCACGATCACCGCGCCCGAGTCGCGAGCGGTGATGTACTCCATGCCGGTGCCCACGTAGGGCGACTTGGCGCGGAGCAGCGGCACGGCCTGGCGCTGCATGTTCGAGCCCATGAGCGCGCGGTTCGCGTCGTCGTTCTCGAGGAACGGGATGAGCGAGGCGGCCACCGACACGAGCTGCTTCGGCGAGACGTCGATGAAGTCGACCTCGTCGCGGCGCGCCAGGATGAAGTCGCCCTGCTTGCGGGCGTTGACGCGCTCGGTCTTGAGGTTCAGGTCCTCGTCGAGCTCGACGTTGGCCTGGGCGATGATGTACTGGTCTTCTTCCCACGCCGACAGGTAGAAGGCGTGCGGTTCGAACTCGACGCCCTTCTTCTTGCTGCGGCCGTCGGCGCCGACGAGTTCATCGGCGGGCACGACATCGCCCACCTTGTACTTCGGGTTGCCGCCGCTGTTGGTGACCAGCACGTAGTCGACGACGCGGCCGTCCTTGACCTTGCGGTAGGGCGACTCGATGAAGCCGAACTCGTTGATGCGCGCGTAGCAGCTCAGCGAGCTGATGAGGCCGATGTTCGGACCTTCCGGCGTCTCAATCGGGCAGATGCGGCCGTAGTGCGTCGTGTGGACGTCGCGCACTTCGAAGCCGGCGCGTTCGCGCGACAGACCGCCTGGCCCGAGCGCCGAGAGACGCCGCTTGTGCGTCACTTCGGAGAGCGGGTTGGTCTGGTCCATGAACTGCGAGAGCTGCGACGAGCCGAAGAACTCGCGGATGGCCGCCATCACCGGCTTGGCGTTGATGAGGTCGTGAGGCATGGCCGTGGCCATTTCCTGGTAGACCGACATCTTTTCCTTGATCGCCCGCTCCATGCGGACGAGGCCGATGCGGAACTGGTTCTCCAGCAGCTCGCCGACCGAGCGCACCCGGCGGTTGCCGAGGTGATCGATGTCGTCGACGTTCGCCGGGTTCTTCTTCAGCTTGAGCTGGTACTTGATGACCTCGTAGAAGTCCTGCGGGTGCAGGATCTTCTCGTCGAGCGGCGTGTTCAGGCC
>CADEFD010000355.1 GCA_902826515.1 uncultured Acidobacteriota bacterium
GCCTCGTAACGGGCGAAGAACAGCACCCGCCGTGCTCTTTCGGTATACCGCTCGAACATCCGGCCGCCTTCGCGTGGAAATGGAGTTCCGGCGCTTGTGGATTTCATTATAAGGGATTCCTTGCCGGCGGCCCCGGCCGTACGGGCAGGCCCGGTTCCCGCCGCGCCGCCCCGGCTCGACGGCTACAATCGCGGTGGAGGTTCCACGCGTGGCGGATGCCGTCGGATTCATCGGACTTGGCGCCATGGGCAAGCCCATGGCCCTCAACCTGCGCAAACACGACGTCGCCGTCGTGGTGCACAACCGCAGCCACGCCGCCGAGCGCGTGCTGGCCGAGGCCGGCGCCTCGATTGCCACGACGCCGGCCGCCATCGCCGCGGCCTGCGACGTCGTGCTGCTGATGCTGCCCGACGCCCCCGACGTCGAGGCCGTGCTCGAGGGCCCGTCGGGCCTGCTCGCCGGCCTGCAGCCTGGCACGGTCGTCGTGGACTCGAGCACGATTGCCCCGTCGGCCGCTATCCGCTTCGCCGGGCTGGTCGCCGCGCGCGGCGGCGCCTACCTCGATGCGCCGGTGAGTGGCGGCGAGATCGGCGCCATCGACGGCACGCTCACCTTCATGGTGGGCGGCGACGCCGACGCGCTCGCCAGCGTCACGCCGCTGCTCGCGCACATGGGCAAGGCCGAACGCATCGTGCACGTCGGCCCGTCGGGCGCCGGCCAGATCTGCAAGGCCTGCAATCAGCTCGTCATCGGCGGCACCATGGTGGCCGTGGCCGAGGCGCTGGCGCTGGCCGGTAAAGCGGGCGTGGACGGGGCCAAAGTCCGCCAGGCGCTCCTCGGCGGCTTCGCGTCGAGCCGCGTGCTCGAAGTACACGGCGAGCGGATGCTGACCGGCAACTACAAGCCGGGCTTCAAGGCGAAGCTCTACAAGAAGGACCTGCGGATCGTGGCCGAGGCGCTCGCCGAGTACGGCGTCGCCGCCCCCGAGACCGCCCTCGTGCAGCAGCTCGTGCACGCGCAGATCGCCGCCGGCGGCGGCGACGACGACTATTCCGGCATCGCGCAGGTGATCTTCCGCCTCGCGCGACTCGACTGACCCCGGCGCGCCGCGCCCTTCGCTTCTCGGAGTTCCGATGTCCGCTTCCGTACCCACACCCCGCGCCATCCTCGACCGTCTCGGCCTGACGGACCTCAACCCCGGCGTGTCGTCCGGCCCCGCCGACTGGGCGCTCACGCCCGGCGCCGAGGTGCTCACCTCGTACGACCCGACGACGGGCGAGGCCATCGCCGGCGTGCAGCTGGCCTCCCCCGCAGCCTACGACCGCGTCGTCGAGGCCGCGGTGGCCCGCTTCCACTCGTGGCGCGAGCGGCCGGCGCCAAAGCGTGGCGATCTCGTGCGCGATCTCGGCCAGGCGCTGCGCGCGGCCAAGGAACCGCTCGGCGATCTGGTGAGCCTCGAGATGGGCAAGATCCGCGCGGAGGGTCACGGCGAAGTGCAGGAGATGATCGACATCTGCGACTTCGCGACCGGACTCTCGCGGCAGCTGTACGGCCTGACGATCGCGTCGGAGCGTCCGGGCCACCGGATGATGGAACAGTGGCATCCGCTCGGCCCGATCGGCGTCATCTCGGCCTTCAACTTCCCCGTCGCCGTGTGGTCGTGGAACGCGGCGCTTGCCGCCGTGTGTGGCGACACGGTGCTCTGGAAGCCGGCTGAACCCACGCCGCTCTGCGCCGTGGCCGTGCAGAAGATCGCCAACCAGGTGATGGCCGACCACGGCGTGGACGGCGTGTTCACGCTGGCCGTGGGCACCGGCCAGACGATCGGCGAACGCATGCTCGCCGACGAGCGCCTGCCGCTCATCTCGTTCACGGGGTCCACCGCCGTCGGCCGCCGCGTGGGCCAGGCCGTGGCCGGCCGGTTCGGGCGGTCGCTGCTCGAACTCGGCGGCAACAACGCGATCATCGTCGCCGCCGACGCCGACCTCGACATGGCGGTGCGCGCGGTGCTCTTCGGCGCCGTCGGCACGGCCGGCCAGCGCTGCACGTCCACACGCCGGCTCATCGTGCACACCGACGTCGTGGAGGCGCTCGCGGCGCGGCTCGTGGCCGCCTACGCCCAGGTGCGCATCGGCTCGCCGCTCGAGGCGTCCACGCTGATGGGTCCGCTCGTGAACGAGGCCGCGGTCGAGAAGATGCAGGCGGCGCTCGCCGCCGCCGTCGCGGCCGGCGGCACGGTGCTCACCGGCGGCGCGCGCCGTCCCGACCTCGGGCCGCACTTCGTCGAGCCCGCCATCGTGCGGATGCCGGCGCAGACCGACATCGTGCGGCACGAGACCTTCGCGCCGATCCTCTACATCCTCGACTACACCACCCTCGACCAGGCGCTCGCGCTCCACAACAGCGTGCCGCAGGGCCTGTCGTCCGCGATCTTCACCGAGAGCATGCGCACGGCGGAAGCCTTCCTCTCGCCGAAGGGCTCCGACTGCGGCATCGCCAACGTGAACATCGGCACCTCGGGCGCCGAGATCGGCGGCGCCTTCGGCGGCGAGAAGGAAACCGGCGGCGGGCGCGAGTCGGGGTCGGACGCGTGGAAGGCCTACATGCGCCGGCAGA
>CADEFD010000356.1 GCA_902826515.1 uncultured Acidobacteriota bacterium
CGGCCGGGCACGACGAAGCCGCCGCCGAGGCCGCCGAGGCCGCCGCCGGGGCCCTGAGATCCTCCGGATCCGGAACCGCCGCCGATCGCAAGCCCACTGCCATCGCCGAGATTATAGGTCTGCTGGCGGGTTGCGCTCGCCTGGACGTCGCCGGACGGATCGTACTGACGCAGCGCGTTGCGGCGGACGCTGCGCGCTTCGTCGAGCCGGGCGAGCGCCTCGCGCACGTCGAAGCCTCGGGCCAGCGCCTCGTCCACAAGCGCCACGAGCTGCGCGTCGCCGTAGAGCGTCCACCAGCGGTCGAGCTGGACCTCCGGTGAGGCGGAGGTCTGTGCCTCGAAGGCGGGCGGCAAGGTCGTCACCGGTGCGCGGGGGTGGCCGGCCGCGCAACCGGCGAGTAGCACCGCTGCAGCGAGGGGGAGGGCGCGCGTCATGCCTGCGCCTCCGTGGGTGCCTGGCGGGGCGTCACGAACCGGGCCAGCTTGGGCCGGAGCCATCGCTCGAAGTCGTCCACGAACTCGTACACGACCGGCACCAGCACGAGGCTGAGGGCGGTGGAGGTGATCAGTCCCCCGATAACGGCGACCGCCATCGGTTGACGGAACTCAGACCCTTCGCCGATCCCCAGTGCGGTCGGCAGCATGCCCGCGCCCATGGCGAAGGTGGTCATGATGATTGGCCGCGCGCGTTCCCGACACGCTTCGATCAGCGCGTCCCGCTGGCTCATCCCCTCGCGCTCCCGCTCGATCACGTACTCGACGAGGAGAATCGAGTTCTTGGCGGCGAGCCCAAGCAGCATGAGGAAGCCGATCATCGCTGGGAGCGAAAGGTCCAGTCTGGTGATCAGCAGCGCGAGCACCGCACCGCCGATCGCGAGCGGTAGCGCGGAGAGGATCGTCACCGGCTTGAAGAAGCTGCCGAACAGCAGGACCATGACGCCGTAGAGGAGGAAGATACTCGCGCCGATCGTGATGCCGAACGCGCCGATGACCTCCGCCAGCGCTTCCGCGTCGCCTGTGGGAGCCTGGCCCACACCTGTAGGCAGGTTCTTCATGACCGGCAGCCCGTTCACGGCCTCGACAGCTGTGCCGAGCGCCACGCCGACGCCTAGATCGGCGTCGATCGCCTCCTGACGCTTTCGATCGTAGCGGTTGATCTGGGACGGTCCGGCCTCGAACCGGATGTCGGCGACCGCGCCGAGCGTCGTCGTGCCGCCGCTCGTGGTCGGCACGCGCAGACGGCTCAGCGCCTCCAGGTCGGTCCGCTCGCGGGAGGGCAACCGGATGATGATCGGGATGCGCCGCTCGCCCTGCGTCGCCTTGGCGACGTTCGCCTCGATGTCGCCGATCGTCGCCAGCCGCGCCACGGCGGCGAGCGTCTGAGAATCGACGCCGAGCCGCGCCATCTCTGCGGAGCGCGGCACTATCTGGATCTCCGGGCCGGCTGGAAGGGAAGCGGGACGTGGATCACGCACCGCAGTCAGCCCGCCCATCTGGCGGCGCAGCTCGGCCGCTGCCCGGTCGAGCGCAGCTCCGTCCTCGCCGGTCAGGGTGACAACGACATCGGGTTGCTGGGTCACGCCAAGGAAGCTGAACCGGGCGTCGGGAACCGCCCGAAGCAGCGGCCGCGCCACCTCCTTGAACTGCTCAGCGGTCAGCTGACGCTCGTGGTTCAGCACGACGGTCATGACGCCCGAGCGCAGGTCGCCCGCCGACTGGCCGGCACCGCCCGGACCGCCACCCATGCTGGCGCCGCCGATGCTGGCGAAGACGTGCGCCACCTCGGGGCGGCGTTTCAGGACGACCGTGGCATCCGCGATCGCGCGGGTCATGTCGCTCGCGGTCGCTCCCGGGGCGCCTTGGATGTTCACGAGGACGTAGTCGGTGTTCTGCGCCGGCTCGAACGCCGTGGGTAGCCTGGCCAGGAGTGCAACCGAGCCCACGAACAGCAGCGTTGCGCCGATGATGGATAGCCATCGGTGGTCCAGCGCCCACCCGAGCGTCCGCCGATAGAAGGGCTTCATCTCGGGCTCGCCATGCGCGCTGGACTTCGGCTTGAGCAGGTAGGCCGCCATGAGTGGAGTCACGAAACGCGCGACCGCAAGGCTGGCGATGACCGCCACCGCCACCGTCACTCCGAATTCGCGGAAGAACTGGCCGGCGGTACCCGGCATGGCGGAGACCGGCGCGAACACGACCACGATCGCGGCGGTGGTCGCGACCACCGCCAGACCGATCGCGTCCGCGCCCTCCATCGCGGCCTCGAAGGGGCGCTGGCCCCGCTCGATGCGCTTCTCGATGTTCTCGATCTCGACGATCGCATCGTCGACCAGGATGCCGATGACGAGCGTCAGGCCGAGCAGCGTTACCACGTTTAGGCTGAAGCCAAAGAGCAGCATCGCCGCGAAGGTCGGGACGAGCGACAGGGGCATGGCGATGGCCGCGATCGCCGTGGAGCGCCAGTCGCGCAGGAACAGGAACACGACCAGCGCTGCCAGGGCCATGCCTTCGAGCAGCACATGCACCGTCGCTTCGAAGCTCGCCCGTGTATCATCCACCGTGGACAGCACTTTGGTGAAGCGGATGGCCGGGTTGGCGGCACGCAGCTTGGCCAGCG
>CADEFD010000357.1 GCA_902826515.1 uncultured Acidobacteriota bacterium
ACTGCGCCACGAGCGCCGGGTCCGAGAGCCGCAGGTCCATCACCTTGATGGCCACGCGCTGCTCGAATGTCTCGTCCGCGCGTCGCGCGTCGTACACCGCGGCCATGCCGCCGCGGGCGATGAGTGCGGTCACTGCGTAGGCGCCGAGCCGCAGGCCCAGATGGGGATCGGTCACGCCGTCGCCGCCCTCGATCTCCGCGTCGTTCGCCAGCAGTGCCCGCACCTCGGCGGCGAGTAGGGCGTCGTCGCCGCAGTGCGCCATGAGCGCCGCATCGCGGTCACCCGGCGCCAGATCGGCCACCTCGTGGAACACCGCTTCGATCCGCTGCCAGCGCGCCGCGTCCATCAGTCCGTCGCTCCGCCCAGACGCGCCAGGGCGCGCCGGGTCTGAGGGTGGGCGTCACCGAAACTGCGCTGCAGAGCCTCATACGACTGCACCATCAGCGCCTCGGCTTCGGCGCCTGCGCCGCGCGCGCGCAGCGTGAGCCCGAGTTCTCCGGCGACGTCGGCCGCGAGCGCCGTGAGCCCCGGGTTCGACGCTGCGAGCGTCCGCGCCTCGCGGAGCACACGCTCGGCGGCCGGGAGCTGTCCCCGCCGGCGGTAGACATGACCGAGGCCAAGCCTGGCGAGCGCGAGATCGCTGTGTCCGGCGGGTCGCAGGCGGGTCATCAGCGTGTCCGCCGTGCGCAGCATGCTCTCGGCCCGCGTCAGGTCGCCTGTTGCGGCCAGCGCGCGTCCGAGCGTGTGATGGAAGTACGGGTGGAATGGGTGCTCGAGTGGGAACAACTTCGTGGCGTTTGCCATGCCCTCTTCGGCTCGGCTGAGCGCCTCGGGATAGTCGCCCTTGGCCCGCAGCAGTTCGGCCAGGCTGCGCAGCACGACGGTCCGCTCGTACAGCGCGGTTGCCCCCAGCGCGTCGGCGCGCCGAAGCCCGTCCCGCAGATGACGCTCGCCGTTGTCGAGATCGCCCAGGAGCCCGTAACGCTGGCCAAGATTGTGAAGGGCGATGATCGATGCCCGACGATTCTTGCTGTGCCGGTCGGCGAGTGTGAGCGCTTCGTGGAGGAGGGGAATCGTCTCCGGATCGAGCGGCCGTTGATTCGAGATCGCAAGCGCCAGATCATTGGCCACGGCCATGCGCAACTCGTATTCCCCGGCCGCCGCTGGCGACCGGGTGTAGGCCGCGGCCTGACGCAGCAGGCGCTCGGCTTCGGCGGCGTGGCCGCGCCGGGTCAGGTTGGTCCCCTTGAGGTCCTGCGCCGTGGCCAGGCCCGATGCGTCATCGAGTGACGCGTACAGTTCGAGCGCCCGGTCGAGGTGGACGTCGGCCTGGTCGGTGGCCCCGATGCCGATGTACGTCGTCGCGAGTGTCCGCCGCATCTCGGCTTCGACCGCCGGCGTTCCACCCAGCTCCCCCCCGATGGTCTGCGTGGCGCCGTCGAGCACGTCGCGCACGGTGATCGATCCGGCGCGGCTGCCGCTGGAGTTCTGCCACATCGGATTGGCCGACGAGAGCATCTCGGTGAGGAAGCGGTTCAGCTGTCGCGCCTTGCCCGATTCGGTCTGCGCGATGCGCGCCTGCTCCCGGGCCGCGGCGGCCTGCTGCAGCGACATGACACTGGTGATGACGAGGGCGAGGGCCAGCGTGGCGGCAATCGACGTCGAGATCCAATGACGCCGTACGAAGCGCGAGGCCTGATACGCCAGTGTCGGCGCGCGGCCCAGAATCGGTTCGCCGGCCGCCCAGCGCTGGAGGTCATCCGCGAAATGCTGCACGCTGGCATACCGCGCCCCCGGAGCGTGCGCGAGGGCTTTGCCGAGGATGGTCGCAAGATCCCCCGACAGCGTGCGCCGCAGCTTCGCGAGCGACGTCTGCCGGGCGGCGGCAGCGACGTCGGTCACCGCCGCGTGCGGTGCGGTCGTCGTCGTCGCCGCAAGCGCCCGCTCGACCGCCGCCATGAGCGAGGTGCGTTCGCCGAAGGCGGACGCCCCGGTGAGCAGTTCGAACAGCACGAGGCCCAGGCTGTACTGATCGCTCGCCGTCCCCACCGGGCCACCCGTGAGCTGCTCGGGGCTCGCATACGCCGGCGTGAGCGGCGCCGCCGACATCGTGGCCAGCCGGTCCGGCTGCAGCAGCGTCGCCGTGCCGAAGTCCACCACCTTCACGCGCCCCTCGGACGTGACCAGGATGTTCGAGGGCTTGAGGTCGCGATGCAGCACGAGCGTGCGATGGGCGAACGCCACGCCGTCACACACGTCCGCGAAGAGCCGCAGCCGCGCCGGCACGTCCAGCCGGTGCGCGTCGCAGTAGCGATCGATCGGCTGCCCCTCGACGTACTCCATCACCAGGTACGGCTCGCCGAGCGGCGTGACGCCGCCATCGAGCAGACGGGTGAGCGACGGGTGTTCGAGCGCCGCGAGAATCTGTCGTTCCGCCCGGAACTGCGCCACCAGTGCCGGATCCGACAGCCGCAGATCCATCACCTTGATGGCCACGCGTTGTTCGAACGACTCGTCGGCTCGCCGCGCCTCGTACACCGCGGCCATGCCGCCGCGCGCGATGAGTGCCGTGACCTCGTAAGCGCCGAGCCGCAGGCCCAGATGCGGATCCG
>CADEFD010000358.1 GCA_902826515.1 uncultured Acidobacteriota bacterium
GGCGATCACCAGGATGATGACCAGTTCCGGCATGCCAATCGATCCGAACATCGCGAACTCCAGGGCAGAAGGGGAGGGGCGCGCCGCGTCGCCTCGCCCGTTGCGCGGCGCTCCGGTGGGTGGCGCAGCCGCAACCCTCAGTATAGGCCGGAAGGCGCGACCGTCAAGCGTTCCCGCCGGCCCGGCGGTGGGGCGAAATCGTTGGAGGACCTGAGGTTGTCCGGGCTAGGATAGGTGTCATGCGGACGTCCAGATTCGTGACGGTGGCGGCGCTGGCGGTGGTGCTCTCGGCGGGCCTCGGCGGCCTGCTCGGCAAGAGCGCGCTGGCCACGCAGGATCGGGTGCCCGCGCACTACCGGGCGTTCACGGCGGCACTGGCCGCCATCGAAGCCGAGTACGCCGAGCCGGTCGAATCCGACCGCCTGGTCTACGGCGGTATCAACGGCATGCTCCAGACGCTCGATCCGCACTCGAGTTTCATGGACCCGAAGACCTACGCGCAGATGCGCGAGCGGCAGGAACAGCGCTACTACGGGCTCGGCATCACGATTCAGTCGCTCGACCGCAACATCACCGTCGTGCGCGTATTCGAAGGGTCGCCGGCGCACCAGAAGGGCCTGCGCCGCGGCGACGTCATCGCGAAGACCGCCGATCAGGACCTCACCGGCTGGACCACCGATCAGGCCGTCTCGAAGCTGCGCGGCCCGAAGGGCACCTTCGTCAACATCTCGATCCGCCGCCCCGGCATCGCCGACCTGCTGCCGATGGACGTGATGCGCGATCAGGTCACGATTCCGAGCATCCCGGCCCACTTCATCACCAGGGGCGACGTGGGGCTCATCCGCCTCGAAGACTTCGCCGAGCACACCGACGACGAACTCGGCGAGGCGCTCGACGACCTGAAGCGTCAGGGCATGAAGAAGCTGGTGCTCGATCTGCGCGGCAACCCCGGCGGCCAGCTCGATCAGGCGATCCGCGTCAGCAATCGCTTCCTCCCGCGCGGCGATCTCATCGTCTACACGCGCGGCCGCGTCGACAACTCCGACGAGGACTATCACGCGACGCGGCAGAGTGACTTCCTCGACGTGCCGATGGTGGTGATGGTCAACCGCAATTCGGCCAGCGCCTCCGAGATCGTCTCGGGCGCGCTGCAGGATCACGACCGCGCGCTCGTCGTCGGCGAAACCACGTTCGGCAAGGCGCTCGTGCAGTCGGTCTACCGCGTGAGTGCCGGTGCCGGCCTGGCGCTCACGACCGCGCGCTACTACACGCCGAGCGGACGCCTCATTCAGCGGCCGTGGGACGGCGCGTTCGACGAGTACCTGACCTACACGATGCGCGACCAGGCGCAGCGGCAGCACTCGGCCGAGGATCTCAAGCTGACCGACGGCGGCCGCAAGGTCTACAGCGGCGGCGGCGTCGAACCCGACGAACGCTTCGACGGTCCGGTCGAAGGCTTCAACCCGACCCGGTTCGGCCGCTCGCTCTTCGGCCGCCAGCTCTTTGCCGGCTACGCCGAGAAGTTCTACGCGGACGGCGACACGCGTCCCGGTGCCGCGGCGGCTGAACGGCGCGCCGTGGCCAAGGACTTCGCCGTGGACGACGCCATGCTGACCGACTTCAAGAAGTACGTCGAAGGCAAGCGCGTGAAGATGGACGAGGCCGCCTGGACGCAGGACACCCCCTTCATCCGCGCCATGGTGCGCTTTGAAATCGACTCGGCGGTCTTCGGGATGGGCGTGGCCCGCCGCCGCCTTCTCGAGGTCGACCCGCAGGCACAGCACGCGCTCGGGCTTTTCCCCAAAGCCGAGCAGCTCCTGACGCTCCAGAAGAGCAAAACCACCCGCGCCGGCGGCCGCTGAGCCCCCGTCCGGCCACCCCCGCGGGTTCTGGCAAACCCCAAAATGTTGGGGTGTCCGGATCGTCTTGCCACACTGGTAGGGCCCTGCTAGACTTGCCCGCAGTTTCGTCCAGCGGCGGTAGTCCCTCGCTCCGCTGGCCTCTCCCTGCGGGTATCCATGCGTCTCGATCGCCTTCAGATTTCCGGGTTCAAATCCTTTTCCGACCGGTCGGAGCTGGCCTTCGACGGTGGCGTCACGGCCATCGTCGGGCCGAACGGCTGCGGGAAGAGCAACGTCGCCGACGCGCTGACGTGGGTGCTCGGCGAGCAGAGCGCCAAGAGCCTGCGCGGCGACAAGATGGAAGACGTCATCTTCAGCGGCAGCGATGCCAGGAAGCCGACCGGCGCCGCCGAGGTGCGGCTGCGCCTGAGCGGCGTGCCGATGCCGCCGCCCGCCCCGACCAACGGCCATGAGCCGTCGCTGAACGGTCACGGCGAGCCCGCCTCCGAGATCCTGCTCGCCGACCCGATGCAGGCCGTGCGCGACGTCGAGGTCACGCGCCGCCTCTACCGCTCGGGCGAGAGCGAGTACCTCATCGACGGCACGCAGTGCCGCCTGCGCGACGTGCACGAGCTCCTGATGGACACCGGGCTCGGCGCCAAGGCCTACTCGATCATCGAGCAGGGCAAGATCGGCATGATCCTGAGCTCGCGGCCGACCGACCGCCGTCAGCTCATCGAGGAAGCCGCCG
>CADEFD010000359.1 GCA_902826515.1 uncultured Acidobacteriota bacterium
TGCTGATGGTGTGCGGCGTCACGGTGCTCATCGGCGTGCTCGAGAAGACGCAGGGCATGTCGCTCTTCACCGACATCCTCGCGAGTGTCTCGTCGCCGTCGACCGTCACGGCCGTGGTGGCGTTCGCGACCGGCATCGTCTCGGTCTACAGCAGCACGTCGGGTGTGGTGCTGCCGGCGTTCCTGCCCACGGTGCCGGGCCTCGTCGAGCGGCTCGGCGGCGGCGATCCGATGGCGATTGCCTCATCGATGGTGGTGGGCGGTCACCTCGTGGACCTGTCGCCGCTCTCGACCATCGGCGCGCTCTGCATCGCGGCCCTCCCGGCCAGCGGCAGCGACGAATCGCGCCGACTCTTCAGTCATCTGCTGGCCTGGGGGATGTCGATGACGGTGGTCGGCACGCTGGCCTGCTGGCTGCTCTTCTAGCAGCGCCACGGTCCGGCTTGGGTCGGCGTCAGGCGCGCCGATAATACGAGGAGCCCGGATGTTGTCCCATGCCGCCCTCCTCGCCGCGCAAGCCGCGTTCTGCGGCGGGGTCGTGCTGGCCCTGTTCCATCAGCGCCGCCGGGTGGGCCTCGGCCCGCTGTACCTGGTGCTCGGCAGCCTCCAGTTCGCGCAGTTCGTGCTCGCCGTGTCCATCCGCGTGCAACTGGCGCCGGGCTTCTCGATCAGCCCGGCGACGGCGGTGCTCTTCCCGCTGACCGTGGTGGTCGTGCTGCTCACCTACGTCGAGGACGACGCCGAGGCCACGCGGTCGCTCGCCTACGGCATCGTCATCTGCAACCTCACGCTCTACGCGGTGACGACCATGACCGGCCAGCACCTGCGCTACCCCGGGCACGAGAACGTGCTGGGGCTGGCGCCCGACGCGGTGCAGCAGCCGGGCCGGATCATCCTGGCAAGCTCGCTCGCCATCGTCGCCGACCTCATCGGCGCCATCGTGTTCTTCGAGGCGCTGAGCCGGCGCGTCACCAGCCTGTTCCTGCGCCTCTGGACGACGGCTGCCCTCGTGATGCTGCTCGACAGCCTGCTCTTCACCACGCTGGCCTTCGCGCCCCGCCGTGTCTTCTGGGGCATCCTCGCGTCCGGGCTGGTCGCGAAAATCGGCGGCGCCACCTTCTACGCGGCGCTCACCGCGTGGTACGTGAAGACCTTCGAGCAGCCGCAGCCCACGGCCGGCGGCACGGCCGGACGCGGCGACGTCTTTGCGTGGCTGACCTACCGCCAGCGCTACGAGGAAGCCCGCACACTCATGGCGCGCGACGCCCTCACCGGCCTCTACAACCGCGGCTACTTCGACGAGGTGGCGCCGCGGCAGCTCGCCCACGCCGATCGCGCCCGTCACCAGATGAGCCTCGTGCTCGTGGACATCGACCGGCTGAAGATCGCCAACGATCGCTTCGGCCACGAGGCCGGCGACGATCTGGTGCGGGCGGTGGCCGCCGAAATCCACCAGATGGTGCGCACGTCCGATACGGCGTGCCGCTACGGCGGCGACGAGTTCGTGGTCGTGCTGACCACGGCCGACGAGTCCGCGGCCCGCATCTTCGCCGACCGCCTCGCGCACAACGTGCAGGCCGCGACGGCCGCCGCCGAGCCGCGCGCGCCGTGGGCGCCGGCGACGGTCAGCATCGGCCTCGCCACCTATCCCGCCGACGGCACCACGCTGCGCGACCTGCTCCGGAAAGCCGACGGGCGGCTCTACGAGAGCAAGCGCCGTGGCGGCGGCCAGGTGACCGGCGCTAACTGAAGACCGGCGGACGGCGCGCCGTGAACGCCGCGACACCTTCGCGGAAGTTGTCGCTGGCGTAACACGCGGCGATGAGATCGTCGCAGGCGCCAGCCGGGGGGCGCCGGGCCGCGCGCAGCCGGCGCAGCATCGCTTTGGTCGCGCGCACGGTGCTCGAGGCGCGGCGCGACAGTTCGAGCGCCAGGGCGAGCGTTTCGGTGTCGAGTTCGCTCGTCGGCAGCACCTTCGAGACCAGCCCCCACTCGAGCGCCTGGTCGGCCGAGACGAGGCGGCCGGTGAGCATCAGCTCGGTGGCGCGACCCTGGCCGATGAGGTCCACGAGCCGCGCCAGGTTCTCGACCGACAGGCAGTTGCCGAGCGTGCGGGCCACGGGCACGCCGAAGCTGGCGGTGTCGGCGGCCAGCCGCAGGTCACAGGCGAGCGCGAGGGCGCAGCCGCCGCCCACCGCCGCGCCTTCGACCGCGGCAATCGTCGGCACGTCGAGACCTTCCAGCCGATCGATGACGGCGCCAATCCGCCGCTCGTAGGCGATGCCGTCGTCGCCGGTGCGGACGGCGTCGAACTGGTGGATGTCGGTGCCGGCCGAGAAGACGCCGCCCGAACCTCGTATGATGACGACGCGCGCGCCCGACCCGGGCAGCGCGTCACAGGCCTCGACGAGGGCGTCGTACATCTCCCACGTCAGGGCATTCTTCGCCGCCGGTCGCGTCAGCGTGACCGTGGCGACAGGTCCGTCGATGTCCAAGACTACGTTGCTCGAAGGCATAGTGGTGCTCGACCTCACCCAGGTGATGGCGGGGCCCTACTGCGCGATGTTACTGGCGG
>CADEFD010000360.1 GCA_902826515.1 uncultured Acidobacteriota bacterium
TACGGCGCGCGCATCGCCTACGGCTGCAACATCGGCGCCTACTTCAGCGGCATCGCCTCGGGCAGCCTGCACGGCTGGCTGTGGCTGCCGTGCGGCTTTGCCGGCAATGTCGTCGGCACCTACCTGCGGCCGGCCTTCGGCCTGAGCGTCGAACGCACCACCCTCCCCCGCTGCTGACCGGACCCGGCCGGACCGCGTTACGTCGAATCACGTAATCATTACGTATAATGCCGTAATGGCTGCCAGCAACCCGTTCGTCTACGGCGAGATCGTCACCTCCGAGGCGTTCGCCGACCGCGAGCAGGAGCGCGACCGGCTGCGCCGTGACCTCGCCTCGGGCCAGAAGGTGTTCCTCATCTCGCCGCGCCGCTACGGCAAGAGCTCGCTCGTGCGCGACGTGCTGCGCGGGCTGGCCCGCGAGAACGTGCTCACGGTGGAAGTCACGGTGGCGGCGTCGAGTTCGTACGTGGGCTTCCTCGAGTCGTACGCGCGGGCGCTCGTGGCCGCCGACACGCCGATGAGCCGGCTGCGCCGCTGGACCTCGGAGCTGCTGACCGGCGTGCGCCCCGAAGTGCGCTTCGACACCGCGCCCACCGGCGAGCCCGGCTTCAGCCTGGCCTTCCCCGCCGTGCGCACCGCCCGCGACACCGCGCGCCTCGCCGCCGAGGTGTTCGCGCTGCCGGCGCGGATCGCGGCCGAACGCAAGCAGAAGCTGGCGATCGCGCTCGACGAGTTCCAGGCCCTCACCGCCTTCGACGGCGACACCGCCGAGCAGGCACTCAGGGCCGCCGTGCAGGATCAGCGCGCCGTGGGTTACGTGTTCGCCGGCTCGGAACCGTCGCTCATGGAGCGGATGATCAGCCCGAAGCGTCCGTTCTACAAGGCGGGGCCGGTCGTGCGCCTGCAGAAGATCGATCCGGACATCTTCGGCGACTGGCTGGAAGCGCGCTTCAAGTCGAGCGGCATCAAGGCGGAAGCGGGCCTCGGCGCCGCGATCGTCGATCTCGCGGGCAACGTGCCGTACGACGTGCAGCGCCTGGCGCACGAAGCGTGGGACGACCTGCACGACGCCGGCCGCCGCACGGCGACCCTCGACGATCTGCATGTCACGCTCACGCGCCTGCTCGGCGAGCAGCACACGGTGTTCGAGGAATCGTGGCAGCGTCTCACGCTGGCGCAGCGGGCGGCGCTGCGCGCCATCGTGCTCGAAGACGGACGCGAGATGCTCTCGGCCGACGTGCGCACGCGGCATCGCCTGTCGGGCGCGTCCAGCGTGCAGGCGGCGCTGACCGCGCTCGTGAAACAGGACGTCGTGATGAAGGACGGCGGGAGCTACGTCGTGACCGACTCGCTCTATCGCGAGTGGGTCGCGCGCAAGACGTTCTAAGTGCCGGGGCTCGGGGCTCGGGTCCCGGGGCTCAGTGCTGGAAGTCCAGGCGCTACTTCAACTCGATCGCGATGACGCGCGGGGAGCCGCTGACGCCCTGTTCGGTCTGCACGGTGCCACGATTGATGTAGCGCGCCTGCTTCGGGGCGAGTGTGCGCGTGTCGGCCTTGCCGTCGGGCCCGGTGACCTTCACCGTGCCGCCCGTGACCACCACTTCCACCACGTCGTTGCGATAGACGCGCTTCACGGCCGGCCCGTTCGCCGTCCACGTGTAGTCCCACATGCGGATGCGCGGGTTCTCGAGCACGTTCTTCGCGCCGTCCCGCGGGTAGGCCGAGGGCTCCGGATCGTCGATGTACATCATGTCGATGGCCGATTCCTTCAGGTCCACCATGATGGCCAGCCGTTCGGGCGCGCCGGGCGTGACGGCTTCCTCGCGATGCGTGATGCCCTTGGGCTGGAAGTACGGCCGCGGCACCGGGAACTCCGCGCCCTTGTTTTCGGTGCCATCGAGCGCGGTCACCGTGATCGGGCCATAACGCAGATACACCCCGGCCATGTCGTAGAGATGGCGGTGCACGGGCTGTTTGTCGCCGTGCCGCCAGTTGACCTCCCACACCGTGACGCGCACGTTGTCGAGGATCTGCGTGACGCCCGTGCGCGGGAACGCGTGCGGATACGCCGGCGCCTGCGCGGCCAGTCGCTCACTGGCGGGCGTCCAGGAAAAGAGCAGCCCGCACGCCGCCACGAGTGTCGCCATGCTGCGCATAAAAGCTCCAGTCCGAAAAGTCTGGCCCCGCCCAGAATGGGGTCTGACCCCAGTATGCAGCGTGGCTATTTCTTCGTCGCGGTGAAGGAGCCGCCGGTGCTGATCGTGCCCTTCATGCTGTTGCCGTCGATGCGGCCGGTGTAACGCGCGCCGCCGCCCACGGTGAAGGCGATCTCGGCGCCGTTCATCTTCGCGTCGGTGATGGCCGCGCCGCCGAGCGTGCCCTCGAGCATCTGGAACTTCTGCGTGAGGGTGAGCGTGTTCGTGCCGAGCTGCCAGCTGCCGTCGGCCTTCGCGGGCACGATCCACAGCAGCGCCGTGCACCAGCTCACGCAGTCGCCGCTCACCGTCTCGGTCTGGTCGGCCTGCCAGTCTTCCATCGTGAAGGTGTTGGCGACGATGC
>CADEFD010000361.1 GCA_902826515.1 uncultured Acidobacteriota bacterium
GTGGAGACGACGATGATCTACACCCACGTCGTGAAGGAATTCCGGAACCCGCCGCGAAGCCCGCTCGACATCCTGCACGCTCGTACGACGCCGTAGGGATGTGGCGCGGGCACTCCGCCGCGCCACCGGAATCGACTCCTGATGATCCGTCACGGCCCGACGCTGAGTTGCGGCCAGGCACCCGCCTCCCAATACTCGCCGGCGGGGGGCCGTGATGGACCGTTTTGATCCACGCTGGGCAGACGACCGCGACTCCGATCGATCCGCTGACCGCGACTGGGGCGGTCGCTCTGGCCGGGATGCCGAGCACGCGCCCGATCACGAGGCGCGAGGCCCGTTCGCGCGCCACCTCGCCCTGCCGCATGGCGACGCTCGCGAGCGCGTGCAGAGCCGCCGGCGCGACTACGACCTCGACGGCGCCGACGTGGATGCCCTGGCCACGATCGGCGCGTTCCGCGTGGTGCAGGAAGCGGACCTGCGCGACGGGGTCGAGGCTGGTCACACTCGCGCCCGCATCAGCCGTTTGCAGGAGGCCGGCCTGCTCGACCGCATCCCGCTGGATGGCCCCGGGCGCGACGTGGTCGTGCTGACCGACCGTGGCCGCGATCTGCTGGATGGCCATCGGTTGCCGCGCGACGATGCCCGCAGCCAGACGTTCTACGCCGGCCTGAAGAAGCCTCGCGAGTTGTCACACGACGCCCAGGTCTACCGCGCCTTCCAACGTGCCGAGGCGCGGATTCGCGACCAGGGCGGCCGCGTGCGCCGCGTCGTGCTCGACTACGAGCTGAAGCGCGACTACCAGCGGTTCCTACAGGCGCGCAATCGGGGTCGCGCCGATAGCGACGGCCGACCCGACCGCACGGCTGAAGAAGTCGCCGCGTGGGCCCGGCAGCACGACCTGCCGTACTTCGACGACGCCGTGCATTTCCCCGACGCGCGCATCGAGTACGACGACGCGCGGGACCCGCGCCATGAAGACATCGAGGTGGTGACCCCGCACTATCGCGGCGCCCATGCGGCAGGGGCCGCGCGGTCTGGATTCCGTCGCTACGGCGCCGGCTTCTCGGGGCGCGGCGGTGGCGGCGGCCGGGGTTCCCGCGCCCGCCGGGGCGGATTGGCCGACGAACTGCTGGGGTGACGCGATGTACGAACACCTCAACTTCCAGGACATTGTGGCGGCCCAGAGTCATTGCCTCCAGGGCGAGGGTTTCACCGAGCGCCAGGCGCGCTTCCTCACCACGGTGATGGCACACTCCGGCGTGTTCGTGGAGCGCCAGTACTGCCGTTTTGCCGGCGTGGCACACGGGCAGAAGTCCCACGACTTCATCCACCGTCTGGTCGCGAAGGGGCTCGCGCGGGAAGAGCGTCCCGGCCGGCTGCATCACGGCCGCTACTTCCACGTGCACCACAAGCGGCTCTATAGCCTCATCGGGCAGGCCGACAACCGGCACCGGCGGCGGGCGCCGCGCAGCCGCATGGTTGAGCGGCTGATGCTACTCGACGCGGTGCTCGACGACCGCGACATGGTGTGGCTCGGTACCGAAGCCGACAAGACACGCTACTTCCTGACGCGCCTCGCCGAATACCGCTTCCGGCCCCACGAGCTGCCCCATCTGGCCTTCGGATCGGGAGCGCGTCAGACCCTCCGACTGTTCCCAGACAAGCTTCCGATCGGTATTCACGCGCTCGAGGATCGCTACGTCTTCACCTACCTGGTCACGCGGGCGTCCACGGCCGAGTTCCGCACCTTCCTCGTGCGCCATCACCACCTGTGGCGCATGCTCAACCGGTGGACGCTTCGGGTGCTGTTGCCGAAGCCCTTGGTCACGTCCATGCAGGCCTACCGGCACGCGTTCCACGAGCAGCTGCGCCAGCCGTTGGGCCTGTCCGACGGCAAGGATCTGGAGTGGCTGTTCGAGCAGCGGAGGCGGGCGGAACAGGAGCCAGGGTTCACCCTCGATGCCCGGGCCCGCGAGGCGGCCGACCGGTATCGGGGACCACGGTTCGAGGCGCTCGAGAAGGCGTGGCGGACGCACGTGGCGTATGCGGTGGCCACCGTCTACTGCAACGGTCTGGACGACCAGTTCGTGCGCGGGCAGGCTGCTGTGGAGTTCGTGCCGATGACGCGGCAGTACCTGCATCTGGCGCATCTGGTGGGGACGGCGTAGCGGCGATTGCGGTGAACCGTGGCGGGACGACCTTGGAAGCGGAGGTTGTCCCCGGTGCCGCCCGGCGAAGGCGGCGTTGTGTGCCGTCTTTTGAGCGCGCCCAGGTGGAGACAGGCACAGAGTGGGGTGTGAGCGACCCCGGCAACTGCCCGGCGACGCGGCCCTGCCGCGGCGCCGCTTGGGGGTCGCTCACACCCCACGTGGTGACGTCCAGGGAGGCGCGCGACAAGACTGCAAGAGCGTCGACCGAGCGGCCATCACGTGGACCAGTCTGTGCGCTCAGCCACGTCGTCGTGCAAGGCGCTGCGCTACGCTCCGCCCTCGCGTTCCGCGAGGCTCGCCGGAAGCTTCAGCGGCGAGGCCTTGACGACGTCGCGGCCGAGCGCAG
>CADEFD010000362.1 GCA_902826515.1 uncultured Acidobacteriota bacterium
CCCATGTTGGCGGATGCCCGGGCGTCGCTCGTGGTCGACCTGCCTCAGGTGTGTCGTCATCGTCTGCCCGCCCCGGTCGTCATCTTCCCAGTCCACCCCTGCGCTGACCCGGTGCCCGATGTAGGGCTCGAGCGAGGGCAACGTCTCCTTGTCGAGCCGGAAGCGTGTGTCGGGATCGATTTTCACGCGCACGCGTGTCAGACCGCCGGCGCCCGGGTCGAGCACCTCGATGACGATGGCCTCGCGGCTCACCGGTGCGCTACTTGGCTGGCGCTGGCACCAGCCGTACTTCGAGCACGACGAGATCGTCGAGGCTGTCACCCCGGGCATCGACCACGACGTACTGCCCGGCCTTGACGTCGGTGAGCGGCACCTTCTTCTTGTCCCGTGTCGCGATCGTGGCCGAGTCCATCTTCATGGCGATGGTCCTGCCGTCCTTGGTCTGTTTCACCTCGAGGGTCGGCGCCGCCATGCGCGTCACGGTGCCGATGATCCGGTAGTCGTCGTGGGCGCCGAGACCGATCGCGCTCAGACACAGCGTCATGCCCACGGCCAGAATCACTCGTCGGTTCATGCTGTTCTCCAATCTACTACTGGCCAGCGGCCGAGTTGACCACGGGCGTCCAGGTGTCCGGGCCGCGCAGAGTACGAGCCGTGCGGGTGCGGTCGGATCGAATCTCGAACGCGCCGGAATAGAAGCCCGATGTGGTCAGCCGCACGGTGACCGGGTCGGCGTTCGGGTTCTCCCAATACCAGCCGTGGATGCCGGCAAACGGCGCGGTGAAGGTGCCGTCGGCGCCCTGGCGATCCACCTTGTCGTAGCTTTCCTCCGCGGCCTCTCCCGCGGCCGCCGCCGCGCGTTCGCCGTGGAAGTCCTGCGTCACGGGTGCCGACGCCGTCCACGAAAACACCATCGCGGCGTCCTGTTCGAGCTGGTACTTGTACTCGACGTATTCGAACGGCTCGAGCGTCACTTCATACACGTCGTAGCTGTAGCTGCCGGGGTAGATGGCCACACGACCCGCCTGAGCGGGCTTGAGCGCCGCGCCCGCGTGGCGTGTCGATTCAACTGGCGCCGGTGTGGGGGCGGCGATTTCCGTAAGGCCGAGCCACCGGCCTGTTCCCAACGGATCGATGGCGTATTCCGCCGGCAGCACGGCCATGACGAGAATCACGGCCGCAACAGCCAGCGCAACGGCCGTGGTGCGGCCCAGGGTCGCGAGCGACGGTGGCACTGGGGTAGGCAGTTGCGTGTCAGTACTCATCGAACACCCGCGAAGTAGCCCGTCAATTGGTAGCCAGCCAGCACGAACCCCGCGGTCATCAGGGCCGCATTCGTGACATAGGCGTGCTGCAGAAAGCCCGGCCGCGTGCGCCAGTAGCCCAGCGCCAGCAGCACCGCCGTGAGCGCCAGGACCTGCCCGATCTCGACGCCGCCGTTGAAGCTGACGATGTTGGTGACCAGCCCGTTACGCGACAGCGTGAACTCCTGCAGCTTGGTGGCGAGGCCGAAGCCGTGCACCAGGCCGAAGGCAAAGACGGCCGCGCGCGTGTTCGGCTGGAACCCGAGCGCCTTGAAACCGCCCATGTTCTCGAACGCCTTGTAGACGATCGACAGGCCAATCACCGCGTCCACGAGATACGCGCTGGCGCGCACGCCGCCGAGGGCACCGCCGAGCAGCGTCAGGCTGTGCCCCACGGTGAACAGGCTGACGTAGAGCAGGACGTCCTTCAGCCGGTAGAGGAAGAAGATCACGCCCACCAAAAACAGCAGGTGGTCGTAGCCCGTGACCATGTGCTTCGCCCCGAGGTACATCAGGGGCAGGATCGCGGGCCCGTCGAGCGACTGGAGATACCGCGCGTCTTTCGACGACACACCGTGGGCGTCGAGCGGCACGCTGCAGAACAGCGCCGTTACAGCCACGGCGAGGGTAACGGTAAGGAGCGGGCGAGCCAGAATGGCCCGCACACGCCTGCTGGTCGTGGTCATCGCCAGCGCTCTACTGGGCCGGCCGCGGCGCGAGCCTGGTCATCGATGTGGAGCGGATGCCGTTCGGCCCCTTGGTCCAGTCGCTCACGGTGCCATCCGCGAAGCGCTGGCGGAGCTGCCACACCACTTCGGCCTTGTCGCGCGGATTGCGCGCCACGAAGCTGAACTCCACGAACTCGCCCGGCGGGATGTTCAGAGTCCACACGATGCCCGTGATGCGGTCACCGGTGCGCTTCAGTTCGTGTTTCCACCCGTTGGGCATGGCCACCACTTCGACGATGACACCTTCGGGGATGTCCACTTCGGCTGCCACGGTGGCCACTTTGCCTTCGGTGGGCACGCGCAGCGTGTACTTTTCCGTGGCGCCGGCCATGGACTGCGTTGGCGCAATGGTGATGTGCGCCTGGGCCGTGGAGGCCGACAGCGCGACGACAGTCAGGCCGAGCAGATAGCGGAAGCAGCGCTTGTTCATGGGTTCTCCAAGGGGCGGTCGAGGGACAGGGACGAAGCAGGAATAACAGCC
>CADEFD010000363.1 GCA_902826515.1 uncultured Acidobacteriota bacterium
CCGTCGAAGCCGATGGCCTTGCCGTCGTCGTTGAAGAAGCCCTGCGGCGCCGTGGTCAAGGACTCGCCGATGCGCCCGAACCGCGTCACGCTCGACAGCCGGTCGGTGAGCACGCTCGTGTAGGTGCCGGCCCACATGGTGTCGTGGTCGGCCTCGAAGTCCTGGGCGTCGGGGGTCTGGTTGTTCGTGTTGAAGCCTTCACCGCGCGAGGCGGCGTCTTCGAGGAGCCAGCGGGCGTTCACGAAGTTCCGATCGTTCAACTGAAGATCGGTGCGGGCGAAGTAGTTGTTGGCGCGCACGGTGAAGAAGCCCACCTGATCGACGGCCAGCGGCGCCGCCGCGGCCGGGAAGCGCTTCTGCCCGGCGATGTCTTCGTTGTCGCGCTCGTAGGTGAAGAAGAAATGGGCGCGGTTCTTCACGATCGGGCCACCCACGCCGAACCCGGCCTGCAGCGTGCGCTCGGGCGGCTTCGGCTGGTTGTCGGGCAGGAACAGGCCGCGCGCATTCAGCGACTCGTCGCGGAAATAGGAATAGACGCGGCCGCGGATGTCGTTGGTGCCGCCGCGCGTCACCATGTTGATGATGGCGCCGGCGCCGCCGCCGTACTCCGAGCTGTACTGGTTGGCCAGCACCTGGTACTCCTCGATGTTGTCGAGCACCACGCGCACCTGCGTGCCCTGGCTGCCGCCCAGGCGGTCGTCGTTGTTGTACATCCCGTCGAGCAGGTAGACGTTCTGCTGCGAGGGCGACCCGTTGGCCACGACCTGCCCGCCTTCGAACGTGGAGGTGGCCGGGTTCGGCGTCATCCCCGGGATGAGCTGCGTGAGGCCGGTGAAGTTGCGGAAGTTGGACGGCACTTCCTCGATCTCGCGCCGCGACAGGCTGCCGCCGATCTGGTTGCTCGTGCGCTCGACGAGCGGCGACTCGCCGGTGACGACGAGGTTCTCCTGCACGCCCGCCACCGTCAGCTTCAGATCGAGCGACACTGTCGATCCAGGCGAGAGCACCATGCCGGTGCGCGTCGCATTGCCGAAGCCGGCCATCGTCACGACCACGTCGTAGGTGCCGGGTTCGAGGTTGGGCACCGAGTAGGCGCCGGTCTCGGCTGTGATGGCTTCGCGGGTGAAGCCGGTGCCGGCGTTGGTGATGACGACGGTTGCGCCCGGCAGCGCGAGGCCGTCGGGGTCGAGCACCTTGCCGGAGATCGAACCCCGCTGTTGCGCAAGCGCCGGAGACGCCACGGCGAGGGACACACTCAGAACGACTGACAGGAGCCGGACAGCAGCCACCATGTGAACCCCTCCCTTTCGGAGACGGTCGAATCGCCGAGAGCGTAGCCGTTCGCGTGCACGCACGGTGTCAAACCATGTCTAGGATTTGTCTTGGAGTTGTCTAGTCAGGGCGCCGGCCGGCGCGTCCCGGCCGGATGACAAGTTGCAGACATAGCCGAGACATCGTTTTACCGGCTCACCGCGCCGGAGTTCTGCTACAACTGGGCGGCATTCGCGGAGGAGGTCACATGAGAGTGATAGCGGTGGTGGCGGCGCTGGCCGTCCTCGGAAGTCCGATGCGCGCGGCGGCGCAGGGCGATCCGTCCGTCAGCAGCGCCGAGCCCTTCAAGCTCGGCACGTTCGAGATCGCGGGCGAACCCCGGATCGGCATCGTGCTGCGCGACGCGATCGTCGTCGAGCTCGCGGCGGCCAACCGCGCGCTCGAACGCGATCCGGCCTATCCGGCCGTGCCGATGCCGGCCACGATGGTCGATCTCATCGGCCAGTACGAGTACGGCATGAAGGTCCGGCTCTACGAGATCGTGAACACGATGGTCCGCGGCAACCGCCTGGCCGGCATGCAGCGTCCGCCCTGGGTGCACGACGTGAAGGGTGTGGACATCCTGCCGCCGCTCATGCCCGGCAAGATGCTGAACGCCGCCGTGAACTTCTACACGCACGTCGGCGAAACGGGCACCGCCGAGGAACAGAAGAAGGCGGAAGCCGAACGGCGCGCCAAGCGGGGTGTGCCCTACCTCTTCATCAAGCCCACACGCGGCGCCGTCGTCGGCGACGGCGACAACGTGATCATTCCGCACGGGCGCGACCGCGTGGACTGGGAAGTGGAACTCGGCATCGTCATCGGCCGCGCCGCCAAATACGTGCCGGCCGACAAGGCCGCCGAGCACATCTTCGGCTACATGGTCACGGTGGACGTCTCCGATCGCGGCGGCCGGCCGCCCGACTCGCGGCCCGGCTCCGACTGGTTCGTCGGCAAGGGCCACGACACGTTCGCGCCCATGGGGCCGTGGATCGTGCCGAAGGAGTTCTACGGCGACCCGATGAAGCGCCTGCGCCAGACGCTGACCATCGACGGCAAGGTGATGCAGGAGGCCGGCGCC
Organism: uncultured Acidobacteriota bacterium; assembly: GCA_902826515.1. GTDB lineage: Bacteria > Acidobacteriota > Vicinamibacteria > Vicinamibacterales > UBA2999 > CADEFD01. Next base: position 2,393 of record CADEFD010000363.1, read on the forward strand.
TCCGACATGATCCACTCGATCTACGAACTCATCGAGTACGGCTCGTCGATCATCACGCTCTACCCGGGTGATGTCGTGAACAACGGCACGTCGGGCGGCACCGGCATGGG
>CADEFD010000364.1 GCA_902826515.1 uncultured Acidobacteriota bacterium
TGCGCGGCGAGTTGATCCTCGCGTTCCGCAAGGGTCAGTCACACGCCAGCTGAGCATGTGCCCCGAGCGTCGCCTGCGCCGGCAGGTAGACGCGCCGCGCCCCGGGCGACCCCGTGCGGCACGCCCACACCACCTCGAAGTCCTTCTCGCAGCCCTCGGCAGGGTCGGTGAGCACCGCCGGCGCGATCGGCAGGTCGCATGCCGCCAGACCGTCGCAGACCTCCGCCACGGCCAGCGTGACGTTGCCCGGGGCCTGCCCGCAGCTCGCGCCGTAGGTCGCGCGCAACACGACCAGCCCGGGATCGCGGCCACAGCCCGCCACACCTGCGAGCACGAGAGCCGCGAGGAGGACCTTCGAGGGATCAGCCATGGGCCGGAGCGTCCTGGCGGCGCACCAGATGGAGCGCGCAGAAGAGGAACACGAGGTGCACAGGCAGAATGGTCTTGTAGCCGTACGTCCACGGGTACGCGACGACGATGGCCGCGAGGTGCGAGAGCTGGAACGCACCGAGGACGGCCGCGGTGCGCCACGGCACACGCCCCAGCGCAACCGCCAGCACGGCCGCCACACACAGCAGCGGAAACTCCGGGATGGGCGGTGGCGCGCCGGGGCCGAGCTGTGTCAGGCCCAGCGTGAACAGGATCTTGCGCGCTTCGAGCCAGGCCACCCCCCACGGGTCGGCGCGAATCAGATCCCAGGCGAGCGACAGGCTCGACGACCACGAGTAGAGGTTCGATTGCGGCAGCGTGACCTGCCCCTGCATCTCGGGCGGAATCAGCGACACCGGAATGGCGTGTGACAGCGTCACCATCGCCACCGCCTGCCCGGCCATGATCCAGTTGCGCAGGATGACCGGAGCAAGCGTCAGCGCGTAGCCGGCGGCCACGGCCCCCGCGAGTATGAGGCGCGCAAGTAGGGGCCGGAGCCGGCTCGCCAGGAACAGCACGAGCACGAACGGCGCCGTGAACAGGAAGAACGACGGCCGCGTCGTGGCGCATACGGCAATCGCGCTGCCGGTGAGAACGGCGTCAGCCGGCCGCAGCGATCTCACGGCATGGACCCCGATCGCCAGGGCCCCGAGCGCGAGGGGAATGAAGAGATTGTCGGTGAGCGGGCTTTCGAAGTAGCGCGCGTTGTGTCTGAGCACGAAGGCGACGAGGGCCGCCTGGCCCAGCACCTGCGCGCCGGCACCGAGGTGGCGCCAGCCGAGCAGCCAGAGGATGGCGGGGAGCGCCGCGGCGGCCATGGCATTGAGGAGCACGACGACGGCGTAGCTGTCGCCCATCACGAGGTGCAGGCCCGCCAGCGTGTACGAATAGAGCGGATAGAAGAAGAACGGCGTGCCCTGTCCGGGGGCACGGCCTTCCGGCATCAGCACCCCTTCGGCGACGATGTTGCGGGCCAGTCCCTCGTAGGCCAGATGGTCGTCGCCCGGCCGCAGCTCGTAGGTCCGGTTCGCAAACGGCGCCGCCGCCATCTGCGCCGTCACCGCGAGGACGACCGTCGCGGCGAGTGCCGCCACGGCGCCCGCCGGGCGGGCGCCGCCGCGGATGCCGGCACCGGCGAGCCCCGCGCCGAGTGTCCACAGGACGATGACGGCGCCGAGCCACATCGCCGCGTTGTCGAGTATCGCGAGCAGCCGCGGGTTCGACCACGAGGCTGGCGGCCACGGCCTGACGTCGAGCGGCCGGCCGTCGAGCAGGAACCGCGCAAACACCGTGGGCGCCACGCCCTGCGGCTTGTCGTTCGTCACGGTCAGGCGATGCCATCCGGGCCCGACGGCGACGCGCGGCGGTTCTGCCGGCTGCGTCACGCCTCCGCTGACGACCGTCACGTCGTCGAGCTGGACCTGCATCGTGCCCTGTGCCGCGGCGAACACGTCGAGGGTGGCGCTGGCGGGCGCCTCGAACCACCCCGCCCACGTGAAGGTCAGGGCCTGTGAGACTGCGCGCGGCGGCGCAAAGGCCGGCCTGTTGTAGCGATGGAAATCGTTCAGGAACTGCAGATCGAAACCTGCGCCTCTGAACGCCACGGCGCGATCGATCCGGAAGATGTGGGGTGCGAGGCGCCACGCGAAGGTTGCCACCTTGGCGGGCTCCGGCGACTGCATCGTGTACTCGCCCCGCCAGCCGAACGGGGTGTCGAGGGCGCCGAGTGCGCTGCGGACGACGATCAGCGCCACGAGCATCCACGCGGCCCGCCAGCGCGCCGGCCGCCGCGGCGCGAACAGCAGGAGCGTCAGCAGCGCGACGAACACCGCACCCAGGGCGCGCGCCTGAAGGTTCGAGTAGCCGAGGCCCGGGAAGGCGCCGTTCCATCCGCCCGGCATGACGACGAGGGCCGAGAACAGCGCCAGCACCGCCAGCACTGGAAGGAGGGACGACCCGGCAGCGGGGGGAGGCGAGGTCGCGCGGCTGCCGGTCATGGTAGGGGAATCTAACGCCGTCGTCTGTAGGCCCGGCGATTCCAGAACGAATACTCCCACAGGTGG
>CADEFD010000365.1 GCA_902826515.1 uncultured Acidobacteriota bacterium
TAGTTGAAGAACTTGTCGTCGGCGCTCGACCAGAACGGGTTGTTGATGACGTAGGTGCCGTCGAGCACGGCTGTCTTGAGCCAGGCGCGATAGAACGGGATGTCGTGGGAAATGCGATCCACGACCACCCGGTAGGGGCAGGGCCCTTCCATCTTCACGCCGCCGATCTGCACGAACTCGGCGGTGACCCCGGGCACGCCCATGGCGTTGATGCGCTCGACGAGCGCGCCGGGGAAGACGTTTTCCATGCCGAACAGGACGCCGATGGTGGCCATAGGTGGGGTGCTCCGCGGCCTCAGCTTATCAGCGTGATGGGTTTTCCCGGAGCCCGCCGCTTGTCAGAGCAGCACGGCCCCGCCGATCGACCCGCCTCGTGGTCGGTGACCGGGCCGGAGGAGGCCGTTGTGAGAATTCGTTCCCTGCTCAGCGCCGTGACTGGTGCCACCCTGTTCGCCCTGTCGAGTGCGCCGGCCGAGGCGCAGTCGATCGGCACCCTCACCTGGCAGCTGCAGCCCTACTGCAACCGGGTCACGCTGACCATCACCCAGAATGGCGGGATCTACACGCTGGACGGGTTCGACGACCAGTGCGGCGCCGCCCAGCGGGCGCCCCTCGTGGGCATCGCCACCCCGAACCCCGATGGCAGCATCGGCTTCGGCCTCAACATCGTGACCGTGCCGAGCGGCCTCTCGGTGCACGTGGAATCCCGCGTCAGCCTGGGCACCCTGGGCGGTCCGTGGACCGACAGCGCCGGCAACAGCGGCACGCTGGTGTTCAACGGCGCGGCGGCCGGGGCCGCTCGTCCGGCCCCGACCGTGCCCGGCACCGTACTCGCCGTGGGCACCATCCCCGGCGCCGCGCTCGCCAACAACGCGGTGGGCACGAGCCAGATTGCCAATGGCGCCGTCTCGAGCCTGAAGACCTCCAATGAGCCGGGTGTGACGTACAACTTCGTGAACGCGACGGCCACCGTGACCTCGTCGCCGGCATCGTTCGCCAACACGACCATGCGCGTGCCGGCCGACGGCTACGTCAAGATCGAGGTGACCGGACAGTGGAACAACGGCACCGCGGGGAACGACACGGCCTTCTGTCAGCTGCAGAAGGGGGCCGTCGCCGCGGTTGACCTCGCCGCCCCGTGGTTTGCCCTGCGCGACCGCGGTGCGGCAGACGACTACACCACGTTCTCGGCCCATCGGGTGCTGCCGGTCGCCTCGGCTGACAACCCGCTGTCGAACAACCAGGGGCAGCAGTTCCGGCTGGTCTGTGACCTGACCGCCGGCGCCGTGTCGCTCTATGACATTCATATTTCCGCCACTTACTACGCGACGTCCTACGCACCGATTGGCTTCTCATTGCCGCCGTTCGACACGCCGCCGCAGCAGTAGCGCGCAGTCCTGAGTCGTGTGGCCACCAGGCACCGCCGATTGGTGCCTGCTGGCCGCTGGCTCGCCGCCGTCCCGTCAAGACCGCGGCGCCGGTGCCGATTCCCCGGGCATGTCGTATCCCGGCCGCGCCGTCGTCCTGCTCGCTCTGTCGTTCGCTTGCCTGGCGTCGCCGCTCTCGGCGCAGTCGATCGGCACGCTGACCTGGCAGTTGCAGCCCTTCTGCAACCGCGTCACCCTCGCGATCGCGCAGACCGGCGCCGGCTACGCCTTCGATGGCTTCGACGACCAGTGCGGCGCGCCCCAGCGGGCGCCGGTGGTCGGCACGGGCGCACCAAACCCCGACGGCACGATCGGCCTGGGCCTGACGATTGTGACCACGCCCGGCGGACGCAGCGTGCATGTGGACGCGCGTGTCTCCCCGGCCAGCGGTCAGGGCACCTGGCGCGACAGCGAAGGCAACAGCGGGACGTTCGCACTTGGCGCGGCCACCGGGGGCTCGGCGCGCCGCGACCCCACCGGTGCACCGGCGGCCGGCTCCTACATCGACGTGTCGGCGGCCACCCTGAGCGGCTCGAACGGCTTCGGCGTGATCGTCACCGGTACCACGCCGTCGAACGGCGCGGCCATCGTGGCGCAGTGGGGCGACGCACCGGCCCTGACGCCGTCATATCCCGGGGCCATGCGCGGCGCCAGCCGCACGGAGGCCGGTCTCGTCGGGCTCAGCGACACGGCGGCAGGCGTCGTCGGCATCTCTTACAGCGGCACGGGTATCGGTGGTTCGAGTCACTCGGGTCCGGGCGTGTTCGGGATCTCGGCGAGCGGCCCGGGCGTACGCGCCGCCGCGGGCACGGCCACCGGTGTGGCGCTCGAACTGAACGGCGCGGTGTACGTGAGTGGCTCCGTGCTGCCGGTGTTCCGCCACGTGTCGTCAGGCGGCAATGTCTTCGGCAACCTGACGCACATCGATCACCCGCTGACGAACCTCGACCCCACGGCGATGCTCGTCGTCACGCACGAGTACGCCGCCGGCGCCGCGGCCTATATCGGCGCCGTGGGCATCTACTACGACAACACGCAGGG
>CADEFD010000366.1 GCA_902826515.1 uncultured Acidobacteriota bacterium
GGACGGCCTGGCCACCGACGTGAACGACCGAGACGCCAGCCTCGGTGGACACCCAAAACCGTCATTTGATCGACACCTGAAAACCGGCAATTAACGGACGGCGATCGAGACGTTGACGAGAGTGGGGGGACCGTAGTCCCTCGCTCGGATGAGCAACGTCTTGGACCACGAGCAGCAGCAACAGATCCTGGCCCTGGCCCGCTTGGGCTGGACGGTGAGCCGCATCGCGACGGCGACCGGGGTGCGGCGCGAGACGGTGACGCGGTACGTGCGGGCGGCCGGTCTGGCGGTGCGCGGCCGTGGTCGCCCAGGCGAAGCGCCGGCAAAAGCGGCCAATTCCGAGGGGGTGTCCACCGACCTCCCGGCAAAACCGGCAATTCCTGGGGCGGGGGTGTCCACCGACGCGGCGCCGACACGCGCGCCGCAGGCGAGTGCCTGCGAGCCGTATCGCGAGCGCATCGTGGCGGCCCTCGCGCTGGGACGCAACGCGATGGCGATCTGGCAGGACCTGGTCGACGAGGCCGGCTTTCCCGCCCGCTACGCCAGCGTGCGCCGCTTCGTCTCGCGTCTGCGCGGGCCCACGACGCCCGAGGCCCGGGTGGTCATCACGACGGCACCGGGCGAGGAAGCCCAGGTCGACTACGGCGAGGGGCCGATGGTGCGCTATCCGCCGACCGGCAAGTACCGCCGCGCGCGGCTGTTTGTCCTGACGCTGGGCTACTCGCGGAAGGCCGTCCGCTTGCTGACCTGGCAGTCGAGCGCGCAGATCTGGGCCGCGCTGCACGAGCGCGCGTTTCGGCGCCTCGGCGGCGCCCCGCGCGTGGCCGTCCCCGACAACCTCAAAGAGGGCGTGCTCACGCCGGACCTCTACGACCCGGTCCTGAATCCGCTCTATCGCGACGTGCTCGCGCATTACGGCGTCGTCGCCCTGCCGTGTCGCGTCGGCGATCCGGATCGCAAGGGCAAGGTCGAGTCCGGCGTCGGGCACGCCCAGAAGACGCCGCTGCAGGGGCTGCGTTTCGAGACCCTGGAGCAGGCGCAAGCCTATCTCGACCGCTGGGAGACGCACTGGGCCGACACGCGGATCCACGGCACGACGAAACGCCAGGTCCCCGCGATGTTTGCGGAGGAGCGCCCCGCACTGCAGCCGCTGCCCGTCGAGCCGTTTCGCTACTACCGCTTCGGCGTGCGCACCGTGCATCTCGATGGCTGCGTCGAAGTCGAGGCGGCGTATTACTCGACGCCGCCCGGCTGGATCGGGCAGCGCGTGCAGGTGCAGTGGACCGACCTGCACGTCCGCGTGCTGACGCCGACGGGCCAGCTCCTGCGCGAACATGTGCGGGCGCCGCGCGGCTGGCACCGCATCGCGGACCCCGACCGGCCGACGCGCACGCCCGCCTCGACGACGGCGCTGCTGGCCCGCGCCCGCCATGCCGGGCCGCATCTCCACACCGTGTGCGCCTACATCCACGACCACGAGGGCCCCGCCGGCGTGCGTCGCATCCTCGGCGTGCTGGCGCTCGCGAAACAGTACGGCGCCGCGGCGGCCGACGACGCCGCCAAGGCCGCGCTCGAGCTCCAGGCGCCCAGCTATCGCTTCCTCCGGCGTTATCTCGAGCGGCGGCCGGCCGCGCCGCTCACGCTCACCCAAGTCGACCCGCTCATCCGCCAGCTCACGCTCTATCGCGATCTCATCGATCGACAGACAGGAGACCCCACATGAATCTCGTCGAACTCGACACCGCGCTCCGCAAGCTCCGCCTCTCCGGCATGGCCGACGTGCTCGAAGCGCGCTTGCGCCAGGCCCAATCGGAACGGCAGGTGCCAATCGATCTCGTCTCGGCGCTGGTCAGTGACGAACTCGTCCGCCGCCAGGACCGCCTGATCCAGCGGCGCGTCCAGCAGGCGCGCTTCCGTGACCCGGATCGCGCCATCGACACCTTTGATCTCGACTTCAACAAGAAGATGAACCGCGCGCTCATCCACGAGCTGGCCACGGGCCGTTTCATCCAGCAGCGCGAGGACGTGCTCTTGCTCGGGCCACCCGGCACCGGCAAGAGCCACCTCGCCCAAGCGCTCGGCCGCGCCGCCATCCATCAAGGCCATCGCGTGCTCTATCGGGAAGCGCACACGCTGCTCGAAGACCTCGCCGACGCGACGCTCGACGGCACTCGCAAGGACGTCGTCGCGGACCTGACCACCGTCCCGCTGCTCATCATCGACGACCTCGGCATGCGCAAGCTGCCGCACACGGCCGCCGAAGACCTGCTCGAGATCATCATGCGCCGCTACGAACGCGCGTCGACGCTCCTCACGTCGAACCGCCCGGTCGACGACTGGGGCAAGCTCCTCGGCGATACCGCGGCCGTCACCGCACTGCTCGACCGGCTCTTGCACCACGCCCACGTGCTCAAGTGCGGCCCCCGCAGCTGGCGCACCAAGGTGCACACC
>CADEFD010000367.1 GCA_902826515.1 uncultured Acidobacteriota bacterium
CGCCGACTGCCACGGCCGCGCCGGCATCTTCGACTGCTCGGCGATGGACTGGTTCCTCGAGCGGGCACGCGCCCTCGGCGTGGAACACGCGCCGCCGGCCCCGCTGCTGCTCGGTCGGCATCTGCTCGCGCTCGGCGTCACGCCCGGTCCGCGCATGGGCGAGATTCTGCGCGCGGTCTACGAACAACAGCTCGACGGCGCCGTCAGCTCGCTCGACGATGCGCTGGACCTGGCGCGCGCGGAACTGCGGCGCTGACGACTGGACTCATCTTTTCCGCAGCCTTCACTCGCAGGGGCCATCATGAGCGGTCAGCAGATCGGGCGGACATCAGGGGAACGGGCTCGCGGCGGGGTTCGAGCGCTGGTCGTGGGCGCCATCGGCTTCGCCGCCCTGGCGTGCCTGTCCCTGAACGCTCAGACGTCAGCCATCGACATCCTCACAGAGGATGTGGACCGCTTCTTCCGCGTCTACGAGGCGACCGCCGGTCGGCCCACGGCGCAACAGATCCAGCGCGAGTATCTCGACCGGGGCACCGCGGGTCTGCGGCATCTCGTGGGGGTGCGCAATGTGACGGGCGAGCGGATCGCCCAGGCCATCGCCGCCGAACCGGAGCTCTACAGCAACGCCCGCGCATGTCTCCCGGTGCTGCCTCGCGTGCGCGCGCGTCTTGCGCGCACCTTCGAACGCCTCGTGGACGTGTATCCGGCCGCACAACGGCCGCCGGTGACCATTCTGGTGAGCCGCGGCCGGCCGCTGGCGATGGCGGGGCCCGGCAACGGCGTTCAGGTCGCCCTCGAGGGCATGTGCTCGGCGGCAGCCGCGCGCGTGCTCGACCGTGATGTCGAGGCGCGCTTCGTCCACGTCATCGCGCATGAGTACATCCACTCCCAGCAGGCGCCGGCACTCGCGAACACCGAAGACCTGACCGTACTGCAACGGTCGCTGCTCGAAGGTATCGCGGAGTTCGCCGGCGAGCTGATTTCCGGCGGGATCGCGCACGTCGCCATCGCCCCTGCGAAGGGGCGAGAGCGGGACATCGAGACGCGCTTCGCGGCGTCCATCGACAGCAAGGACCTGTCAGCGTGGGTCGACAACACGACGGCCGATGACGTCGGGCAGCTCGGCTACTGGGTGGGCTACCGCATCGCGAAGGCCTACTACCGGCGCGCCCCGGACAAACGTGCGGCCTTCCGGGCGATGATCGAGATGACGGATGCGCGCGCATTCCTGGCGGCGAGCGGCTGGTCGCCAGGAATCGACCTGAACTGAGGTCGCCGTCCCTTCCTCCCCGTGCCTGAGGTCAGACGGGCAGGTCGATCCGCTCGTGGGTGAGGGTCACGCCATCGACGCGCAGAATCGAGAGCGTCACCGGCAGTGAGAAGCGGCGCGGACCGGCGCTGCCCGGGTTGAGGTAGAACACGCCGCGTTTCCACTCGGCCTTCGGCTGATGCGAGTGGCCCGAGATGACGGCGGCAAAGCCGCCCGCCACCGGATCGACATCGAGCGTCGCCAGGTCGTGCAGCATGTAGACGTCGAGCGTGCCCAGGCGCACGACCTCCGTCATCGGCAGCGCCGTCGCCCACACGCCATGATCGACGTTGCCGCGCACGGCCGCCGTGGGCGCGAGGGTTTTCAGCCGGGCCAGGATGTCTGGCGTGCCGACGTCACCGGCGTGCAGGATCTGGTCGACGCCCGCGAGTGCCGCCACCACTTCCGGCCGCAACAGCCCGTGCGTGTCCGAGATGACGCCGACGGTGAGGGCTGCGCTCATGGTGGTTCCCCCGAGCCCCGGGTCCCGGGCCCCGCTTAGCTCGTGATGTACTTCGCGAAGTGATCCGGCTGCACGTTGCCGCCGCTTACGATCGCCGCCACCGTGCCCACCGGCGCGCCCAACCCGAGCATCACGGCCGCCGTCGGCGCGGCGCCGCTCGGCTCGGCCACGATGCGCGCCTGGCGGAACAGCCACTTCACGGCCTGCGCCATCGCCTCGTCGGGTACCGCCACCAGATCATCCACGTACTGCTGCACGTGCGCGAAGGTGAGGTCGCCGGCCCGCATGTTCATGATGCCGTCGCCGATGCTCGCCGTCTTCTCGAGGGTGACCGGATGCCCGGCATCGCGCGCCGCGCGCATCTTCATCGCGCCCACCGGCTCGACGCCCACGACGCGCACCTCGGGCCGCGAGAGCTTGATCGCGGCTGACACGCCGGCGATGAGCCCGCCGCCGCCCATCGGCACGAACACCGTGCCGAGATCGGGGATCTGTTCGAGCAGCTCCAGCCCCACAGTGCCCTGCCCGGCGATGACCATGGGGTGGTCGAACGGCGGGATGATCGAGAGCCCGCGCGCCGCCGCTTCGGCCTCCGCGCGCGACTGCCGGTCGAGGGACGTCGTGCCGGCGAAGATCACCTCGGCGCCGTAGCTGCGCACGCCCTCCACCTTCA
>CADEFD010000368.1 GCA_902826515.1 uncultured Acidobacteriota bacterium
GATCGTCGGCGACGAAGCCGGCCGTGCCGGGCAGGCCCACGCCGGCGCCGCCGAACACGATGAAACAGGCCGAGAGCACCGGGAACGCGCCGGCGCGTCCGCCGGGACCGCGATAGTCCACCGGTCCCACGCGTTCCTCGAGCGACGTGATCATCATGCCGAGCCCGCCGAGCGCCAGCCCCACGGTGACGGCCACGAGCAGCGCCGCCGCGAAGTTGCCGAGCGCGGCCGCACCGAGCGCCGCCATCAGCATGCCGCCGTGCATCGCCGTCGTGCCGCGATAGAAGCCGCGCAGGTCGCGCTGCACCACGGTCATGAGCGCAGCCAGCAGGCAGGCCGTGGCGCCGTAGGTGACGAGCCACGGCGCAAACGCAGCCACGGCCGGGTCGTGGTCGACGTAGCGCAGGTGCAGGAACACCAGCGCGATGACCGAGGACATCTGCTGCGTGTGCACGACCGGCGCCCGGTCGCACAGGCTGGCCACGCCGCCGTGCAGCGGCAGGATGCCGGTGCGCAGCGCGATCGCGAGCGCCGAGAGCAGGAACGCGGCGGCGAGCGCGCCGCCCGCGATGGCGACGGCCGCGGCGGCCGTGACCACCGCGGCAACGACCAGCGCCGCGGCGCCGGTCCGGCTGAAGCGCCAGGCATGCGCCGCATGGAGCAGCGTGCCGCCGGCCACGATGGCGTAGGCGGTGACGCCGTCACCGGCGAACAGCGAGGCGGCCATGGAGCCGGCCATGCCGGCCAGCAGCCACCAGGCCGGCCGGTGCAGCACCGCCACGGTCGGCGCGGCGAGCAGCAGCAGACAGACGGCCAGCGTTTCCCAGGGCGCGGAGGCCACAACGGGCGTCATGGCCGCTCCTCGAACGACAGCGTGCGGCGCACCCAGCGGTCGGCGCGGTCGAGCGCATGGGCCAGCGCCAGCACCGGCGCGAAGATCGCATCGATGAGATCGTCGAGGCGCAGGCGATGCAGCGAGGCGGCATAGAGCCGCGCCGCAAGACGCGGCGAGCGGCGGTCGAGCCAACCCGGATGTGGATGGGCGTGCCCCTCGCGGTGGCTGTCGTGAATCATGTTCGGCGCCTTGAGGTACTGCCCCAGGCGCAGGAACGCGTGGCACACCAGGTGGACGAGGGCGAGTGTGGTCAGACCCAGACAGATCTCGGCGAGGATGAGGCCCACTTGCGCCAGCGTCGCGTGCGCGAGGGCGCCCTTGGCGTCGGTATGCACGCGCACGACCGCCGCCGCGTAGAACGCGGTGGCGAGTCCCACGGCCACGCCGATCGCGCGGGCCACCGGCGACACCTCGAAGACCGGCCACACGCGCAGCAGCAGGAACAGCCCGGCGTGGATCGAGACGGCGCCGTAGAAGAGCGCGCTCGACGGCGTCGGGCCTTCCATCGCCCGCGGCAGCCAGCCCGAGAAGGGCAGCTGCGCCGATTTGCCCATGGCCGAGAGCAGGAAGAGCAGCGCGAGCGCGGTCGCCTGCGCGGGTGGCAGCGCCGCGGCGCCGTTCAGGGCCGAAAAGCGCGCCGACCCGAGCAGCTCGAACGTGGCCACCGTGGCGATGAGCAGGCCGGCGTCCGACAGCCGGTAGGTGGCAAACGCCCGGATCGACGAGCGCACCGGCTCGTCGCGTTCGTGGAAGAACCCGATGAAGAACGCCGACGACACGCCGATGAGCTCCCAGCCGGCGAAGAAGAGCTCGAGGGCGCCGGCGAGCGCGACGAGCTGCGTGCCGGTGGCGAAGACGCCGAGCAGCGTGAAGAAGCGGATGAAGCCCGGCTCCTTGTGCAGGTACGTGCGCGAGAACCGGGCGATGAGCGCCGTGAGGAGCGACGAGAAGAGCGCGATCGTGACCGAGATCCGGTCGACGCGGATGACGGCCGGGATGACGAAGTCGGCGATGCGCAGCCAGTCGCCGAACTCGACGTCGCCGCTCACGACCGGCACACCGAGGCCGAGGAACGCCGCGAGGATGCCGAGGCCCCCGGCCACCGACAGCACGAGGCCGGCGCCGATGAGCCGCGCCACCAGCGATTCCGACGGGCGGCCGTCGCCGAGCACCACGCGCAGGCCGACGGCGAGCGCGGCGGCGATTGGCGCGAGGAGCGCGAGGGCGAGTGACAGATGGAGGAGCGTCATGCGAAGACCGGCGGGGCGCCGGCGGCGCCGTGATGCCCGGGGCCGACGACCGACGCCGGCAGCGCGCGCCGCACCAGCGCCGGCGGCACGAAGGCGCGCGTGCGCTGGTGCCATTCGCGCGAGTGTTCGACCACGGGCAGCAGCGCCGGGTCCGGCGCGTAGGGCACGAAGCCGCCGTCCTCGAAGACCATGAGCGCGCCGGTCTCCGGATGCATCGAGACGAGCTGCA
>CADEFD010000369.1 GCA_902826515.1 uncultured Acidobacteriota bacterium
TTGGCTCTATGCCCGTTGGTCCGGCTAGCGATGCCAAATCAGCCGCGCGCCGACACCTGTCACGCGGCGCGTCGGCTGCATTTGGTGGTTAGCCCGCTTTGCGTTTTCTGTCGCCGTCTACGGCGCCGGGCACGGCCTTGATGACCGACCGGAGGAGACGATTGACCTTCGCCGAAGAGCCGAAGACGCGAGCCACGTCGGGGTCGAGGACGACGGCCACTGCCGGCGCGCCGCCAGTGGCGAACCGGTTCTTCTGGCTCTTGCTGTAGTCGAACTCGTACTCCGCGCGGAGGTCGCGGGCCGGTGCCTTTGCCTTACGTGTGCTCTTCATGACGCTTTGTCTCAGCCCGCGACGCCCGCCGCGCGGTGATGATGCGAACCCGGCCGACCCGTTCCGTGAACCCCACGACCAACAGCCGAGGGCGCCGCGAGTACCCGATGATGATCTCACGACGCTCGTCGCCTGAGTGATCGGGATCGTCGAAGATCCTGGCCGCGGGGTCGGAGAACACGGTCAGCGCCTCGGCGAACGAGACGCCGTGCTTCTTCAGGTTGCTCGCGGCCTTGCGGGGGTCCCACTCGAACTCGTTCATCGCGATGCGCTGAGGCTACCACGGCCGAGCCGGCACGCCTCGCTGTCTTGAATCGGATCGGTCGTTCGATTGTCGGGCTAACGACCGCGGTTCAGCCGCGGCGGTTGCTGCCCGCATGATGCCACAGCGCCCAACCGCCGTCGGCTGCAACCGCTGGTTAGACGGCGTCTTCCGTAGGTACCGCGTCAACGTGTTACTCGTCACGAACTGAGTCAAATCCAAGGCGTTGCTTCGCCAAGTACCAGAGCCAGGCAAGCGACAACGCCGCGTATGCGACGAGAAAGCCGACGACGCCGCCGAACCAGAGTGCTCCGATGCCCACGAGAATGCCGCTGGCAACGTACCCATAACTCAGCAGCAGAAACCCTTGGACGACTTGTTCTGGCTGGAGGGCACTGCCGCGCACTCGCGCGGATGCAAATACTGCGGACAGGCTTGCTTTGCCCAGGAAGAATGCTGCCAGTCCGCCGCGAATCGCCACATTGAACTCAAGCAGACCTGGCCACAGCGCCACGACCGCGCACACAAGGTAGACCAACATCAGTAGGCCGCGTGAGACGATCGCAAAGCCCCGACCAACCGTAGGTGTGGTGGAGTTCATGTGTGCCCGTTGCTCCGTCCGTCTAACGATGCCAAATCAGCCGCGCGCCGGCAAGCGACACCCGGCGCGTCGGCTGCATTTGGATGTTAGCCCGCTCATGGCTTTGCCGGTTCATTGGTGATGTCGATCTCCACCGGCGCCGAGACGGCAGCACCGACCCAAGACTTAGGCCACTCTGCCTCGTTCGAGGGACGACCAGTGAATCGGCACTGCAGCTCAGCGGGCCCCAGCGCAAGGGACGTCGCTGACGAGTAGTCGTCGGGAGTCACGGCGATCGTGTGAGTGTCACCTGGCCCCAAGGCCACGCCCAATATGTACATGCGTCCGCCGACGCCGCCGAGCCGCCAGTGGAGGCCGAGAGGCACAGGGCGGCCCGCGCGGCCGCGAAGTGTGCAGTCGATGGCCGCCCACGCGTGACGACCGTTGCCGAGTACAACCCCGCCGTTCAACAACAGCGGAGCGTCGCTCACGTTGCGGAGCGTGATGTGAAACGCAATGTGCTTGGCCGTCATGGCCTGTTGAGCCGGGGTGACTACGACCTGCAAGGGCAGCGTCGGTTGAGCGACCGCAGGGAGAGCCACCGCAAGCAGGACCAAGACCGCGAGAGAGCGGCACGTCGTTAGAATCACTGCGTCTTCCAGCTCTGAAGGATGACCATCAAGATGCCACGCTGGTGATTGGTCGGGCTAACGGACGGCCATTCACCGGCGGCCCGCGCGAGGCCAGCATACACCCGAGCGCGAGGGGCGCGCCCGCGCGCCCCGGGGGCGTCCGGTGCAATGGCGTGTTAGACCGCCGGTCGTGTCATGCGATCACCGACCCGCGATCGCGCGACCGCGCCTCGGTGTGTCAATCGCGCCTCGGTCGATCACCGGCGCGCGAGGGCCCGCCTGCCGAATGCACGCACGGAGCCGGGCGGAACTGCGGTGCCTCCGGAGAGGGTGCGAGCGCGCTCGCCCGTGATAGTGCCGGCACAGTGCTGGAGGCGGCGTGGACCTTCGGAGCAGCGCGGTGCCCGGCCGGCGCCAGAGATGGAAGTACGGCACGACGGTCGCTCGTGCCCCAGCCAAAGTATTCGTTTTTCCGTTGTCGGTCTAACGGACGGCGCCTAACCCGCGGCGCCGCGATGCCCGGATGATGCCACAGAAG
>CADEFD010000370.1 GCA_902826515.1 uncultured Acidobacteriota bacterium
GGCGATGTCGGCGGCGTTGCGATCGGGCCGCACGTTGAAGCCGATGATGATGGCGCCGCCGGCGGTGGCGAGCAGCACGTCCGACTCGTTGATGGCGCCGACGCCCGAGTGGATGATCTTGACCTTGACCTTCTCGGTCGACAGCTTGTCGAGCGAGTTGGCCAGCACTTCGGCCGAACCCTGCACGTCGGCCTTGACGATGATCGGCAGTTCCTTCATGCCGCCGTCGGCCATCTGCGCCTGCAGCGACTCGAGCGTCAGGCGGCTGCCCTTCGAGACCAGCGACTTTTCCTTGGCCTTGGCCTGGCGGAACATCGCGATCTGCCGCGCCTTGGCCGGGTCGGACACCGTCTGGAACGAATCGCCCGGCGAGGGCAGGGTCTCGAGACCCAGCACTTCCACCGGGGTGGACGGTCCGGCCGTCTTGGTCGGCCGGCCGCGGTCGTCGATGAGCGCGCGCACGCGGCCCACCACCGGACCGGCGATGATGTTGTCGCCGACGTTCAACGTGCCGTCCTGCACGAGCACCGTGGCTACCGGGCCGCGGCCGCGATCGAGCTTGGTCTCGAGCACCGTGCCGGCCGCCGCGCGCTTGGGGTTCGCCTTGAGCTCGCTGATTTCCGTGACGAGCAGGATCATCTCGAGCAGCGACTCGAGGTTGGTCTTCTGCTTCGCCGAGACTTCCACGAACACCGTCGTGCCGCCCCAGGCTTCCGGCATCAGGCCGATGTCGGCGAGCTGGCGCTTGACCACTTCGGGATTGGCGCCGGGTTTGTCGATCTTGTTGACGGCGACGATGATCGGCACATTCGCCAGCTTGGCGTGGTCGACCGCTTCGCGCGTCTGCGGCATGACACCGTCGTCGGCCGCCACCACGAGGATGACGACGTCGGTCACCTTGGCGCCGCGGGCGCGCATCAGGGTGAAGGCGGCATGGCCTGGCGTGTCGAGGAAGACGATGCTCTTGTCTTTCTTCTCGCCGACGCCGCCCACGAGGTAGGCGCCGATGTGCTGCGTGATGCCGCCGGCTTCGCGCTCGGCCACCCGCGTCGTGCGGATCGAGTCGAGCAGCGTGGTCTTGCCGTGGTCGACGTGGCCCATGACCGTGACCACGGGCGCGCGGGCGATGGTGTCCTTGTCGTCGGCCGCTTCGTCCGCCACTTCGAGCAGTTCTTCTTCGAAGCTGCGGGTTTCGACCTCGGCGCCGAAGTGACGCGAGACTTCGCGCGCGGTGTCGATGTCGACCGCGGAGTTGATGGTCATCATCATCCGGCGGTCGAGCAGGACCTTGAGCACGTCCTTGACGCGCACGTCGAGCTTGTCGGACAGGTCCTTCACGGTCATGCCCTCGGCGAGCGTGATCGTGCGGCTGATGGGCGGCAGGGCCACCGGCGGCGGCGCCGGCATCTGGCGCGAACCACCGTCACGGCGCGGACCGCCCGTCGGGCGTCCGCCCATGGGACGGAAGGGCATGCCCGGACGTCCACCCATCGGCGGACGCCCCGGCATGCCGGGGCGCTGCGGATACTGACCGGGACGCGGCGGCAGGCCGGGCTGGCCCGGACGCACCGGCTGCGACGGCAGCGGGCGCGGCCCGCCGAGCGCCGACGGCGACGTGGGATACGGACGGCCGCCCGGGTAGGGCGGACGGGCGCCCATCGGCGGACGCATGCCGGGCACTGGCGCCGACCCCGGCGGACGGGGGGGCGGCGGCGCCACGATGCGGGCGGGCGGCTGGCTCGGCGGACGCCGGGCGGGCGTCAGCGGACGCGCCTGCGGCACGGCCTGGCCGGGTTCCTCGATGCGCAGCCGGAGGCTGGGCGGCAGGATGCGGCCGGTGGGTGCGGGCGGTGCTGCCGGGCGCGCCGGGGCCGCGGCCACGGGCGGTGCCGGCGCCGGCACGGGTTCGGGCGCAGCCGCCGGTTCGGGCTGCGGTTCGGCCACAGGCGCGGATGCCGGCGCTTCCGCCATCGCGGGCGTGTCGACCGGCGCCGGGGCGGCGGCGGCGACCTCGGGCTCGGGCGGGGCCACGTGCTCGTGGTGCACCTCGACGGGCGCCTCGGCCATCACCGGCGCAGCCTCGACCGCGGGGGCGGGCTCGTGGGTCTCGACGTGCGACACCGCCGCGTGGTGGTCGTGCTCGGGCGACTCATGCCCGGGGGCCGTTGGCGGGCGCACCGTGCGGATGAGGCGGGGCGGCGGCAGCGGCGGACCGGTGGGCTTCGGCGGCTCGGGCGCCTGGCCCTTCTTGGTCGACGCCGTCTTGGCCTTGGCGGCCTTGACCGCCGTCTCCGAGAAGATGTCGCCCTTCGGCA
>CADEFD010000371.1 GCA_902826515.1 uncultured Acidobacteriota bacterium
AAGATGGGCAAGACCAAGAGCAACGGCGAGTTCCTGAACGCGATGAGCGGCGGCAAGAGTTAACCCCGCCGAAGCGCGTCAGCGCGAAGGCGGGCGAAGGCGGGCGCGACGACTGAACGGCCACCGCACGGTGGCCGTTCGCATGTACGGGCGACCGTTTCGAGACGGTTTGACCGCCCGGAGGCACCACGTTATGCTCGCCCTTCTTCAACCCGCCGCCCATCATGACTCGACAACTCATAAGTTCTGGCTCCCCGTTCGAAGAGCAGATCGCCTATTCCCGCGCCGTGGTTCAGGGACCGTTCGTCTTCGTAGCCGGCACGACGGGATTCGACTACGAGACGATGACCATCGCAGAAGGGGTCGCGCAACAGGCGGAGCAGTGTCTGCGAAACATTGATGGCGCCCTTCGAAAGGCCGGCTCGAGCCTGGCCGACGTCGTCAGGGTCACGTACGTATTGCCGAACGGGCAGGACTTCGAAGCCTGCTGGCCGGTACTCCGGAAGTACTTTGGGGAGGTTCGCCCGGCGGCGATGATGATCTCGGCCCAGCTTCTCGATCCGCGCATGAAGATCGAGATCGAGGTCACCGCCATGAAGCAGTCCGCATGATCGGCAGGCGCACGGCGCGGCTTCACCACGCCGGCTCTCCCGTCCAACTTCGGAGGCCATGATGAGGCGAGTCACAGGTATCGGCGGCGTCTTCTTCCAGGCGAAAGACCCGAAAGCGCTGTGTGCCTGGTACAAGACGCACCTCGGCATCGACGTGCAGGACTGGGGTGGCGCCGCGTTCTCGTGGGCCGACGCCAGCGGCCAGCCCACGACGGGCACCACGATCTGGTCGATCGGCGCGACAGGCAGCACGCAGTTCGCCCCCGGCACGGCGTCCTTCATGATCAACTACCGCGTGGAGGACCTTGCGTCGCTCCTGCAGGCGCTGCGCGACGAAGGGTGCAACGTCCTCGAGAAGACGGACGACTCCGAGTACGGCAAGTTCGGCTGGGTCATCGATCCGGAAGGCAACAAGGTGGAACTCTGGCAGCCGCCGGAGGGTCAGTAGTGACGCCGCCTGCGACGCGAGCAGGTGAGGTGGAAGCCCTTCTGGATGCGTCAGCTCACCCGCAACGTCCCGTGATCGATGCGATGCGCGCGATCATCGCGCGCGCGGTGCCAGAGGCCGTTGAATCCGTGAAGTGGAATGCGCCCAGCTTCGCCACGGCGGAACACTTCGCCACGTTCCACCTGCGAGCGAAGTCTGGGGTGCAGCTGGTGCTGCATCGCGGAGCCAGGCCGGCGCGTGTCCTCGACATGCGCGACCTGCTGGGTGCCGACGCGCAGCTCCTCGAGTGGAAGAGCCCCGACCGCGCCGTGCTGACGGTGCGTGACGCCGCGCATCTGGCAACGCTGCGCGTGTCTCTGGGCCGCCTCGTACGCGCGTGGGCCACGCATGTCGAGTAGCGAGACGTCGCTGCGACCGTCACGAATGGATCGGTCCGGACTGGCGGCTCTTCTCTGGGTCGCGCTGGCAAGCCAGGCATGCGTGGAGCCGTCCGTCCTGCCTGAGCCCGCGCCGCCCACACGCGGCGACCAGCGCCGCGTCATCTACAACGACATCTCACTGACTCGTACAGGGTGTTTCGGGACGTGCCCTATCTACACGGTGGTCTACCGCCGGGACGGCACCGTGACCTACACGGGCGAGCGGCATGTCGATCACGTCGGCATGCGCGAGGGGCGAATCAGCAAGGCCGGATTCGCCGACCTGGCGCAGTTCGTCGAGCGGTCGGGATTCGCCAGCCTCGACAGCCACTATCGCGCCGGCGGTACGGACAGAGCGACGACCACCGTGACTGTGACGCAGCTCGACGGCCGGACGGCGTCAGTCTCCGAGTATGGCCGGAGCGGCCCGCCGCAACTCTGGGTCGTGCAGCGTGTCATCGATGGCATGCTGCCCGATGTGCAGTGGCGGGCTCCGTCCGCGTCTGAGACCGCGGCGACTCCACCCGGTCCGACGATTCACGGCGCAGGCTACGAAGGCATCGTCATGTCCGCTGGCGCATGGACGCCATCGGCGGCGGACGTGCGTGAGTTCGAAAGCGGGCTGGCCGGCTATCTGTCGGCCCCCGACGTCCAGCCCACGCTGAAGGGCACGCGCATCCGCCAGGAACTCGGGAACTACAAGCGGCAGTACTGGGGCATCGTCACGGCCGGCCGGCGCGCCCTGCTCGTAAGTTTCATGTACGACAACTCAACGCTTCCTGCGCCCGATGAATGGCGCACCACGGCGGTGCTGCTCGAGGGGGATGACCCGCC
>CADEFD010000372.1 GCA_902826515.1 uncultured Acidobacteriota bacterium
ATGATCCTGAGCTCGCGGCCGACCGACCGCCGTCAGCTCATCGAGGAAGCCGCCGGCGTCACCAAGTACAAGGCCCGCCGCCGCGCCGCCGAACTCAAGCTCGACGCGGCGCAGCAGAACCTGACGCGCCTCGACGACATCGTCTTCGAAGTCGAGAAGCAGTGTGGTTCGCTCAAGCGCCAGGCCGGCAAGGCCCGCCGCTACCAGCGCCTGCGTGACGAGATGCGGCGCTGGGAGAAGGTGCTGTTCGCGCGGCGCTACCGCCACCTCGCCGAACACATCGAGTCGGCGCGCACGCGCCTGAACGACGCCCGCCAGGACGAAGTGAGCTCGTCGGCGCGTCTCGCCGAAGTGGAAGCCGAACTGGCGCGCGTGCGCATCGAACTCGCCAAAGCCGAGCAGGATGCCGCGGGCGTCCGCGAAGCCGCGCATGCCGGCGAACTCGACGTCAACCGGCGCCAGCAGCAGCTCGCGCTCGACGCCCAGCAGGCGGCGATGCTGCAGACGCGCATCGGCGAACTCGACGCCGAACGCCAGGCGCTCGAAGACCGGCGCGAGCCGGAGCGCCTGCGCCTCGAGGAGCGCCGCGCCGCCATCGCCGAGGCCGAACGTGCTCGCGACGACGCTGCCGATGCCGCCACCGCCGCGGCCGAAGCCTACGGCGAAGCGCAGCAGGCGATCGCCACCGTCGAAGCGGCCGTCGAGAAGGCGCGCGCCGAGGTCTACGCCGTGATGAACACGGTCACGGCGCTCACGACCGCCATCCACCACGCGACGTCCGAACGCGAGCGCGCGGCAGCCGTCGTGGGCCGCCTCGATGTCGAGGCCCGCGATCTGGACGGCGAGCTGGCCCGCGCCGTCGAGGCACGCGACCGCGCCGCAAGCACGCTGCGCCAGGCGCAGAGTGAACTCGCGTCCACGGAAATCGCCCGCAGCGAACGCGAGCGCGAGCTGGCCACGGCCCGCATCGAACACGACTGGCGCGAGCGCGAGAAGCGGCAGCGCGAACACGACCTTGCCGGTGCCAGCGCCCGCCTGCTCTCGCTCGAAGAGATCGAGGGCGCCCGCGCCGCCTTCAGCGACGGCGCGCGGATGCTGCTGGCGAGCGCCGATGCGTCGATCGGCCAGCGCGGCGCGCTCGCCGACTACCTCGAAGTGCAGCCGAAGTACGAACGCGCGGTGGAAGCGACGCTCGGCGATCTGCTCGAGCACGTCATCGTCGACAGCCACTCGCAGGCCCATGCCGGCTTCCAGATCGTGCGCGCCGAGGGCGCCGGCCGCTGCGGCTTCATCGTCATCAGCGACCGCGCGGCGGCGCCGCCGCCGGTGGTCGCGTCGGTGCCCGAGGGCTGCGTGCCGCTGTCGAGCGTCGTGCGGGTGACCGGTCCGTTCGCCGCGGCGCTCGCGGCGGTCGTGGGCGAGGCGCTCATCACCGACTCGCTCGACCGCGCCGCCATCGTCGCCGCCCATGCCGGCGTGCCGGTCGTGACGCTCGACGGCGACGTCTACCGCGGGCCGCACGTCGTGAGCGGCGGCAGCCGCACCGAATCCACCGGCATTCTCGCGACCAAGCGCGAGATCCGCGACCTGCGCGAGAAGGTCGAGCAGGACCAGCAGGCAATCGCCGCGCTCGCCGGCGAACTCGCCGGCTTCTCGCACGCCATTGCCGTGGCGAGTGCGGCGGTGACCGGCCTCGTGGCCGACGGCCATCGTCACGAGAAGGCGATCGTCGCGGCGCAGGCGGACGTGGCGCGCGCCACCGCCGACGAGTCGCGGGTGCGGCAGCGCGTGGACCTCGTGGCCGCCGAAGGCCGCGGCGCCCGCGAGACCATCGACGCCATCGACGTGCGTCAGGCCGAGGCGCAGGCCACCATCGCGCGCCTCACCGACGATCGCGGCATGTTCGAAGAGGCGCTCTCGGAGCGCCAGCGCGAGCTCGCCGACGCGCGCGAGAACCTGCACGCGCTCAGCCACAAGGCCGCCGAAGCGCGGGCGTCGCAGGCGGCGCTCAGCGAGCGCGCGGTGGCGGTGGTGGCCGAGGTGCGGCGCCTCGAAGACGGCGCGCGCGAAGTGGACGAACGCGCCGCCGCCTGCCGCCGCGACATGAACATCATGAGCGAGCAGCGCGAACGCCTGCTCGCCGCCGGGGTCGAAGGGCAGCGGCTGCTCGACGAGAGCATCCGCGCACTCGAAGATCTGCGCGAAGAGATGCTCAAGGCCGACGACGAGACGCTGGTGCTCAAGTCGGCGACCGAGCGGCAGGAGCAGTCGATTCGCGACGCCCGCCGCGCCCTCGACGC
>CADEFD010000373.1 GCA_902826515.1 uncultured Acidobacteriota bacterium
GGGGAGGCTCGGGCATCGTACCAGCGCCGCCCGGGACGATCAAGAAGCGAAAGTGTGTCCTCGTCGGCCTTTCGGTCACGTCAGTCGTAATATGTCTGCGCTGGGGCACCCGGGTCCCGGGCGGGGCCCCGGAAACGACCATGACCCGTTCACTACGTGCGGTACTGCTCGCCGTTCTGCTTGCGGGGACGACAGCATCGGTGTCTGCGCGTCAGGCCGAACTCGAGATTGCGGAGTGGCTCGATAGGTACCTCGCCGGCCAATTCGATGCCGCAGTCAGGCTGGCGGCGGCGACCCCCGATGTCGAGGTGCTGCGGCGGCGGCTCCCTGACGCCGCGCGCGACTGGATGGCTCGGGAGCCCGCACAATCGAAGGAGCGGCGCGCCGCGGTCGCCGGCTTCATCCTCGAACTCACACATGCCCGCCTGGAAACGGATTGGGGCCGCTTGCGGGACCTCGTCGAGTGGGCGTGCGATCAACTTCGACGACCCGGGCCTTCAGACAGGTTCGAACGGGCGTGGGACGAGGCCTCAATCGCGCTGGCCTCTCGCGCGCGGGACCGCCAGTGGCTGCTCGCCTTCCCGACCCTGCCTGAGCGTCAGGGCGTGCGCGCGCCGCGCGGCCTCCTGGGCGCCAGTCCGGGACACTTGATCCACGTGCGGCAGCGCTTCCCTGACGATGCGTCATTCCGGCTGGCCCATGTCGTGGCCTGGACCTGGGCACACGACGCCGAGCCCACCCGCAATGAGCTGCCTCGATTGCGCATCGCGTCGGCACCTCCCCAGCAACTCGCGGCCCTCGATACGCTGGAGGCCCTGACCCACGACCCGTCGGTCGCAGCCGAGGCGTTGATTGTGGCGGGCCGCCTCCTGTTCTCGTCCCGACGATATCAGGATGCTTGGCGCTCCTTCGACGCGGCAGCACCAGTCGCGCGCGATCACACGACCAGATACAGTGCCCACTTCTGGGCGGGACGCACCCTTGAGACGCTGGGCCGGCCGAAGGAGGCGGCTCGCGCCTATCTGGAAGCGCTGGCGGCGCTGCCGAGCGGCGAATCAGCGACGTTGGCGTTGGCGAGCCTCGATTTTGCCGACAATCGATACAGCGACGCAATATCGCGCGTGAACGAGCGATTCGGGCACGCGGAGGAGTCGATCGATCCGGCGCGCCTGACAGGTTACGGCTCCTTCATCCGGTGGCCGGCGCTGAAGGCCGCGATGCGCGCGGAAGTTCACAGATGACGCGGCTGCTATCGGCTCTTGCCGCCGCGAGTGCGCTTGGGTGGGGCGCGCAGCAGCCGCCGCCGTTCCGCAGCGGCACAGAGTCAGTGAGTATTAGCGTCACCGTCAAACGCGGCAACGCCGCGGTCGCGAACCTCGCCGCGAAGGACTTCAGGTTGTTCGACAGTGGCGTTCCGCAGATGGTCGAGGTCATCACCATCGAGTCGGTGCCGCTCGACGTGACGCTGTTCATGGATACCAGCGGCAGCACGTCTCGGGCCCTCGACCGGATGAAGGCCAACGTCGGACGGATCTCGGCGCTACTACGTCCGGACGACCGATTCCGCCTGCTCACCATCGGTTTGTCCGTCGATGTCGCCGTGCCGTGGCGCCAGGGCCATGAGGCGACGACGCTCGACATGCCCGCGGTGACCGGCATCTCGCTCATCTACGACGCGCTGTTTGTGGGGCTCGCGCATACGCCGGCAGCCGGACGCCGCCACCTCGTGGTTGCCCTGACCGATGGACGCGACTGCGGAAGCGTGATCGACGGCCCGAAACTTCTCGGTCTGAGCGGCCGTTCCGAAGCCGTGCTCCACTGGGTGCGCGTGGAAGGTCAAGGCGACTTTCCTCGGCATGCCGTTCCGGCCTGGTGTACGCCAGTTGACGAGGGCGCTGTCGACTACCTCGGCCAGGCCGCCCAGCAAAGCGGGGGCGCAACGCATCGGTCGACGTTCGGTGACCGGACGGTGACGACGGTCGCTGAGATCCTCGCGGAGTTCCGCCAGAGCTACGTGCTGCAATACTCCCCCGCAGGAGTGACAACGGGCGGGTGGCACCCTGTACGGGTCGACGTGCCAGGCGTTCCTGGTGCGCGGGTCTCCGCCCGGGCGGGCTACGTCAGCGTCGCGCCCTCGCCGTAAGCATCGGGGGCGATTACATCCGTTGGCCGTCATGCATTGGTTCGATGAGTCTTCGCACGGGCCCGGGCGTCACTGCGCCAGCGGCTGCACGACGAGGCGGGTCAGCATCTCCACCACCTGGCGGCGGTG
>CADEFD010000374.1 GCA_902826515.1 uncultured Acidobacteriota bacterium
ACTTCCCGTTTCAGTGGGAACTGGCGCCAGTGCTCGACTCGATCTGGTTCGCCGAAGGTTTCGGCCAGTACGCCGCGATTCTGGCGGTGGCGGCGGGCACGCCGGACCCGGCGGCGTTCCGCGCCGACATGCTCGAGCGGCGCTTCCGCACGAACGTGACGAGCGCACCCGCGTTCCTGAAGCGCCTCCCGCTCATCGAGCTGAGCCGGGTCGCCTCGACCCGCTACGCCGAAGACTTCCGCACCGGCCGCCTGGTGTTCTCACGCGGCGGCCTGATGGCCGCGGCGATCGACGAGCACATCCAGCGCCAGACCAGCGGTGCGAAGAGTCTGCGCGACGCGCTGCAGTATCTGGTGGCGTGGACGGCGAAGGAACAGCGCGCCTTCACGGTCGAGGAACTGCCGGCGCTGATGCAGGCCGCGACCGGCGTGGACTCCCGCGCGGTCATCGAGGAGTGGCTGATGCCACTGCCGTAGCGGCGGCATCACCGCGGTTCCGCCGGACGCGCGACGGGGGCGGGCTGCTCCAGCAGCGTGCGCAGGGCCGGACTGCAGAATTGCGCCTCGATGACGGGCACCGGCGCGAGAAGATCCTCCAGCGCCGCGTTCGACGAGGCGGGGAACTTCGAGTGGTACGCCTTGGCGAGTTGCATCGAGCGCTGCACGGCCGGCTCGAGGTTCGCCCACGCGCGCCATCGCAACGTGTTCACCACCCCGACGTCCACCACGGCCTCCAGATCGGCGACGGCGCCGGCCGTGTCGCCGAGCCTCAGCTTGGCCAGCGACTCGATGCGCTGAGCCACGTTGAACTGGGTGTCGGCCGCGAGCATCGGCAACGTCTGCCTAAGCGCCGCCCGATGGCCCAACGCGTAGCCACCGAGGCACGTAACAAGCGCCAGCACTCCGATTGAAGCGATGCGGGTAATCACGGAGGCCTCCTGTCAGCCTTTCGAGTGAGCTTGCGCCTGGGTCGCGCCGACCGGACACATGTGTCACCCATGTCGTTGGACTGATCTGTTACCTATGTTCCCGACCGCTCATAGCTATGCTGGCGCGCGTGGTGTCTGGCTTGGCCATACCGCCCAGCACGCAACCACCGCCGTCATTGCCCCCAGGCCATAGGTGGCAAGCACGTACCATTCGAACAGCACGTCGGCCTTCGGCGCCGCCCAGGCACCACCGACTGTCAGGGCGACCAGGCCGCCCACCACCATGAGCAGCGCCCAAGCGAACGAGAACACTGCGGCGAGTATGGGTGCCACCAGCCCTGCGACTATGACGCGACGCGTGAACAGAGAAGACGCCCCCTCTCGACGGTGACGCGCCGCGATCTCGCCCTCTGGCGTCGATTGGGTTTGCGTTTTCGATGTAGACACGGTGTCACGCTTGGTCGGGCTGCCGACCCCGCATCAGCCGCGCGCCGTCAAGCGTCGCCCGGCGCATCGGCAGCATTTGGAGGTTAGCCGGCTTTCTGGAGCGCCAGGAGTTTTCGACGCACGGTCTGCGGGAATTCGACCCGTTCGAACTGCGATGCCGCGAATAGGTAGTCTTCGCCGTCTTCGTCGACGATCCGGATCAGATCGTCTTTGGCCGCCCGCGCGTCTGGGAGCACGACGTAGATCTTGCCGCGGATGAGGGAGGCCTCATTGCCCGCGTTCTCGAGGCACACGGCGAATTGTGTGGAGCGCTTCATGGCTGGTCGGCGTATGCCTTGATCTTGAAGTCTCGTCGCCCGACTCCGTGGGCTTCATACCAAGGTAGCTCAACTCGGCGGACCGTGCCGGTCGGGAGGCGGACGCGCGCGAAGCCCTTGCGTTTCCGCCAGCGCCCTTTGCCGTGGACCTTATTGAGCAAGGCGCGGACGCGAACACCCGCGCCCGAAGCGATCGTCTCGACGTGTTCGATCTCGCCGATGATCTCGAACTGCACGCTGTGATTCTTGATGAGTAGTTCGGAATTGGCAAGTCCGGCTAGCGACGACGTCGGCGCCTGGGCGCGCGTTGCGAGTACCCGGAGCGATCGTCCAACCAGAACAGCGCTACCACTACGAGGAGCGCGACCCCAAAGACTCGCCGCCCTACCGCGCCGAAGCCAAGCGGATCGAACCCGCTGAATAGCAGCCCGAACTCAAGGGCAACCAACCACATGAGCAGCGCCACCGAGAGGACCAAGCCAAGGCGGCGAACAGTAGCGTTCACTGGGGATTGGCTCTATGCCCGTTGGTCCGGCTAGCGATGCCAAATCAGCCGCGCGCCGACA
>CADEFD010000375.1 GCA_902826515.1 uncultured Acidobacteriota bacterium
ACGATCACGCGCCGGTTCACGTAGCCGTCCGCCACGTAGAGTTCGTTGGTCTTCGGGTCCACGTAGACGTCGGCGGCGTTGTTCACGTTCGCGGTGTCGAGCGAGCCCTTGCTCTGGCCGCGCTTTCCGATCTGGAACAGGAAGCGGCCGTCGCTCGTGAACTTCAGGATCATGTTCTCCTTGCCGTCGCGCAGCCGCGGGCCGCCGGCCGAGGTGATCCAGACGTTGCGTTTGTGGTCCACGTGGATGGCGTGTTCGTCTTCGGGCCATTCGTAGCCGGCGCCTGGGCCGCCCCAGCCGCGCAGGTAGCGGCCAGCCGCGTCGAACTCGAGGACGGGCGGGGCGGCGGTGCAGCAGGCCGCCTCGGGGTTCTGCGCCTTCTCGTCGTCGGTCAGCGACCATGGCCGGTGCAGCACCCATACGTGGTCGGTCGCGTCCACGGCCACGCCGGTGACCTGGCCGAGCGTCCACTGTGGCGGCAGGGCCGGCCAGCGCGGGTCCACGGCGAAGGCCGGCACGGGCGTGGTCTGCGCGGTGGTGCGCACGACGAGGCGTTCGGCCGTGGCGAGGAGGGCGAGGGCGGTCACGCCCAGCACGAGACCGGCAGCACGAGTCATTCAGGGCTCCAGGGGACAGGTCACGCCGCTTCCGGATCGTCGGCGACGAGGCGGTTTCGGCCGGCCGCTTTGGCGGCATACAGGCGGCGGTCGGCGGTATCGATCAGGGCGCGGCCGGTGCCGTCCTCGGGCAGGCTCGCGGCGCCCACGCTGGCCGACAGGCGGGGAATCCGCGCCGAGGCGTGGAGCGCGGCGCGCCAGGCGTCGAGCCGCGCGATCGCGCTCGCCCGATCGGTCTGCAGCAGCACCGCGAATTCCTCGCCGCCGTAGCGGGCGATGACGTCGTTCTCGCGGAACGACTCCTTGAGGTGTCCGGCCACGAAACGCAGCGCGTCGTCGCCGGCCGCGTGTCCGTAGCGATCGTTCACGTGCTTGAAGTGATCGAGATCGATGACGGCGACCGTGAACGGCATCGCGCCGTCACCTGCCATCAGCCGGGCGTAGCTGTCGTCGAAGAAGCCGCGGTTGAAGAGCCCGGTGAGCTGGTCGCGCATCGAGTTCAGCCAGAACGCCCGCGACCGCACCACGACCGCGGCGTGGATGATGGTGGCCACGGCGATGAGCTGCAGACGGCTCCACTGCGAGTCCCACTGGAACACACCGTAGACCGTGGACTCCGTCCAGACCTGCGGCTCGTAGACGCCCACCCAGGTCACGATCGCGGCGTACTGCACGAAGGCGGCGCCGCCCGCCGCCAGGCAGACGCGCGGGTCGTAGCGCAGCCCGGTGCCGGCGAGCGCGATGAAGTACATCGTGTAGTGGACGAGGCTGTTGCTTGCCACAATCGGCCGGCCGGCCATGATGAAACTGACGAAGCCGAGCGAGATGACCGCCACGTCGAACTGGCTCGTGGCCATGCCGAGCCACGGCGGCGGCACCGCGCGCGCGGCCAGGCGCTCGAACCACACGGCGAAGGCGAGCGCCACGGCGATCGTGGCGATGCCGAGCCAGTTCTCGATCTGACGGGGATTGGCGAGGGAGGTCGTGACTGGGACGAACGCGAGCAGCACGAGCAGGCCCAGCCGGAATCGCGCGACGAACAGGTCGCCCGATCGGCTGAGATCGCGGCTGACCGGGTCGCCCCACCCGGCCAGCGCGCGCATCATCCTGCGCAGCGTGCCCACAGCCCCTCCCTGGTCCAGAGAGCGCCGTTCGCGCTAGTAGCCCATCGCGTAGCCGGTGCGCCGCGGGTCGGCGCCGGCCGTCTTCGCGCCGGTCTTCGGGTCGACACGGATCACCTGCATATGTCCGAGGCTGCCCCAGCCCGGGAGCACCTGCACGGTGTGGCCCATGGCCTTGAGCGCGGCGACCGTCGCCGGCGCCACGCGGCCTTCCACCTGCACCGTGATCTCGGCGCCCGGCTTGTAGAAGTTCGGCTTCGCGTCGAGCACGAAGCGCGGCGCCTCGATGGCTTCCTGCACCGGCATCTGGAAGTCCACGAGGTTCAGCAGCACCTGGAATTCGGTCTGGCCGATGGTCTCGCCGCCGGGCGTGCCGAACACGAAGGCCAGCGCGCCGTCCTTGAGCACGACGACCGGCGAGTTGTTGAGGATCGGAATCTTGCCGGCGCCGACATAGTTGACGTCGGTGGGGTAGGGCGAGGTCGAGCCGATGCGCATGCCGTTGTTCAGCAGCAG
>CADEFD010000376.1 GCA_902826515.1 uncultured Acidobacteriota bacterium
TCGAACCTGCAGGTGGGCAAGCGCAACATCCTCGCCGCCCGCAACCTGCTGTGGAGGAACGGCGTGATGATTCGCGCGGAAGCCACCGGCGGCGCCATCCCGCGCACCGTCCGCATCAGTGCGGACGACGGCCGGGTCGAAGTGAGCACGGGCAGAGAGATCGCGCTGCTCTAGGAGAATGACGATGCAGTCGGAATTGACCCCAGAGACGCCGGGCGCCGGGCCCAACGTGCTCATCGTGGACGACTCGGCGATGATGCGCAAACTCATCAAGCGCGTCACGTCGGTGGTCGGCGTGCCCATCGGCACGATCTTCGAGGCCGCCAACGGCCGCGAGGCGCTCGAGATCCTCGAGCACGAGGACATCAAGTTCGTGTTCACCGACATCAACATGCCGGTGATGACGGGCACGGAACTGCTGCGCGCAATGCACGAGCGGCCGGAGTGGCAGCACATCGTGCGCATCATCATCTCCACCGACGGCTCGGAAGCGCGCCGCGAGGAGGTGTCCGGCCTCGACGTGAAGATGTACGTGGAGAAACCCTTTCGACCCGAGGTGATGCGCGATGTCCTCTCCGACCTCAGCTCCACGACCGGACGCTGACACGATGGCCGCGCTCGGCGCGGCGGCGGTGAACGTGGCGGAAGACAGCCTGTTCGCCTTCGCCGAACCGTGCAGCGCCGACGCCCTGGCGATGAGCCTCGACACGCGGCCCGACGGCGAGACGTGGCTGCGCGCCGCGGTCCGCTTCCGTGGACCGTTCCAGGGCGTGGCCGAGGTGGCGCTGCCGCGCGACCTCGCCCTGGAGCTGTGCGCGTCGTTCGGCGGCGAGAGTCCGGAGGACGTGGCGCCGCAGGACGTGCGCGACTTCGCCGGCGAGTTCGCCAACATGATGTGCGGCCTGTGGCTCACCCGCGCCCACAGTCACGCCCGCTTCGATCTGGATGCGCCGCGCATCGACGAGTTCAGCCGGCCCGTCGCCGTGGCCCCGGCCGATGTCTTCGGCCTGCTCGTGAACGATGCGCCGGTCATCGTCACCCTGCGCCCGGCGGAAAGCCAGCACTGACATGGCCGCGACCGCCCGAACCCGCGTCCTCATCGTGGACGACTCCGCCGTGGTGCGGAAGCTGCTCGGCGACGCCCTGCGCAAGCACGACGACCTGGAGGTCGTGGGCGGCGCTGCCGATCCCTACGTGGCGCGGGAGATGATCCTGCAGCACAAGCCCGACGTCATCACCCTCGACATCGAGATGCCGCGCATGGACGGCCTGAGCTTCCTGAAGAAGCTCATGGAGCACCACCCGATTCCGGCCATCATCGTCAGCTCGCTGACCCAGTCGGGGTCGGCGGCGAGTGTCGAGGCACTGCGCATCGGCGCCATCGACGTCATCGGCAAGCCGGGCGGCCCGACCGCGGTGGCGCAGGTGGCCGAACGAGTGGCCGATCGCATCCGCGCCCTGCGCCAGCGCCCGATCGTGCTGACCAAGCGCGTGCCGGCGGCGGCGCCGCACTCGACCGTCACGCTGACCGGGTCGGCGAAGAACGCGCGCGGGCTCATCGCGGTGGGCGCCTCGACCGGCGGCACCCAGGCGATCGAAGCCTTCCTCACCCGCCTGCCGGCGGACGTGCCGCCCATCGTCATCACCCAGCACATGCCGGCGGGGTTCACGCGCGCCTTCGCGGAGCGGCTCGACACCGTGTGCCCGATGCGCGTGCGCGAAGCGCAGGGCGGCGAGATGCTCGAACGCGGCGTCGCCTACGTGGCCCCCGGCGGCCATCACATGGTGATCGACCGCGCCGGTCTCGAGCTGCGCACGCGCCTGACGCAGGGACCGCCCGTGCATCACCAGCGGCCGGCCGTGGACGTCATGTTCGAATCGATCGCGAAACTGCCGGGGCTGCCGGTGGTAGGCCTGCTGCTCACCGGCATGGGCGCCGACGGCGCCGACGGCATGGTGGCGCTGCGCAAGGCCGGCGCCGAGACCATCGCCGAAGCGGAAGAGTCGTGCATCGTCTTCGGCATGCCGAAGGAAGCGATCGCCCGCGGCGGCGCCTGCCACGTGGCCTCGCTGCTGCAGATCCCGTCGCTCGTCATCGACTGCCTGGGCCGCGGCGGCCGCACGCGCGGCGAGCGGACGGTGGCATAATCCGGCGCGGCCGGGGGCCGCGCCGATGACCATCCTTGAACTCACGAGCCGGCTGGCCGCACAGCCGGCACGGCGCCTCGCCGTGTTACCGA
>CADEFD010000377.1 GCA_902826515.1 uncultured Acidobacteriota bacterium
TGGGCGGCGTGCACGCCGGCGCGATGGTGGGCCTCATGAACACCGTGGCGCAGGCTGGCGGCTTCATCGGCTCGGTCGCCTACGGTTACATCGTCGAGCGTACCGGCAGCTACGACGCGCCGTTCGTGCCGATGGTCGTGCTGCTGCTCGCCGGCGCCGTCTGCTGGCTCCGCGTGGACGCCGGGCGCCCCGTGACGGCTGGCGTCGACGAGGCCGCCTACCGGTAGTTCGTGCACCCGACGTTGATACCAGCGCACGCGTATCGCAGCAGCCGCTCCGCCCGCGCCACGTCTTTGGCGACGGCCTGGCCCTCGCGGAGGAGCTTGCTGAACGACACACAACCCTCGACCACGCCGGCATCGCAGGATCGCTCCAAAGTCTGGGCGGCGTCACGGTCGTTGCCGAGGCTGGCGTCCTCGAGGGCCATTTGCGCCACCTCGTAGCACGCTGCGGCGTCGCGGAGGGCACAACCCCGTTGATAGGCCGCGAGGATCCCCGCGGGCTCAGCCTTACTCAGCTCGAGGCTACGGCCCCACTCGCGGCAGGCGACGCCGCTGCCGCCTGCACACGCCCGGTCCAGCACCGCCTGCGAGCTCGCGAGCCCCATGAAGGAGGCCGGGCCTCCCGAGGCACCACCGCTCGAATAGTCCTGGCGGTCGCGGCGGTACAGCGCGTCGAGACGACGCAGTTCGCTCCCGAGGAGATGACAGGCCAGCGCTTCCCCGTCCCCGCACGCAGGCACGAGCCTGTCGAGTGGACGCCGTTCGACCCGCTCCGCCGGTGAGTCGGCGGCCCCGGACACCGGATCAGCCGGGCCCGCCAGCCGTCCTTCCATGGTGAAGCGGACGACGCCGGTCTCGTCGACGAAGTGCGAAGGCAAATGGAAGATCTGATCGCTGACGGAGGGCCATCCGACGATGACGAATGATCCGATGCGTCCGTCGGTTCCCGGCGGGCCCGGTAAGTACGTGTAGCGATAGCCCCCGGTGTCCAGCGACCAATTTCCAAGACTCTGGCCGATGGCCAGGCAGTCGGTGCCGGATGGTCCCAGATCGCGAAGCGAGGAGGGAAACCCTCGACGATCCGGTTGGCTCGCCTCGAACGCGAACGCGCAGTGGAGAATGCCTCCCATCTCTCCGGCACCGCATGCGCGTGACTGTGAATAGCCCGTGGGATCGCTGCGCGATCCGCGCACGGTCGCCCGACCAGCGACGAACTCGCCCGGAATGGGCGACGGCACGGTGCCACACAGGGAATACGCCTGCACGTTGCCGTCGATTCCCGGGCGCGCGGCAAGGTACTCGACAGGCCCCGGCCATGACCGCGCAGGCTCACAATCGGCCCGTAGTTCGTCGAACGTGGAAGGATATCGGTTCTCACGTTCATGGAAGGCGCCCAAGCATCTCCAGGTGCCATCGAGTGAGGCCTGAAGGGACTGGTAGGAAGCATTCCGCTGAACCACTTGGTACGGGAGCGGCTCATCGCGCGGCGCCGTGATCGCCAGCAACACGGCAATGGTCATCGGCGGAGCAAGGAGCCCGACGAGCCACGACGGTCCGTCAGCGAAATGTCTGGCGCCAAACCAGGTCGCCACAAGGGCGAGCGTCGCAAGCGCCGTCAGCAACGCCCAGATGGCGCCTTCATCGGATGCAAGGCCGCCGAACAGGGCGATGACGACCAGGAGAAGACCCGCCAGCGGAACGAAGAACAACGCGGCGCCGAAGCCGAGAGCGACGCCTGGCCCGCGCGAACGGCGCGACGTCAACAGCAGGCTGCCGACGCCCGCACACACGGCGTAAGCGCGAGCCAAGACGCCGATCAGCCTGTCGTTCTCGGACGACGAAATCTCGACAGTTGCTGCCAGGCTTGCAGTGACCAGCATCAGAGCGCCACAGACCGCAAGCATCCCGACGTCGGGACCGTGTTGCCCTTGGGGCGCTGGGGACTCGTCGGGTGGCGTCATGACGCCCGGTTTATCGGCATGAAGAGATTGCCCGCCCATCGCTCAGGTGGGCCGCCGCCTGTCCGGTATCGCCGCCCCCGGTAATTTCTTGTCTGCGCGGCCCAGCCGGGTCCGGATCCTCCCCCGCTCGTGAGACCATCGGATAAAGGCGGTGGATGCCTGTCATGCATCCACCTCATCGATATATGGCCCCACGTCTCCCGCGCACCTCCCCGCCGGCCCTGACCCGCCGGTCCTTCCTCGAACACCTTGGCGCCGTCGGCGGCTCG
>CADEFD010000378.1 GCA_902826515.1 uncultured Acidobacteriota bacterium
TGCGCGGCGAGTTGATCCTCGCGTTCCGCAAGGGTCAGTCACACGCCAGCTGAGCGAGGACTCTGATCGTTGCATGCACAGCCGCGTCGAGGCGCCTCGGGCACCGTGGCGTGTCAGGGATGAGCCGTAACGTCCTGGCGGCGCAGCAGATGGAGCGCTCCGAACAGGAACACGAGGTGCACCGGCAGGATGGTCTTGTAGCCGTACGTCCACGGGTACGCGATAGTGACGGCGGCAAGATGCGACAGGGTGAAGGTCAGCAGTACGGCTGATGTGGTGCCCGGCACGCGACGCAGCGCGAAGGCCGTCATGCCCACCACGCAGAGTACAGGCAGTTCCCAGATCATCACGCTTCCGGCCGGCCCGAGACTCGTGACCCCCACGTGAACAGGATCTTGCGAGCCTCCCACCACGCAATGCCCCAACGATCTGCGGCAATCATAATTCCTGCGAGCTGCAGGCTCGCCGAACACGACCACAGGGCTGCACGCTTCACGACCTCGGGCGTCTGCGCTTCCGGCGGAATGAGCGAGATGGGAATAGCGTGCGACAGCGTCACCATCGCGACCGCCTGGCGCGCCACGATCCAGTTGCGGGCCACGACCGGCGCCAGCGCGACGGCGTATCCAGCCGCCAGCGCCACCACGGGGCCGGCGCGGTGCCACAGGCCGGTGCCCTTGCTCTTCCATGCGATCAACACAGCGAGCATCGGGATGAGCAGGAATGCAGAGGGTCGCGTGGTCGCACACGCGGCGACAGCGCAGCCTGTCACGAACGCTTCCAGCGGACGTGACGTGCGGACGGCGCGAGTCGCGAGCACTAGTGTGGCCAGAACGAGGGGAATGAAGAGGTTGTCAGTGAGCGGGCTTTCGAAGTACCGCGTGTGATGGCGCGTGATGAATGCGATGAGCAGCAACTGGCCGATCGCCTGCGCCAGGGTCGGCAGGTGTCGCCAGCCGAGCAGCCAGAACACCGCTGGCAGGGACGCAGCGGCCGCTGCGTTCACAAACACCACGGTGGCGTGGCTGTCGCCGAGGACCAGATGTGCGCCTGCCAGAACGTACGAATAGAGTGGGTAGAAGAAGTAGGCGGTGCCTTGCCCGATGGGCCGGTGTTCGGGCATCAAGATGCCTTGTTCGAGGATATTGCGCGACAGCCCCTCATAAGCAAGGTGGTCGTCTCCCGGAGTGAATTCGTACGTCGCCCCGTTGAAGGCGGCCGCGTTGGTGACGGCCGTGTAGAGCAGCCAGGAAACGGCCAGCAGGGCCAGCGCCGCGCCTCGCGTGTTGGCTGTCCCGCGAGGCGTTGCGCCCCGCAGGCCAGACACCCACAACAGGCCCAGCAGGCACAGCCCGGTCACGACCAGACTGTCATTGACGTAGCGGGCGACCGACGAGATGCGCCCCGGGGTTGCCGGCCAGGGGCTCGGTGTCAGCGCGGTTCCGTCGAGGGCAAAGGATACAGAGGCGGCCGGCGCTCGCCCTGAGGGCTTCTCGTAGACGACGTCCAGGCGGTGACGGCCTGCCCCGACGTTCAGAGCGAGCTCGTCCGGGAGACCCTCGCCGTCATTCGAGAACCAGGCGCGGCCATCGACACGCGCAGAGACCCTCCCGGTTGCGGTGCCGCTGACGGTCAGCTTCCGCAACTCGGATGTCTCGAACCAGCCGGTCCAGACCACCTGGAGCTCCTGCGACGTCGCTCGAGGAGGGGTATACGCGCGGCCGTTGTAGCGGTGGAAGTCGTTGAAGAACTGAAGCTCGAAGGTGCGGGCATCGAACGCGATTGCCGGGTCGACTCGGTAGGGGTGGTAGCCCAGGCGCCACGCGAACCCGCCAACCTTTGGCGGAGCGGGTGTCAGCGTCGTGTACTCCGCATGCCAACCGATCGGCGCGTCGAAGTGGCCGAGCGAGCCCTTCGCGACTACGAGCGCCGCGATGATCCCCACGAGGCGCCACGAAGGGCGGCGCTGAGGGGCCAGCAGCGCCAGGCTGGTGAGTGCCAGGGCCACGAGTGCGAGGGCGGCAGTGACGACGGTGGAGTACCGGAGAGCCGGAACATGCCCCTGCCACGCGCCGGGCAGCACGATCAGGAGCGCGCAGAGGAGCGCCCCCGTGATGAGTGGCCTTCGCGCCGATGGAAGGTGTGGCACGGCTAACGCCGTCGTCTGTAGGCCCGGCGATTCCAGAACGAATACTCCCACAGGTG
Source organism: uncultured Acidobacteriota bacterium (assembly GCA_902826515.1). Taxonomy (GTDB): domain Bacteria; phylum Acidobacteriota; class Vicinamibacteria; order Vicinamibacterales; family UBA2999; genus CADEFD01. Next base: position 2,206 of record CADEFD010000378.1, read on the forward strand.
G
>CADEFD010000379.1 GCA_902826515.1 uncultured Acidobacteriota bacterium
CGCTGATCGAACGGATCGACGGCGCCGAGTTCGAGCGGGGCGAGCAGGTCGTCGAGCGCCTGGACCTGATGCGAGACCGGATAGGGCGCCGCTTCATTCCAGGTATCGGAGAACGTCATCGTCCCGTTCGTCGCCAGCAGGTTGATCAAGGCGTCGGCGCCCGGGGTGAAGGCCGGGCTCGCGCACGTGCTCGCCGGCGGGATGACGTGCCTCGTCAAAGGGGCTTTGGTGAAGGTGGCGGGCGTGACGACAGAGGTGGCGAACGTTTCACCCAGCGCCGCCAGATCGAACTTCATCGCCTTGCCAGGCTTCGCCGTGAACATCGTGTCGTCCACGGCCTCGAGGCTGCAGGCGGCCCACGGCGCCACCATGACCTCGTCGCCGGCGCTCAGTGCGACGTCGGGGCGCATGGTGCAGGCGCCATGCGGCACGGCCCAGCGGACGAAGAGCTGGGTCTGGCGCCCGTCGATCAGGGTGTGCACGGGCGCGGTGGTGTCGTCGCCAGAGAGCCGCGCGCCGCCTTTCACGAACTCGAGGTCCACGTTGAGCACCCCGTCCAGACTCATCCCCGACACTTCGCCCTCGATGGTCCCGGCGCACACTTCGAACTGGTCGCCGCTCGGATCGGGCAGTTCCCGGACGCACTCGAGGTTCTTGTAGACCGCCGCGCCGAGCTTGATGGCCGTCGCGGCCACGACCCCGGCCGGGCCGGTGGTCGCCGCCACCTTGGCCAGGGCCTTGGACCCCTTGCCGACGGCCTGGTAGACGGTGTAGTGCGCACGCGCCGCGTCGTAGACCTGCGCCCATGCCTGGGTCCCCAGGAACTCGCGCGCCGTCGACAGGGGCATACACGCCTTGTCGGCGTCCTTGAAGCGCGTCTCCTGCGCGACGCTGAGTGTCGGCCCGCCGGCGGCACGCTGCGTGAGGCGGCCGTTGAACGACGCCAGATCCGGCTGCGGCAGGGAGGACGTGTGCGCGGCCTCGAGCTGGTTCAGGCCGTTGGTCGTGACCTGCACGCCGAGGCTGTCGGCGACGTCGAGGCGAGGCCGCCGTGGCCTGATGTTGGCGTCCTGGCGCAAGTCCATGAGGGTACGGCGGGCGTCCTTGTACAGGCCAGTTGACCGCTGCGTCAATCGCAGGTCGATGGGCGTGTGCAGCTGGTTGTCGACGGGGACGAAGAGTTTCGTCGTGAAGTTCACCAGTGTCGTGCCCAGGACGGCGTCGGGCACAGAGGTGGTCGTCGTCCAGACAGGATCGAAGTCGCGGCCGTTGATCTTCAGATCATAGTCGCTGCTGCCAGTCGGGTAGGTGAACGCGCCGCTGACCGTCACCCGCTCGGTCGCCACGTCGTAGAACGTCGCGCCGAACGTGATCTCGGCGCCTTCCGGTGGATAGCTCAGCCCCACGCTGAACGACTGCGCGGATACCGTCACGGGCAGCGTGACCGCCAGAATCGCCAGCACGACGCGGTGCGCCCACGCCGTCACACCGCCCCGGAACCACCTGTGCTCAGACCTTCGCATCCCTGCCTCCAGTTGGGGTCCGTCCCCACCCGTCTTGGCGATGTCCGCGCGCACAAATGGACAGATGCCCGGAGCGACTTGAGAGAAAATTGTCGAGTTGGCGCCCCCCTCCGACTCCGACGCCCGCGAGCTCCCCGCCGAGGCCGGTGGCGAGATCACGCGGTATCTGCACGAACTGCGCGCCGGCACCCCCGGCGCCATCGACCGGCTCGTCCCGCTGCTCTACGACGACCTGCGGCGCCTGGCGCATCAGCGTCTGCGCGGCGAGCGTGACGGCCACACCCTCGACACCACGGCCCTCGTGCACGAGGCCTACGTGCGGCTGAGCGGGCAGCGCCGGGTGTCGGCCGCGGATCGTTCGGAGTTCTTTGCGGCCGCCTCGAACACGATGCGACGGGTGCTCGTGGACTACGCGCGCGGACGTCGCCGGCAGAAGCGCAATGACGGACAGACGCCGGTGCCGCTCGACGACGTCGAGCCGTTCCTGTCGGACCGCGCGGTGGATGAGACGCTGGCGCTCGATGAGGCGCTCGGCCGGCTCGAGGCGCGCCATCCGCGTGCGGCGCGTGTCTTCGAGCAGCGCCTGTTCGGGGGCATGTCTCTCGACGAGATCGCCGCCCTGCAGGGCACCTCGACCAAGACCGTGCAGCGCGACTGGGAAGCGGCGCGGGCGTGGCT
>CADEFD010000380.1 GCA_902826515.1 uncultured Acidobacteriota bacterium
TCGCCGTACATGTCGCCGGCGCGCCGGAACACGCGAGCCGAAGCCGCGTCGCCGAGCACGTGCGCCGACGGCCCGTGGCCTGACGGCCCCTGCATCGGGTCCGCCACGGCGCGTGTGTTCTGCATCACCGTCACGAAGGTGTCCTGCGCGTCGATGACGCGGTCGCCGCTCGACGTCGTGGCCACCGTCACGCGTCCGCCGTCCTCGAAGGCGCCGGTGGCGCCACCCCATGCCACCTCGATGATTCGCGTCTCGTCCGTGCTGTTCGTGAAGGCGTCGTAGTAGCGCAGGTAGTTCGTGTCGGCCGGCGCGAAGAGTGCGCGCGACACCACCACGCCGTCGTGCAGCACGGGCGTGATGCTGTCGAAGCGCTCGCCGTCGCGGGTGAGACCGAAACCGCGCAGGTAGAGGTTCGCGACCTCCGGGCGGGACGAGGCGGTCCGCCGCACCTGCAGCTTCAGGTAGCCGAAGCCGTTGAACGGATTGCCGCGTCCGCCCGTGCCGATGCCGCCGCTGTCCTGCGCCCAGGGTGAGGTGTCCTGGATGTCCCAGAACTGGCCGTCGGCCGATGGCAGCGGCGTGACGGCGGATGTGGTCTGGAGCAGCAGCGCGGAGAGCGCCAGCGCGAGGCCCGGGCGGAGGAGTCGCATGCGCGGAGTCTACCAGCCGAAACGTTCTCTGCCCGGTGCGACGGCGAAGGGCTGGCCCGTCTCCCGCGTCCGGCCTACGCAGTCCGTCAAACGCCAGCGGGGGCGAGGTGTCGGCAGCAGCGCGGGGCCCCGGGCGATGCTGCGCGACGGATGAACCGCGCGTCGCCGCTGCGCCTGAACACCCCACGCGGACTTCGGCGCCGCCTCGGCGTTTGACGTCTCACGCCTGCGCGGCCTGCTCCGGACGGCCGCGGGAGCCGGGCCAGCCCTTCGCCGTCTGCTGACGCCCACGAACATCCGCCCCCCAGAACTTGCATCCTGTGGCCGCGCGCAACCAGCCATCAGCGACCCCCTTTGGTTCGTGATTCCTGTCGCCACACGCCGCGCTAGACTTCGAGCGCCAGGCAGGCAACTCAGGTGCAAGTCTCAGACTCCGAGCAGATCACGCAGATTGCGGAACACCTGGCGATGCTTCGTCGCCGTCGACGTCTTGCCCACGTGCCGTTCATAGCCGCGCCAGTTCTCGGGTTCGCGTTGAGCCGTCTCGGCGTCTTCGACCGCCTTCCATCGCTGGTCTTTGACGCACTGCTTGTCGTGGGCTTTGCCTGCATCCTCATTTTCTGGGTCAGTCACCTCAAGTGCCCGCGCTGCAATCACGAGTTTCACATGGGGCCGCGGTACCGGAACGACTTCACCCGCAGCTGCCTGTGGTGCGGACTTCGACTCAACGGCCAGAACGTGGGCGAACCTTTCACGATCAAGACGCGGTAGAGCTATAGGCTGTGCGAGGCGTCGCACTTGCTCCTGAGCGGGGAGAGACCGGCGCGAGACCGTGGCTGATGCCCCTGTGTCATCCGTCAATAGGGCAACATCCAGCGGCGTGCTGAGGAAGTTCATCATGAAGCTAGTGGCTGTGGTTGGTCTGGTGTTTGCGCTACACGCTGGTGGCGCAGGCGAGCAGGGAGAAAGTGCGACGCGCTTTGACCACGAAGCGGTGGCTCAGGCTCTGTGGGCGCCTCGGGCGGCCGCGGTGGTGGTGCCGCCCGGTCGCAGCGAAAGGGTGGTCAACGGGCGGCTGATGCATGGCGACGGCACTGGTTCTTTGACGTACATGCTCATGGAGAGGTGCGACAGCGCGGCGGCGGGCTTGGCCGAGCACTTCCGTGCGTCGGGATGGCGCCAGCGTAGAAGCCAGATTCTGATGCCCAGGCTCCGAACCTCCTTCACAACAGGGTGCGAGCGAGTTCCCAATGGCATCCTGTCACCCGAAGCGACGACCAAAGGCGAGCAGGATCCGGTGGCTCTCGCCTGGCACGGGGAGTGGGAGGACAACAAGGGCAACACCCTGACCTACGATGTCTCGTCGGACAGCGATCGGGCGCAAGTCCACGCGACGTTTCTGCCCGTCGACGTAGCCGTAGCAAGAGGCCTCAGGAGCAGGCGCGTTCGTCAA
>CADEFD010000381.1 GCA_902826515.1 uncultured Acidobacteriota bacterium
AGCTGGCCGAAGAACCCTTCGAACTGCGAGACGCCGGCGCCGAAGGTGAGCTGGTTGCGGTTCTGCTCCTCCAGCTTGAGCGTGACGTCGACCTTGTTCTTCTCGTTCGGCGTCTTCTTGACGTCGATACCCTGGCCGCCTTCTTCGAGCTGCTTGAAGTAGCCCACCTGGTTCAGGCGCCGCACCGAATACTTGAGCGCTTCGGTGTTGAAGACGCCGCCCTCGATGAGGCGCATCTCGCGGCGCACGACCGTGTCGCGCGTGGTGGTGTTGCCGGTGAACGTGATGCGGTTGACGAAGTACTGCTCGCCTTCCTGCATCTGCATCGTGACGTCCACGGTCGGCTCGGCCGGCCCGTCGAGCGGGCCGGTGGCCGCCGCCTTCGGCTTCAGGTCAGGGTAACCCGTGAACTCGAAGTAGCCGCCGCCGCCGTAGACTTCCTGCGCCTTGCGCAGCCCGTCGCGGATGCGCTTCTCGCTGTAGAACTCGCCGGGCTGAATCTTGAAGAGAGGCCGCAGCCCTTCCGACTTCACCACCGTATTGCCGGCGAAGGTGAACTCGCCCACCTTGTAGCGCGGGCCTTCCGTGAGCGGCACGCGCACCTGGATCCAGCGCGTCTTGCCGTCGGGGCTGTCCTGCAGGGTCTTCAGTTCGGGCGTGCCGACGCGGGCCTCGATGTAGCCCTTGTTGCGGTAGTGCGCCACCACCAGGTCGGCGTCTTCCTCGAACTTGGCTTCCTTGAAGGTGCCGCCGCCGGTCAGCCAGGAGAACGCGCCGTGCTGCTTCGTCTCCTTCATCTTGCGGCGGAGCGTGCGGTCGCTCAGGGCCTCGTTGCCGTCGAAGTCGACTTCGCGGATGCGGACCTTCGGCCCTTCCTGCACGTCGAAGACGACCTTCACGAGCTTGGGGCCGCCGGGCAGGGCCTCGACCTTCGAGGTGATCTCGGCGAACTGGTAGCCCTTTTCGCTCATGAAGTCCTGGATGATGCTCTTCACGCGCCGCATGGCGCCTTCATCCAGGAAGGAATCGAGGCGCAGGGCCACGCCCAGCTCCTTCATCTTCTCGTCGATCTTGGTGCGCTCGACCTTGCTCGACCCCGTGTAGTCGACGATCTTCACGCGTGGCCGCTCTTCCATGTTGAAGATGACCCGCTTGCCGATGACGCCGTTCTCGTAGGGTTCGTCGAGCACCTCGACCCAGAGGTTGTCGAGGAAGTTGGTGCCCCAGAGGCGGCGGAAGTCGTCGCGGAGCTTCGCTTCGGCCTGCTCGTCGTAGGGCACCCAGACGCCGTCGGAGCTGCGGCTCGGCTGCGTCTGGATGTAATACAGATAGGTCTGCGGGTCGATGAGCGACTCATCGACGGGGTGGAACCGCAGCTGGATGAAGCGGATGACGGGGCCGGAGCCGACGGCCGGCATACGCGCGGCCGGCTGGGCGGCCGGCGCGGCAGGTGCCGCCTGACGGGCCTCGGCGACGCCCGCCGACACCACGACACAAATTCCGAGGAGAGTTAGCAGCCTACGCATCGTGTTCACACCGGTCGACCGGGCGCCCCCGGGGCGCCTCCCCGGGGCCCCCGACGCGCGGCGTCGGCGCGTTGGGGTGGGTTCGGGGCACGCCGGCTGGTCGCCGGACGCCGAATCTGTCGATCCTACCGGATTCAGACGTCGCTGGAAAGCGGCTGGCCGGCTCCGACCGGTTCGGCCGGTTCGGACACGGTGCGGTAGGCCAGCACCCCGCCGTCCACGTAGACCTCGATCTCGCCGTCCCGCACCCGGCCGCGGATGAGTTCTTCGGCCAGCGGGTCTTCGACGTACCGCTGGATGGCGCGGCGCAGCGGCCGGGCGCCGTACGACCGGTCCTTGCAGGTGACGTCGATCATCCAGTCGAGGGCTTCGGGCGTGAGCCGCACCTGCATCCGCCGGTCGGCCAGGTTGGTGTTCACCTGGGCCACGAGCAGCACGAGGATGCGCCGCAGGTCGTCGTCGGTCAGCGCGTCGAACACGATGAGCTCGTCGA
>CADEFD010000382.1 GCA_902826515.1 uncultured Acidobacteriota bacterium
TGGCGCGCAGCAAGCGCCTCCGCGACACCGAGGCGTCCACGATGAACATGCAGCTCGTGACGTGGCGCGACAGACGCGCTGTCAACGATGCGCTCGTGCGTGGGACCGGCGACGCCCTGCGCACGTGGCGCCAGCCGTAGGAGGACCTATGCGGAAGCTGATCCTAACCGTCGGGCTTGTCGTGGGCGTCTCGGTGCCGAGCCATGCGCAGGCGGTCGTTTACGACCCGGCCGTGACCTTCCGGAACAGCGTCACCGCCGCTCTCAAGGAGGTGCTCGTACGTGTGCAACAGCAGCAGCACAGCGAACTGCGGCGGATGGCCCAGCGCCTCAGCATGTTCACGACGCTCGCGAAGTTTCGCCTGCCGGACACGCCACTGTGGAGGATCCACGACTTCGAGGGACCGACCTTCCTTTTCGCTCGTGCCTACAACGCGGCGCTCAACTACGGGGACCGTGCTGGCGGTGGGTTCCTTACCGTCAGCCACCCCGTGGCCGACGCGGCCGCCGCCCTCGGGCGCTTGGCACCCGCGGCGCGCCGCACACTGCTGAGCCAGCTGGCGACCCTGGACCTGAGCGATTCGGCCGTCATCTCGGCCACCCACGACACGGGCCAACTGCGATACAACGGTCGGAGAGAACTGGCCGCAATTGACGCCCTGGAACGGGACGTCACCAACGACTCGTTGGAGCAGAGCACGACCGCCGTGCTCGACAAGGTCAGCGGCGCCGCGCTCATCGCCGCACGGCAGCGGCAGGCCCGCATCCAGATCCTCGACGGTATCGTCGAGCAGATGCTGGTGGATGGCAAACGGACGCGGGATACCGAGACCGCGGCCATGAATATGCAGCTCACCGCGTGGCGCGACCGCGCGGCCATGAATCAGGCGTTCGCCGCTGGCGCCGGCGACGCCCTTCGGACCTGGCGCCAGCCCTAAGGCAGACGGGAGCGGGCCATGCCGACGCAGCCGTCCCTCAACCTGATTCCGACGATCCAGCAGGCGATCATGAGTCTGCTGCTGACGTATGAGCCGGTGTTCCTGCGGTTCGGCTACACCCTGTTCATCTCGTTCGCCACCGTCCTGATTGCCTGGCACGGCATTCGGATGATGTTCAGCCACGACGGGCTCGGCGAGCAGATGTTCGAGTTCGCCAAATTGCTGCTGTTCATTTCGTTCGGCTACTCGTTCATTGCCTTCTACGAGAGTCCGCTGCCTGGCGTGGGCGTGTCATTCAGCAACCTGATCACCGACCAGGCAGGCTACTTCCAGTCAGTGCTCGAGGCGCGCGCGTTCGACAACATCTATCAGCACTTCGATGATCTGTCCGAGCGTTTCATGCAGCCAGACCCGTGGTCGATTCTGGCGAATCTCATTTACTGGACTGTGTTGCTGCTTGTCGCCTTTGCGAAGGCCGTGTCGCTGGCGGTGATCGCCTTCGGATTGATCGCCACAGCCGTGTGCGCCCTGCTCGGTCCAATCTTCGTGCCGTTCTTCATCGTGCCAAAGCTCGACTGGCTGTTCTGGGGCTGGCTGCGGTCGTTCATTCAGTATTCGTTCGTGCCGGTCGTGGCCATCGCCTTCCTGATGATCTTCGAGCAGTTCGTCTTCCGCTACGTGACAACGCTGCCTCCGATGATCACGCAGGCCGAGTACGGCGTCTACGCCCTGCAGGCGTTCGCGGTGGTCGCGACATTCTGCCTGGGCATCCTGCAAGTGCCGTCGCTCACGCAGTCGATCTTCTCGGGTTCGAGTGGCGAGAGCGTCGTTACCAATCGTCTGAGTGTCGGGCGACTCTTGTCGCGGCGATAGGAGGTTCAGATGGCCAATCGATTCACGACAGTCCGACGCCACGACGGCGACCGGTCGCCCGGCCTCGACCTGTCCAGAGTCCTCGTCGTGGGGTTCCTTGTCGCCGCGGCGCTCGGGCTCCTGACCGGCATCGGCTGGATGGGCTACCAAATCTTCCGAGCGCAGTTCGGCGGGTAGGCGAGAGGTGGTGCCATGCGCGCAACCGT
>CADEFD010000383.1 GCA_902826515.1 uncultured Acidobacteriota bacterium
ACAAGGACCTGCAGGACATCATCGCGATTCTCGGCATCGACGAGCTGTCGGAAGAAGACAAGCTGGCCGTGTCGCGCGCCCGCAAGATCCAGAAGTTCCTGTCGCAGCCGTTCTTCGTGGCCTCGCAGTTCACGGGTCTGGCCGGCAAGTACGTCTCGATCGCCGACTCGATCAAGGGCTTCCGGGAAATCTGCGAGGGCAAGCACGACGGCGTGCCCGAGCAGGCGTTCTACCTCAAGGGCACCATCGACGACGTGCTCGAGAGCGCCGCCAAGATGAAGCAGTAGCCATGGCCCTGCCGACGTCGCTCACGCTCAACATCGTCACGCCCGATCAGTCGTTCGCCCACGAGGTGGACGAGGTGTCGCTTCCGGGGTCGGAGGGCGACTTCGGCGTGCTGCCGGGCCATACGCCGTTCTTCACGGCGCTCCGTACGGGCCAGATGTGGTACCGCAAGGGCGCCGAGAAGCACTTCCTCGCGGTGTCGGTGGGGTTCGTGGAAGTGCTGCCGGGCAAGGTCACGGTGATCGCGCAGGTGGCCGAACGCGCCGAAGACCTCAACGAAGCGCGCGCCGAAGCCGGCATGAAGCGGGCCGCCGAGATGATGGGCCCGACCGCGCACGAGATGGACTTCGAACGGGCCCGTCTGGCGCTCCTCAAGACGCTTCAGCAGCTGCAGGCCGAGTCTCGGCGCGGCATCTGACGGCCGTGGCACACTAAGGGGCCGGGACGCCCGTCCCGGTCACCCAGCCAGGCTCCATGTTCGCCAATCTTCTTTCGCTGCTGAAGTACCGCGGCCTCATCCAGACGCTGGTGGCGCGCGACCTGAAGGCGCGCTACCGCGGCTCGGTCCTCGGCTTCTTCTGGTCGTTCTTCAACCCGCTGCTCCTGATGGCGGTGTACACGTTCGTGTTCACCGTGATCATGCCGGGCGCGCATCCCGCCGACATCCAGCCGTACGGCCTGTTCTTCTTCTGCGGCATCCTGCCGTGGACGTGGTTCAGCTCGTCGCTGACCGAATCGGCCAACGTGCTCATCTCGGGCGGCAACCTGATCAAGAAGGTGCTGTTCCCGGCCGAAGTGCTGCCGATCGTGTCGGTGCTGGCGAATCTCGCCCACTTCATGCTCGGCCTGCCGATTCTGGCCGTGCTCCTCATCTACTACCAGCGGCCGCTCGATCCGCTCGAGCTTCTGTGGTTTCCCGTCATCATCGTCGTGCAGTTCTTCTTCACGACCGGCATCGCCTTCCTGCTCGCGGCCCTCACGGTGCACTTCCGCGACATCAAGGACATCCTGGCGAACATGCTCACGCTGTGGTTCTTCTCGACGCCGATCATCTACTCGATCCAGATGGCGCCAGAGAACTACCGCTGGGTGCTCAACCTGAACCCGATGACGCACCTGGCGATCTCGTACCAGGAGGTGCTCTTCCACGTCGGGCCGCACGGCCACTGGAAATGGCTGCTCGCGCTCGGCGCCGGATCGATCGTGGTGTTCCTCGCCGGCTACTTCGTGTTCGACCGCCTGCGCGACTCGTTCGCCGAAGAGGTCTAGAGGCGCGATGAAAAACGCCATCGACGCGGTCAACGTCACGAAGGTCTACCGGAAGTACGCCCGGAAGAAGCAGTTCGCCACGCTGAAGTCGGCGCTGCTCTCGGGCAGCCTCGTGAGCGAGCTCCAGCCCGACGAGACGTTCGAGGCGCTGCGCGGCGTGTCGTTCAGCGTGCCGAAAGGCTGCACCTACGGTGTCGTCGGCCGCAATGGCTCCGGCAAGAGCACGCTCCTCAAGTGTGTGGCCGGCATCACGCGGCCCACGACAGGCACCGTCACGGTGGATGGCCGCATTTCGGCCCTCATCGAACTCGGCGCCGGCTTCCATCCGGAAATATCGGGCCGCGAGAACGTCTTCATCAACGGCATCATGCTGGGGCTCTCGAAAAAGGAGATCCAGAAGCGCTTCGACGAGATCGTCGAGTTCGCCGA
>CADEFD010000384.1 GCA_902826515.1 uncultured Acidobacteriota bacterium
GAGGTCGAGGCCGCCATCGACAAGCGCTCGAGCATGGGCGCCATCGGCAACCTGAACGACTACGTGAAGTACCAGATGGCGCAGGGGCTGGCGCAGCCCGGCAAGGGCGGCGGCGTCGCCGGGTCGGCGGCGGAGCTCGCCATGGGCTTCGGCCTCGCGCAGCAGATGATGAACCAGCCGGGCGGCATCTTCGGCGGCGCGCAGACGACGCCGGCCGCCGCGCCGGCGGCTCCCGCGGCGTCGGCGCTGCCCGACGTGCTCACGCCGGCCGACGTGGCGAAGGCCCTCGGCGTGACCGAGGCCGACGTCGTCGACACACTCGAGAAGGGCGACCTCAAGGGCCGGAAGATCGGCTCGGCCTGGCGCGTCACGCGCGTCGCACTCGACGAATTCCTCAAACACTAGTGGCCACCGAGCCGCCACCGCTGCCGCCGATCCCTCCGGCCGACGTGCCGGAGGTGGCGGCGCTCGACAAGCACCACTGCCCGGGCTGCGGCGCCGAAGCGCACTGGAATGCGGCGAAGCAGGCGCTCGTGTGTCCGTACTGCGGCACCATCTCGCCCGCCACGCTCGCACGCGACGGGTCGCTCGTGCAGGAACACGACCTGGCGCTGGCGCTGCGCGCCATCCCCGATGCCAGCCGCGGCTGGGAGAAGGACCGCACGTCGGTGCAGTGTCAGAGCTGCAAGGCGATCTCGCTCTTCGACGCCGCGCGCGTGGCGCAGCGCTGCGAGTTCTGCGGGTCGGCGTCGGTCGTGCCGTACACGAAGACGCGCAATGTCATCTATCCCGAGAGCCTGCTGCCCTTCACGATCACCGAGGCGCAGGTGCGCGAGTCGATCCGCCAGTGGTACGCCAGCCGCTGGTTCGCGCCGAATCGCCTGAAGAAGGCGGCACTCACCGACCGCGTCGGCGGTGTCTACCTGCCCTACTGGACGTTCGACGCGCAGGTGCACGCGCGCTGGCGCGCCGAAGCCGGCCACTACTACTACGAGACGCGCACCGTGACGCGCAACGGCCGCACCGAAACGGTGCAGGAACGCCGCGTGCGCTGGGTGCCGGCGGCCGGGGAGCTCTCGCGCGTCTTCGACGACACGCTCGTCTCCGCCACGCAGGGGCTGCATCCGGCCCTGCTGCGCAAGATCGAGCCGTTTCCCACGAAAGACCTGCGGCCCTACGACCGCGGCTACGTCTCGGGCTGGGTGGTCGAGCAGTACCAGCTCGATCTGGTGGGCGCGGCCGAGCGCTCGCGCGCCGAGATGGACGCCCAGGTGCGCGAGGCCTGCGCCCGCGACGTGCCCGGCGACACCTACCGCAACCTCGAAGTGGCCGCGACCTACACCGACCAGACCTTCAAGCACACGCTGCTGCCGGTGTGGCTGCTGCACTACGACTACGGCCGGCGCAGCTTCCAGGTGGTCGTGAACGGCGTCACCGGCGCCATCGCCGGTGAGCAGCCCTACAGCTGGATCAAGATTTTCTTCGCCGTGCTCGCCTTGATCCTCGTGGCGCTCGTGCTCTTCACCCTCTCCGACTGACGATGTGCCCTGTCCCGTTTGGCACGGATCCTGCGCAGGATTCGCGCCAGACGCGACAGGGCCGTTCCATCAGTCGATCGGAATGCGGCGGGCGTTGGTCGCCAGCCACGCGTCGAACGACTGCAGCGCGGGGTTCAGCTCGCGCGAGCGCGAGACGCTGCGCGCGGCATTCACGTCGGGCTCGAAGTCGCGGTAGAACTGGAACATGTTGCCGAGGTCTTCGGCGCCGGGGAACCCGAAGCTGCGATAGACCGCCGGGGTCACGGCGTTGTAGTGCACCGGCTCCCCGATCGCGCGGGTCATCGCCGCGGCCATCTCGGCGCCGGTCAGGTGTTCGCC
>CADEFD010000385.1 GCA_902826515.1 uncultured Acidobacteriota bacterium
TGTTGCCGTTGACATAGGCATTGTCCGTCGAGACGTACCCCCGCACGAACATCAGGTAGTAGACCGACACAAGCGCAGCGACGGCCAGGACGATGACGAGCAGGATCGTCAGGAACCGCTGGCGCCGCGAGCCGTTGACGGACTGCACTTCTTCTGGGGTAGTGGACATGGTTTTCGCTCCGGAGGGATTACGGCTGCACGGCCGCAACGGAAGTCTGAAGAGGGAGGCCGCCACCCAAGGCGGCGACCAGGCGAACCGACGCATCGAGGCGGCGGGCAGTGAGGTCTGCGATGCGGCGGCGCTGGTTCAGCAGGCTCGCCTCGGCCATCAGGACGTCGGTCAACGTACCGAGTCCGCCTTCGTAACGGCGGCGGGCGAGGTCGTATGACTGGGTCTGCGCCGCGACTGCCGCCGTGACATCGCGCTGTTCGATATCGACGGAGCGCAGGTCGGCGAGCGCCGTGGCGACGTCCCGCGTGGCGCCGACGAGCGATTGACGGTACATCGCGACCGCTTCGTCGTACTCGGCGGTGCGCAGGTTCAGCGTGGCGCGACGGCGTCCGCCGCCAAACAGCGGCAGGTTGAGGGCAGGGCCCACGTTGTAGAACTTGCTGCCCATGTCTGCCCAGTCGGTGAACGTCTTGCTGTCGAGGCCGACGGCGGCAGCGAGGTTGATGTTCGGGTAGAAATCGGCCTGCGCACCATCCGCACGCGAGGCGGCAGCTTCGGCACGCAACCTGCGGGCGAGCACGTCGGGGCGACGCGCGAGCAGGTCAGCCGGAATCACGGTCGGACTCCCCGCCGCGGCGGGCGCCTTCAGCGCGGGGCGCGCCAGGTCGAGACCGCGATCAGGGCCCGCGCCCACCAGGGCCGCGAGTTCGATGCGCGCGATCGCGGCTTGGGTCTCAAGTGCCGCGATGTCGGCCCGGGTGTCCGGCACGGCCGCTTCCGCCGAGCGCAGCTGGACGTTGGAGTCGAGGCCTGCGGTCACCCGCTTCTGCGTCAGGCCGAGCAGGCTCTCGCGCTGCTTGACCAGGGCACGGCCGATTTCAAGTTGCTCCTCGATGCGCTGCCATTCGACGTAGCGTCGGGCGATGGAGGTGCTGAGCGCGAGTTCGGCGCTCTCCTTGTCGATGCTGGCGGCCGCGGTGTCGCGCAACGCACCCGCAAGCGCGGACTTGTGCTTGCCCCAGAAATCGAGTTCCCAGCGCAGGTCGAGCGACGCCTTGTTCTGCCAGATGGTGGATCCACCGATCGGAGGCGGGAGGAAGCCGTTCTCGCTGAACAGCGTGCGCTGCGAGCTGACGTTCGCTTCGAGGGTCGGGATGAGCGGTGCGCGCGTGCCCGCAGCGCGTGCGTCCGCCGCCTGGATGCGTGCGAGTGCTGCGTCCATGTCCGGATTCGCCGCGAGGCCTTCCTTGATGAGGCTGGCGAGTTGCGCATCGCCGTAGACATTCCACCATTCGCGTTCGGGCCACTGTCCCTGCGCGTTGCCGACAGTGCGGGCGAAAGCCAGTGAGTCTGCAGGCTTGTCCGGCAGGGCCTTCAACGGGGCATGCGCAGTGCAGGCGGCGAGCAGCAGCACGGTGCTTGCGGCGACCACGGTTCCAAGCCGCCTGGCGCTCGGCACGACCGCTTGTCGAGGGGTGTGAATCATGGGAACTACCTGAGGTTGTCGATCATGCGGCCGAGCAGGGTGTTGAGCAGCTGATGCTCCTCGGCACTGAATCCGGCCAGCGATTTGTTGATGGCGTTGATGGCGGCGGTCGGCAGCTGCGGCGCCAGCGCCCGGGCCACCACCCGCATGAGCGGTCCGCGCGCCACGTGCGTCGCGTAATAGAGATACGCACTGCGGTGGAACGCGCGGATGGCGAGG
>CADEFD010000386.1 GCA_902826515.1 uncultured Acidobacteriota bacterium
ACGGCGCCTGCCGCATCGACGAGCTGCTCGACCAGGCGGCGGCGCTCAAGATGCCCGCGCTCGCCGTGACCGAACACGGCAACATGTTCTCGTCGGTGGTCTTCCACGACGCGGCGCGCAGGCGCGGTATCAACCCGATTCTCGGCTGCGAGGTCTACGTCGCGCCGGGCGACCGCCGCGACAAGTCGGGCACGCCCGGCGAAACCGCCAACCATCTCGTGCTGCTCGCCGAGAACGAGACCGGCTTCAAGAACCTCATCAAGCTGGTGTCGTCGGGCTACACCGAGGGCTTCTACTACAAGCCGCGCATCGACAAGCAGATCCTGGCGCAGCACAGCGAGGGTCTCATCGGCCTGAGCAGCTGCCTCAAGGGGGAAGTGGCGAGCGAGATCCGCACCGAACACGCCAAGCGCGCGCTGGCGGCGGCCGCCACCTATCGCGACATCCTCGGCGCCGGCAACTTCTTCCTCGAGATGCAGTACCAGGGCATCGAGGAGCAGCGCATCGTCAACAACGGCCTGCTGCCGATCGCCCGCGACCTGAACATGCCGCTCGTCGTGACCAACGACGTGCACTACCTGCACCAGCACGACAGCAAGCCGCACGACCTGCTGCTCTGTATCGGCACGGGCAAGTCGGTGCACGACGAGAAGCGGCTCAAGTATCACGGCGACCAGTTCTTCCTGAAGACCGCCGCGCAGATGGCCACGGTGTTCGGCGACTACCCGGAGGCCATGCGCAACACGCTCGCCATCGCCGAGCGCTGCAACGTGGTGATCCCCTCGGGCACGCTGCACGTGCCGAAGTTCGAGGTGCCGTCGGAATACACGCTCGACGACTACTTCGAGCATGTCTCGCGCCAGGGTTACGCCGACCGGCTGCCGCGGCTGCGCCAGCTCGCGGCCGACGGCAAGCTGCGCCACGGGCTCGAGGAGTACGACGCGCGACTCGACTACGAGATCGCCATGATCAAGCGCATGGGGTACACCGGGTACTTCATGATCGTGTGGGATTTCATCCGGTATGCCCGCGAACACGGCATCCCGGTGGGCCCCGGCCGCGGCTCAGCCGCCGGCAGCCTCGTGGCCTACTGCCTGCGCATCACCGACGTCGACCCGATCGACTACGACCTGCTGTTCGAGCGCTTCCTGAACCCCGAGCGCGTGTCGATGCCCGATATCGACGTCGATTTCTGCGAACGGCGCCGCGGCGAGGTCATCGACTACGTCACCCGCAAGTACGGGCGCGAGAACGTCTCGCAGATCATCACGTTCGGCACGATGAAGGCCAAGGCCGTCATCCGCGACGTCGGCCGCGTGCTCGACATGGCCTACGCCGATGTCGATCGCATCGCCAAGCAGATCCCGCCCGCCCTCGACATGACGCTCGCCAAGGCGCTCACCGAGAACCCGGTGCTGCGTGAGATGCGCGACAAGGATCCGCGTGTCAAGGACGTGCTCGACATGGGGCAGCGCCTCGAGGGCATGTCGCGCAACGCCGGCGTCCATGCCGCCGGCGTCGTCATCGCGCCGGGGCCCATCACCGACTACGCGCCGCTCTACAAGAGCAACCGCGACGAAATCACGACCCAGTGGGCCATGAAGGAGGTCGAACGTGTCGGCCTCCTGAAGATGGATTTCCTGGGCCTGAGCACGCTGACGCTCATCCAGGACGCGCTGGCTGAGATCAAGCGCACCGAAGACGTCGTCCTCGACATCGACGGCGTGCCGCTCGATGACCCCAGGACCTATCAGGTGTTCTGCGACGGGCAGACCTTCGGCATCTTCCAGTTCGAGAGCTCGGGCATGCGGGAGCTGCTGCGCAAGTCGAAGCCGCAGCGTCTCGACGACCTCATCGCGCTGAACG
>CADEFD010000387.1 GCA_902826515.1 uncultured Acidobacteriota bacterium
GCAGCACCTGCGGGCAGACGGGACCGGCGTCGAACGAGTCGGTGGTCGTGGTGCGCTGAGGCGCGACCAGGCTTACGGCGTCTTCAGACCGCTGATGACGTTGGCGGTCACTTGCCGGGCGATGTCCTCGACCGAGCCGTCGGCGAGGCCCATGCGATCGGCCGCGCCGCTCATCAGCAGGTCGGCCAGGCCATGCACGGTCGCCCACGCGGAGAGCGCGTAACGCGGCACCGAGCCGGCGGGAATAAAACCGGCCTCTTCACAGGCGCCGACGATCTCGAGCAGCAGGCCGAAGGTCGCCGTCTTCGCCTGCACGAACGCCGGGTCGCTGCAGGCGTCGGCGATGCCGCCGTGCATGACGCGGAAGTGTGACGGGTGCGCGACGGCGTACTCGACATAGGCGATGCCGAGCGCCTGCAGGCGCTGCCGCGGATCCGTCAGGCCCGTGAGCCGCGCCATCGCCGCGGCATGCAGCCCCTGAAACCCTTCCTCCGCCACTGCGACGAGCAGCGCGTCGCGGTCGGCGAAGTGGCGGTAGGGCGCCGTGTGCGTCACGCCGACCTTGCGGGCCGCTTCGCGCAGGGTGAAGCCGTCAGGGCCCTGTTCCTCGACCAGTTCCACCGCCGCCCGGAGGAGCGCCTCGCGCAGATCGCCGTGGTGGTAGCTGGCGCGCCGCGGCGCCGCCTTGCGGGCCCGCGGGAACCTTCCCGGCCGCCGCCGCGTCCCATGCGATGTTGACACAAGACACATGATACGGTTATCAATGTTTACACAGGAAACATAAGCGCATGGCGTCCCTCGCCCGCAAGAACCTGTTCCACGACCGCGTGCGCTTCGCCGTGACGCTCACCGGCATCGTGTTCTCGGTCGTGCTCGCCGCCGTGCAGCTCGGACTGTTCCTCGGCTTCACCGCCGCGACAGCCGACGTCATCGATCACTCGGGCGCGGACCTGTGGGTGGTCTCGACCGGCGCCACCCATCTCGAAGGCGTGACGCCGTTCGGCGAGCAGCAGGCCTTCCGCGCGATGGCGACGCCCGGCGTCGCCCGCGTCGAGAAGCGGGTGGTGCAGTTCGGCCAGTGGAAGCGGCCCGATGGCGCCCAGGAAAGTGTGCTGCTCGTGGGCTTCGAACCCGCGGGTGTGCTCGGCCGGCCGTGGAACGTCGTCGCCGGCGACGTGCGCGCCCTCGAACAGGCCGACACGGTCTTCGTCGACGAGTTGTACGCGGACAAGCTCGGCGTGACCCACCTCGGACAGACGGCGGAGATCGGCGGCTACCGCGCCAGGGTCGTCGGCTTCACGCGCGGCATCCGCACCTTCACCACGGCGCCGCCGGTCTTCACCTCGTTCAAGAACGCGCAGAACTACTTCGGCCTGCGTGAAGACCAGGTGCTGGCGTTGCTCGTCTCCGTCAGGCCCGGCGCGGACATCGCCGCCGTGCGCACGGCACTTGCCAAACAGCTGCGCGATGTGGACGTGCACACCACGGCCGAATGGAGCCGCCGCCAGCAGAACTACTGGATGTTCGGCACCGGCGCCGGCATCACCGTGCTCATCGCCGCGGCCCTCGGCATCATCGTCGGTGTAGTCGTGGTCGCACAGACCATCTATGCCGCCACGGTCGATCACATCCGCGAGTTCGGCACGCTCAAGGCGATGGGGGCGACCAACGGCTTCATCTACGGCGTCATCCTGCAGCAGGCGCTCACGAGCGGCGCGCTCGGCTACGTGGCCGGCATCGCGATCGCGCTCGCCGTCGCGGCCGGCAGTCAGCAGGGCACCACGGCCATCCTCGTACCGCCGTGGCTGGTGGCGGCGCTCTTCGTGCTCACGCTGGGCATGTGCGCGCTGGCCTCGATCG
>CADEFD010000388.1 GCA_902826515.1 uncultured Acidobacteriota bacterium
TCGTTGACCGACGCCCCTTCCACGCCGAAGTCTGGCGCGGTGGGCGAGCGCCAGATCCGTACGCGCCGGCCAGGCGCGAACACTTCACCGGGCGCGCCGTCGGGCGCTACGGCGTCCCCCACCATCATGCCGGTGATGCGGGTGACGTCCGTCGTGCCCTCCACGTGCCCGTCGATGAAGGGGTAGCCGTCGTTCACCTGCGCGTCGTCCATCACGAACTCGACCTGCTGGTAGGTGTCGCCCCACCACCAGAACACGCCAGCGATGATGGCGCCCTTGAGCGGACGCGAGGCGAAGGCGAGCGTGGCCACGAGCACCAGCACCTGGGGCGAGAAACGCGCGCCCCAGCGGACGGCCGGGGCAGACGGCGACGGCGCGGACTCGGGGACGCCTGACGGCGGCCCCTGGCTCACGACGCCTGCGCCTCCGTGATGGCACGCACGAGACGCGCGGTGGTCACGATCTGTCCGGTGTGGCGCGAGGCGTGTTCGGCGGCGTGGAAGATGAGCCCGAACACCGTGGACGGCAACTGCGCGCGGCCCACGGCCCGGGCATCACCGAGCGCGGTCTCGGGCGTGGCCGCGAGCTGAGCGAGCGCGCGGTCCACGGTGGCGAGCCACGTGGCGAGCAGCGTCTCGATCGGCGGACGCTCCACCGCCAGCATCCGCTCGCGGCCGAGCACCTGCTTCTGCGCGTCGTCGAGGGCCTCGCCGCGCGCGTACGTCAGCAGACGATCGGTGCTGCCGCTCAGATGGGCGACGTGGAAGCCGATGGACGTGACGCCGGGCGGCGCCATCCACGCCTCAGCAGCTGACAGGCCGCGCACCGCGGCCTCGACATCCTCACGCGCCATCACGAAGGCGTGCGCGGCAGGTTGCAGCAGTGCGGGAATCCCCGGCAGGGGACCTCGCAGCCAGGGCTCGGGCTGGGGGGTGGACATGGGCGCGGTCGCATTGTGCCACGAGCCGACGTGCGGCCTGTGCTATAAGCGACGGGACTCTCGGGCCCCTCATTTATGTGGACGCACAACTACGAGCCGCTCGGCGGCAGCCTCGCTCTCTCGGCGCCCGTCGCCGCCCTTCCCATCGTGGTGCTCTTCCTGATGCTCGGTGTCTGGCGGGCCCCGGCGTGGAAAGCGGCACTGAGCGGACTGCTCACCGCCTTCGTGATCGCGGTGCTCGTCTACGGCATGCCGGCCGGGCTGGCCGTGATCTCGACGCTCTACGGCGCCGCCTACGGCATCTTCCCGATTGCGTGGATCGTGTTCTCGTCGATCATGCTCTACCGCCTGGCGGTGGACACCGGCAAGTTCGAGGTGATCAAGGACTCGGTGGGCAGCCTCACCGACGACCGGCGGCTGCAGGCGATGTTCATCGCCTTCTCGTTCGGCGCGTTCATCGAAGGAGCGGCGGGCTTCGGCGCGCCGGTGGCCGTCTCTGGCGCGATGCTCGCCGGGCTCGGCTTCAATCCCTTCTACGCCGCCGGCATCTGCCTGCTCGCGAATACGGCACCGGTGGCGTTCGGGTCGATCGGCATTCCGGTCACGACGCTCGCCGCCGTCACCGGACTGCCCGTGCTGCCGCTCTCGGCGATGGTGGGCCGCATGTGCGCGCTCATCTCGATCATCATCCCCGGCTACCTCGTCGTGGTGATGGCCGGCTGGGCGCGGGCGATGGAAGTGCTCCCCGCGATCATCGCCTGCGGCGTGTCGTTTGCCGGCATGCAGTTCTTCGTCTCGAACTACATGGGCCCGGAGCTTACGGACATCCTCAGCTCGCTCACCTGCATCATCGTGATGGTGGCGGTGCTGAAGCTGTGGAA
>CADEFD010000389.1 GCA_902826515.1 uncultured Acidobacteriota bacterium
ACTTCTTCGGCTTGTCCTTCTCGTCGCCGTCCTTGTCGGTCTTGCCCTTCTTCATCACTTCGGGCTCGGCCGCCGCCGCCGGCGTGGCCGCACCTTCCGCCGCCGGTTCCGCCGACGCCTTCAGGTTGACGATGTGGACGAGCATCAGGTCGAGGTCGCTCAGCGGCGACCACGAGGCGTTGGCCGCCAGGTCGCGCACGTAGACGGCCTGGCCCAGTTCGAGTTCGGCCACGTCGAGGTCGATGTGCTCGGGAATGGCGGTCGGGAGGCACTCGACTTCGACTTCCTTGTGCAGGAACTCGAGGATGCCGCCCTGGTTCTTCACGCCCTTCGGCTCACCGTGCAGCACGACCGGCACCTTGACCGAGATCTTCTTCTCGAGGTTGACGCGGTAGAAGTCGGCGTGGAGCAGCGCCTGGGTGACCGGGTCGAGCTGGAACTCGCGGACGAGCACCTTCTGGGTGCTCTCACCGGGCCCGTTCAGGGTGATGAGCGTGTTCACACCCGACGCCGAATGGAGGATGCGCATCATCTCCTTCGGGCTGACGGCGATCTGCACCGGCGCGATGGCGTCGCCGGCCTTCTGGGCGCCGTAGACCACCGCGGGCACCTGGCCCGACGCGCGCAGGCGCCGCGCCTCGTTCTTGCCCTTCCCCGTCCGATTCACTGCCGCGAGTGTCGCTTCCATGACCTTTTTCCTTGCCCTAGCCCCGAGCCCCTAGCCCCGCCGTCTCCGTTCGTCGTCAGACGAACAGGGATGACACTGATGTCTCTTCGTGAATGCTGCGGATGGCCTGCCCGAGCAGGCGCGCCACCGACAACTCGACGATTTTCTCGCAGCGCGCGCGCTTCTCTTCGAGCGGAATCGTGTTGGTCACGATGAGCTTGTCGATCGGCGACTTCTCGATGCGGTCGATGGCCGGCCCCGAGAGCACACCGTGCACCGCGCACGCGAGCACGCGTTCGGCGCCCGAATCCTTGAGGGCCTGCGCCGCCTTCTGGATGGTGCCGGCGGTGTCGATGATGTCGTCGGCAATCACGCAGGTGCGGCCGCGGATGTCGCCGATGACGTTCATCACTTCGGCGGTGCCGTCTTCGCTGCGCCGTTTGTCGATGACGGCCAGTTCCGCGCCGAGGCGCTTTGCATAGGCGCGGGCGCGTTCGGCGCCGCCGGCATCGGGCGCGACAATCGACAGGTTCTTCAGGTCCTGGCGCGACAGGTGGTCGATGATGACCGGCGCCGCGAACAGGTGATCCACCGGGATGTCGAAGAACGCCTGGATCTGCGCCTTGTGCAGGTCCATCGTGAGCACGCGGTGGGCGCCGGCGGCGGCAATGACGTTGGCCACGAGCTTGGCCGAAATCGGCACGCGCGGTTTGTCCTTGCGGTCCTGGCGGGCGTAGCCGTAGTACGGAATCACGGCCGTGATGCGTGCCGCCGACGAGCGCCGGAAGGCGTCGATCATGATGAGCATCTCGACGAGATGTTCATCGACCGGCGCGCACGTGGGCTGCACGATGAAGATGTCTGTGCCGCGGATGTTCTCGTCGATCTGGAACGAGACTTCCGTGTCGGGGAACCGCCGCAGCCGGGCCTGTCCGAGGGGCACTCCCAGGAACTGGGCGATCTCACGGGCCAGGCGCGGGTGCGCACTGCCGGCGAACACTTTCAGATCCCCGAATCCCGTCTGTGGCATCGCCTGTGGCATGAACCGTCGTTACGGTCCGCTTCCCGTGAAGCGGACAACAGATTGAGTAGTTGGTTGGGGCGGAAGGATTCGAACCTTCGAATACGGGCTCCAAAGGCCCGCG
>CADEFD010000390.1 GCA_902826515.1 uncultured Acidobacteriota bacterium
CGCGCGCCGGGGCCGGCGGCCGCCGCCACGCGGTCGTCACCCACGGCGGCGATGCGACCGTCGCGGATGGCGATGGTGGTAGCCGCGGGCAGACCCGCGCCCGGCCACACGCGGGCGTTGCGGAGTACGAGAGGGGGCGTCATGGCGTCGTGGCGCATCCCGCGGGGACGGCCGCGTCCGATGTTATGCCAGGTGTGTGGTGCGCGGCGCGGCCAGGCAGGAGGCCGCGGGATCGCCCGGGCGGAACCCACGGGTCCGCCCGGGCCGATGGACTAGGGGCGCTGGCCGGTCTGCACCCAGGTTTCGAGCGCCGTGAACGCGTCCAGCACTTCGCTCGTCGTCATCGTGCAGTGGCCCCAGCGGTTGACGGCGCGCTGCACGAGCCAGTCGGACCGTCCGGCCGCGGCGACCAGCGCCGCGTACTGGTTCTCGTGCGCATACGGGATCGCCGGGTCACGCAGCGTATGCAGCGTCACGACGGGGAAGCCGATGCCGCCGTCGGGTTGGTAGTTGCGCTCGTAGTAGTTGAGCGCGGCGCGGTCGGCATCGAAGCGGGCCACGCCGGCATTGAGCTGCGCGCTCAACGCGGCGTTCACGGCCGGATCGGCGGTGGCGTTCACCTGATAGACGGTGTCGCGGTTGTCGTACGGCAGCTTGCCGTTGACGCGCGCGATGAGGTCGTTGGTATACCGCCACACAAAACCCACCACGTAGAACGCCGAGTTGCCGAGTTCGGCGGACGAGGCGAACGGCAGCTTCGCGGCGAGCGCCCACTGCTGCATCTTCGCGGGATTCGAGAGCAGCGCCCCGTAGACCTGCAGGAAGAGCGGGCTCGGCGGGTTCGACTCGTACGGAAGACCTTCCGGCACGTCGAACGGACCTCCGGGCAGCACGCCAGGGAAGTAGTAGTCGAAGGTCACGCGGGCATCACCCGCGTACTGGACTTCGGTGAGGGCGCCGCCGAGCGGGCCGCACATCGGCAGGGCGCCGTCGTACTGCCCCGGATAGGCCTCGGCCATCTTCGCGATGGCCAGCGCGCCCATCGAGTGGCCGACCAGCAGCGTGCGGGCCGGCGCGCCGATCTTGGACTTGAAGATGCCGCTCAGTTGATGCGTGCGGCGCACGGCGTCGCCGAGCGCCCAGCCGTTGCTCGAGTAGCTCGAGGCCGCGACCGCATACCCTTTGCCGAGCAGGGCGGCGCGAATGGCCGCATAGCCATCCTGGCTGCTCGGCGGCACGACCGGCTGCGACGCCTGGACGATGCCATGGGCATAGAGGACGAGATCGCCGTTCCAGACGGCGGGCACGTCGATTTCGTAGGAGGAGCCGGGGCCGATCGCCCCTTCGTAGTGGCTTTGCGCGGCCGCGGTGCCTGTGAAGACCGCAGCGCACGCCGTCATCAGGACGGCGCGGGTGAGAGCGTGCTGCAGCGAGGTGGACATGGCGGACTCCCTGGGAATCGTGCGGGTGGTCCGTTCCGTGGACCGCGCCCGTCACGTTCCACACCAGGAGGCAGCAAGTTCGCGACCACGGCCGAGGTGCCCGCTGGCCGGCGGATCGCGAGCCTGACTGGCGCCCTGTGCGGGAACGCGCGCTCGCGGTCGCGGGAAAAGTCCGCAGCGCGGAGCGCTAGCCGGCGGTCGCGCGCGTGGCCGCCGCCGAGGCCGCCAGCCGCTCCGACACGACGGCCACCGACTGGCCGAGGGCGTCGAGGGCCTCGCGCAGCATGTCTTCCGGCATCGTGAGCGGCGGCAGCAGGCGCACGCCGTTGCTGTAGAGACCGGCGCGCATCAGCA
>CADEFD010000391.1 GCA_902826515.1 uncultured Acidobacteriota bacterium
CGTCGAGCACCGACTTCTGCAGCAGGCTGTCGAGGAAGATCGCCGGCGCGTAGAGTGCCAGCGCGAGCCCGGCGATGAGGCCGGCGCGCGCCCCGAAGAGCCGTGCCGCGCTCACCGCCAGCAGCGCCGCAGACGCCGCGCCGAGTGCGGCCTGCACCAGCCGCGCCGTGCCCGGGTCCGCACCAGCCACCGCGTAGACCACGCCGAGGAAATAGGGATAGAGCGGCGCCTGGTAGAAGACGTCGGTGCCGATCCAGTCGCCGGCGGCGAGGCGCCGGGCCCACTGGTCGTAGCCACGGGCATCGCCCATGAGCACCGTGAAGTACGGCGTGCCCGCCATCTGCCAGAGATGCAGCAGGCGCACGGCGAGGGCCGCCCCGAACACCAGCGCGACGTGCCTGGCCGGGACCCGGGGCGCCGGGTCGGACGGGGCGTCGGGCATCGGCGCTGGCACCCCGGCGGGGGGGCGGCTGGGACGGGAGGGATGTGAGGACACTGGGTCGGGCCGGAGGCGCGGCCCGATTATGGCCGGGCATCCGCGCCGGCCTCAAGGCGCCCGCGCCCGGGCTCCGCCCGCGGCGGATGTGCCGGGACGCCGGGTTCCGTGCAGCCGGTTCGTGCCCGGACACGCCTCCGGAGGTCCATGCGTGTACCTGATTGCAACCAGCGGGACAACTGACTAGAATCCCGGGGATGAGCGGGGAATAGTCCGCGACGGTTGCGAAATTTTTCTGCCAGTCGAGGGAGGCGGGACATGCGTCGTATGAATCCGTGGGTGCTGTCGGGCGTGCTGGGCATGCTCGCGGCCAGCGCGCTGCCGGCGGCGGCGCAGAATGCCGGCGCATCGCCGACGTTCTCGAAGGACATCGCGCCGATCTTCCAGGCCAAGTGCCAGGCGTGCCATCAGCCCGAGTCGATCGCGCCGATGTCACTCGTCACCTACCAGCAGGCGCGTCCGTGGGCGCGTTCGATCAAGGACCGCGTCGCGCGCAAGCAGATGCCGCCCTGGCACATCGACCAGTCGGTCGGCGTGCAGAAGTTCAAGAACGACATGTCGCTCAGCGACGCCCAGATCGAGACGATCGTGAAGTGGGTGGATGCCGGCGCGCCGCAGGGCGACCCGAAGGATCTGCCGCCCGCCAAGCCGCTCGTCACGAACAACGAGTGGCAGGGTGTGATGGACGGCTTCGGTCCGCCCGACGTCGTCATCAAGTCGTCGGAGTACAAGATGCCGGCCGTGGGCCAGGACGTCTGGTACCGCCCGATGACCGACATTCCGATCACCGAACCCCGCTGGGTGAAGATGGTCGAGATTCGGCCCACCAACCTCAAGGCGCGCAAGATCCTGCACCACTCGATCGCCTACCTCGTGCTCGAGAACGACCCGGAAGCCGTCAACACCGGCACGGCCACCTTCGGCATCTCGGGGCCGCAGTCGCGTGAAGACCTGCTGGCGCGCCGCCCGCAGCTGATGGAATGGGCGATCGGCAAGGGCTACGACAAGTTCGCCGACGGCACCGGCAAGCTGATCGTGCCCGGCGAGAAGATCTCGTGGGACCAGCACCTGCACGCGGTGGGCGAAGAGATCGCGGGCGGCTCGGAGATCGGCCTGTGGTTCTACCCGAAGGGGCAGGAGCCGAAGAAGCGCAGCTACCTGATTGGCTTCACCGGCCTGCGTGAGCGCGAGTTCCTCGACATCCCGCCCAACTCGGTGGCCTACACCGAGGGCTTCACGGTGCTCAAGGAAAACACGATGATCACCAACTTCCAGCCGCACTTCCACCTGCGTGG
>CADEFD010000392.1 GCA_902826515.1 uncultured Acidobacteriota bacterium
GGCCGATGCGCTAAGGTTGACGGCAGGTGTCATCCTCACTTTTCGATCTGCTGCCGTCGCGCCGGGATGCCCCGAGCGACGACCTGCTCGACCGCTTCCTCGAATACGTGGAAGATCGCGGGCTGTCGCTCTACCCGGCGCAGGAGGAAGCGATCCTCGCGCTGCTCGACGGGCAGAACGTCATCCTCAATACGCCCACGGGCTCCGGCAAGTCGCTCGTGGCCTCGGCGCTGCTCTTTGCCTCGCTCGCCCGCGGCCAGCGCGCCGTCTACACCTGCCCGATCAAGGCGCTCGTGAACGAGAAGTGGATGGCGCTCTGCCGCGAGTTCGGCCCCGAGATGGTGGGCCTCTCGACGGGCGACGCCTCGGTGAACCGCGAGGCGCCGATCCTCTGCTGTACGGCCGAAGTGCTCGCCAACATGGCGCTGCGTGAAGGGTCAGACGCCGACGTGCAGCACGTCGTGATGGACGAGTTCCACTACTACGCCGACCGCGATCGCGGCGTGGCGTGGCAGACGCCGCTGCTCACGCTGCCGCAGACACGCTTCCTGCTGATGTCGGCCACACTCGGCGACACCTCGTTCTTCGAACGCGTGCTCACGGACCTGACGGGCCGCCCGAGTGTCACGGTGAAGTCCGCCGAACGGCCCGTGCCGCTCGAATACTCCTACGCGGAGATCCCGCTCGCCCACACGATCGAGCGGCTGGTGGAAGAAGGCCGCACGCCGGCCTACGTCGTGCATTTCACGCAGGCGGAAGCGGCGGCGAGCGCGCAGGACTTCACCAGCCTCAAGATCGCCACCAAGGAACAGAAGAACGAAATCGCCGCCCGCATCGAGGGCGTGGACTTCTCGAGCCCGTACGGGCCGTCGGTGCGCAAGTGGCTGCGCCACGGCATCGGCCTGCACCATGCCGGCCTGCTGCCGAAGTATCGCGTGCTCGTCGAGCAGCTCGCGCAGCTCGGGCTGCTGCGCGTCATCTGCGGCACCGACACCCTCGGCGCCGGCATCAACGTGCCCATTCGCACGGTGGTGCTCACGAAGCTCTGCAAGTTCGACGGGCAGAAGACCTCGCGGCTCGCCGCGCGCGACTTCCATCAGATCGCCGGCCGGGCCGGCCGCAAGGGCTTCGACGATCGCGGCTTCGTCGTGGTGCAGGCGCCGGAGCACGTCATCGAGAACCTGCGACTGGCCGAAAAGGCCGCCCGCGACGGCCGCAAGGTGGTGAAGCGCAAACCGCCCGAGTTCAACTACGTGGACTGGGATCTGAACGTCTACACGCGGCTCACAACCGCGCCGCCCGAACCGCTCGTGTCGCGCTTCGAGGTCACGCACGGCACCCTGCTCAACGTGCTCAGCCGCCGCGGCGACGGCTGCACGGCCATGCGGCGCCTCATTCGCGACAGCCACGAGACGCCGGTGCAGAAGGCGAAACACCGGCGCCGCGCCTGGCAGCTCTTCCGCGCCCTCGTGCACCGCGGCATCGTCGAGTTCGTGGACGACGACGCCACCGGGTCGCACCTGCGCGTGAACGTGGACCTGCAGGAAGACTTCTCGATGGACCACGCGCTGTCGCTGTACCTCATCGAGACGATCCCGCTCCTCGACGCCGACTCGCCGACCTACGCGCTCGACTTGCTCACGCTGGTCGAGTCGATCCTCGAGAACCCCGAGCTCATCCTGCGCCGGCAGCTCGATCGCATCAAGGGGCGGGCGGTGGCCGAGATGAAAGCCGACGGCGTCGAGTACGACGAGCGGATGGCGCAGCTCGAGAAGCTGGAGTA
>CADEFD010000393.1 GCA_902826515.1 uncultured Acidobacteriota bacterium
AGTACCGCCGCGGCTACAAGTTCTCGACCTACGCCACGTGGTGGATCCGCCAGGCGATCACGCGCGCCATCGCCGACCAGGCGCGCACGATCCGCATCCCGGTCCACATGATCGAGACGATCAACAAGCTCATTCGCACCTCGCGCGCGCTGGTGCAGGAGCTCGGCCGCGAACCGACCTCGGAAGAGATCGCGCGGCGGATGGACATCCCGGTCTCGAAGGTCCGCAAGGTCCTCAAGATCGCGCAGGAGCCGATCTCGCTCGAAACGCCGATCGGCGAAGAGGAAGATTCGCACCTCGGCGACTTCATCGAAGACCGCTCGGCGGTCTCGCCGTCGGACGCGGTCATCAACCTGAACCTGCGCGAGCAGACCGAATCGGTGCTGAAGACGCTGACCCCGCGCGAGGAGCGCGTGATCAAGCTGCGCTTCGGCGTCGGCGAGGGCTCGGAGCACACGCTCGAGGAAGTCGGCCAGAACTTCGCCGTCACCCGCGAGCGCATCCGCCAGATCGAGGCCAAGGCGCTGCGCAAGCTGCGGCACCCGTCGCGCAGCCGCAAGCTGCGGGCCTTCCTCGAAGGCCGTACGTAACGCGGGGCTCGGGACTCAGGTCCCGGGGCTCGGAAGAACACGAAGGGCCGGGCGCTCACGCGCACCGGCCCTTTCTTTTTCTGCCCGGTGAATTCTTCGCGGCCACCGCCGGCGCCCCGGAAGAACACGTCAAACCGCGGCCAAAGCCGAGGCGGCGCCGCGGCACGTTTGGTGCACCTCGTCGGAACGGAGGGTGCTCCGATGGTTGCGACCCGCCGTGTCCTTCCCGTTGCCGCAAGTCTGGTCGTGGCGCTGGTGCTGCCGGCCGCCGGACAGGGGGTGCGGCCCCTGGACGGGGCGCCCGTGTCGCCGGTGACCACCGAGGTGCGGGCGCAGCTCGCGACGTCGCTCAACAACGCGGGACTGCAGCAGTCGGTCGAGTGGACCCGGCGCCGGCTGCTCCACCCGGGCGCCTCGCCGCTTACCGCCGACGCCCACCTCTCGTTCGGCACGCAGGCCGCCGCGAGTCCGTCGTACGCGCGTCTCGGCGTGTGGGGCCAGTATGCGCCGCTGTCGATCGTGTCGCTGCGCGCCGGTATCGAACCGTCGCAGTTCTTCGGCACCTTCGACTCCCTCATGAGCTTCGCCGCGCAGGACGTGCCGTTCGACAACGACACGCGCCGCGACCGCGGCGGCGCCGCCGCCGGCCGCACCCTGCGCCTCTACGCCACGCCGACGCTGCGCCTGCGGGCCGGCCATCTCGTGGCGCTCGCCTCCGGCGACGTCGAGCGGTGGACGTCATCGGCCGCCGGCCCGTGGTTCTACGAGCCCACGCGCGACACGGTGCTGCGCACGGACGGCACGGTGCTCTACGCCGCCCGCAGCGTGCTCCTCTACGAACACGTGACGGCCGCCGCCGCCCGTCTTGGCGTGGGTGCGATGCTGACCGACCAGCAGGTGGAAGGCCGCCGCCTGAACCGGGTCCGCCGGGCCGGCGCGCTGGTCACCCTGCAGTCGGACGGACGCTGGTGGTGGCTGAATCGCCCGGCCGTCAACGTGACGGTGGCGCGATATCTGGACGATCCGTCGAAGGACGGGGAGGTCTACGCGGCGCTCAGTCTGGCCACCACGCTGCGCCGGCGCTAGCGGGCCAGGGGCGGCGGTGTCCGCTGCGGACGGCCGGACACATGGGCTACAATTTCGGGCATGGAAGATCTGACGCTGCTCTGGATTCCCGCCGGCCTCC
>CADEFD010000394.1 GCA_902826515.1 uncultured Acidobacteriota bacterium
CGGCCGACGACACGGCGCGCGTCGTAAGCGGCATCGACGGCGCCGGCGATGTGCGGGTTCAACAGGTGACCGGGCTACCCATGCTGCAGATCGCCATCGACCGCGACGCCATCGCCCGCTATGGCATCAACGTCGCTGACGTACAGGAGCTTGTGCAGACAGCGATCGCCGGCACCGAGGCGACCCGAATCATGCAGGGCGTCAGGCGTTTCGAACTCGTCGTCCGTCTGCCGCCTGAGATTCGGGAAGAGGAAGCGGATTTTGGCGAACTACTGGTGAGTGCGCCGAACGGCCAGGCCATTCCGCTCGCGCAGCTCGCACGCATCTCGAGAGTCGAGGGGCCGGTCGAGGTGAGTCGAGAAGAAGGCCAGCGGCGCATCACCGTTGAGACGAACGTGCGAGGACGCGATATCGGCAGCTTTGTCGAAGAAGCACAAGCCGCGGTTGCTGGCGCCGTGACGCTTCCCACAGGGTATGTGATGCGGTGGGGTGGGCTCTGGGAGAACTTGGAGAGTGGACGGAACCGGCTCCTGATCGCGGTGCCAATCACCTTCGTGCTTATCTTCTTCCTTCTGTTCGTCACGTTCGAGTCGGCGACCCAGGCCGCCCTCGTGTTCACCGGCATCCCGTTTGCCGTGACAGGTGGGGTCCTCGCGCTGCTGCTGCGTGGTCTGAACTTCTCGATGAGCGCAGGCGTCGGCTTCATCGCCGTGTCGGGCGTGGCGGTGCTGAACGGAGTCGTCATGTTGGCCTTCATCAACGAACGGCGACACGCCGGGGCCTCCACGATGGCGGCCGTTCGGGACGGTGCCCTCGATCGCCTGCGACCGGTCCTGATGACGGCGGCTGTGGCCAGCCTGGGCTTCCTGCCGATGGCCCTGTCGACGACGGCCGGAGCCGAAGTCCAGCGCCCACTCGCCACCGTGGTGATCGGCGGCCTCGTGACCTCCACGGCCCTCACGCTGCTTGTTTTGCCGGCGCTGTACGTCTGGTGGTTCGGCCGCGGGGGCGTTGAGCTGGCAACCAAGTGATGGCGCCGCGCCGGAAGACCGTCTTTGCGATTCCCAAGATGGACTGCGCTGCTGAAGAACGCCTCATTCGCATGGCGTTGGCCGGACTGGACGTGGTGAGATCGGTAGACGCCGATTTCGCCAGTCGACGGCTGGCGGTGGTTCACGAGGGCACCCCAGATGTCGTCGATGCGGCCTTGCGGTCCCTGAACCTGGGTTCCCGGCTCCTCGACACGGTAGACGCCTCTGAGTCCGACTCGGCGCCGGGGCCTTCACCACAGGAGGAGGCGACCACGCTCAAGATCGTGCTCGCGATTAACGCGGGCATGTTCATCGGCGAGATGTTCGGCGCCGTCTTGGCCGACTCGTCCGCACTGCTGGCCGACTCCCTGGACATGTTCGCGGATGCCACCGTGTATGCCATCGCGTTGTTCGGTGTTCACCGAGCCCGTGCGACTCAGCTCAAAGCGGCTCGTCTGAGCGGAATCATGCAGTTAGTTCTGGCCGCTGGCGCCTTGGCAGAAGTGGTCCGACGACTCGTGTTCGGCAGCGAACCGGAAGCGACTTTGATGATTGGCGTCGCGTTCGCAGCCTTGATGGCGAATGCCACGTCGATGTGGCTGCTGGCGCGCCATCGCCAGGGCGGCGCGCACATGAAAGCCAGCTGGATCTTCACGACGAACGACGTCATCGCCAACCTTGGGGTGATTGTCGCGGCCGGCCTCGTGCGGCTCCTCGGATCGAATGTTCCGGATC
>CADEFD010000395.1 GCA_902826515.1 uncultured Acidobacteriota bacterium
GGGGCGTAGGTGCGGAAGT
Organism: uncultured Acidobacteriota bacterium; assembly: GCA_902826515.1. Taxonomy (GTDB): domain Bacteria; phylum Acidobacteriota; class Vicinamibacteria; order Vicinamibacterales; family UBA2999; genus CADEFD01. The sequence goes on from CADEFD010000395.1 coordinate 20, forward strand.
TCTCGAGGCCCTTGGTCACGCCGGTGATGTCGTTGCCGACGATCGTGACCCGCTGGACCTGGCCGGCATCCACCCACGAGACGAACTCGCTGAAGGGGACGGCGTTCTCGCTGCGCTGCAGGCGCGACGAAAAATTCCACACGAGGAGCCCGACGACGAACAGGATGGACCAGAACACGAGGCTCTTAGCGGTGGAGTTCACGATCCCTCCGAGCCGGACGGGGCCGGCTGGTCAAAAGTCAAGACTATCACGTCGCCCTCGTCGCCCGCGGCCACGGCGTCAGCGTCCGCCGCATGCCCGACGACCCACACGATCCGGCCGGTGGCATCCGCCACGACCGGCACGCGGTCACGTTCCGCGCGCGGGACCTTCCGATCGACCAGCAGGTCCTGCAGCTTCTTCGAACCGCCGAGGCCTGCCGGCCGCACCCGGTCGCCTGCCGCGCGCCCGCGCACCACGAGAGGCGCCGGCACCGACCTCTTCACCATCAGACGCCGGCGGAGGTCCGCGGGCTCCTCCAGAGCCTTTATCGGCCCCTCGGCCGTCAGGCGGCAGCCGTGCCCCAGCTCCGGCAGCGCGACCGACCCTGGCACCGGCAGCGGTCGCGACGGCAGGGCCGTCGCCGCAGCCGCACGCGGCGCCATGATCAATAAGACAGCATCCTCGGAAAAACGTTCCACTCGCACCCCGGCGGGCTCCGCCGCGGCCGGACCGCCGGGCCGGCAGACGGCAAGGAGCGCCTCGACATCGGCCAGATCCGGCGCATGCGGGGCGTGCGCCTGTTCGAGCGCGCGGCGGGCCACGCGGCGGGCCAGCGCGAGCGGCAGCCGCGCCAGCGCGGCGGTCGAGAGGGCGAGCCCCTGCGGGGCCGGCGACACGACGCCGGACCTGGCGGCCTCGGCCAGCTCTTCGAGGAGGGCATCATCGGCGGCGACCACCTCGGCCGTCCGCGCCAGCACGCGGGTCACCGCCGGCTGGAACCGCGCCGCGAGCAGCGGCATGAGTTCATGCCGCACCCGGTTGCGCGGCTGCGTCACGTCGGCGTTGGTCGCGTCTTCGACCCACGTCTCGCCACGCCGCTCCACGTCGGCACGCAACGCCGCCCGGGTGCAGCCGAGGAGCGGCCGGACCACCGTGCCGCGCACCGGCAGGATGCCGCGCAGCCCGCGCGGACCGGCGCCGCGCAGCAGCCGCAGCAGCACGGTTTCCGCCTGGTCGTCGGCGGTGTGCGCGACGGCCACGACGGCCGCGCCGCTGGCGATCCGCGCGCCTTCGAGGAACGTGTAGCGGGCGCGCCGCGCCGCCACCTCGATTGACACGCGCGCCTCTGCGGCCAGCGTTGCGACCGGCGCCGTGGCGACCGTCAGCGGGACGCCGAGGCGGGCACAGAGGGCCCGGCAGAACTGTTCGTCGCGGACCGCTTCGGGCCGGAGCTGGTGGTTGAGATGGGCGGCGCCTGCCAGCACGAGGTGGCCGGCGGCGGCGAGGTCACGCAGCAGCAGGAGCTGGGCCACCGAATCGGAGCCGCCCGACAGCGCGGCCACCACCCGGGCCCCGGGGGGCCAGAGCTGATGGCGGGCGACGTGCCGCCGCACGCGGTCGAGAAGAGGGGTGGTCAAAAAGGTGGCGCCTGTAGCTCGCCTGACGGGTGCGGGCGAGCGAAGGCTGGTGCCGGAGGGCGGACTCGAACCGCCGACCCTGCGCTTATGAGACGCATGCTCTAACCGGCTGAGCTACTCCGGCAC
>CADEFD010000396.1 GCA_902826515.1 uncultured Acidobacteriota bacterium
CGCGAGCTGTCGGCGTTCGCGCAGTTCGGCAGCAGCGACCTCGACCAGGCCACGCAGCGTCAGCTCAACCGCGGCGCCCGCCTCGTCGAGCTGCTGAAGCAGCCGCAGTACCGTCCGCTCGCCGTCGAACAGCAGGTCGTCTCGCTCTACGCCGGCACGAACGGCTACTTCGACGACATCCCGGTCGCCGACGTGCGCCGCGCCGAAGAGGAACTGCTCCGCTTCATGGCCACGCGCTTCGGCTCGCTGCTCACCACCATCAAGACCAAGAAGACCATCGACGACGAACTCAAGGCGCAGCTGAATGCGGCGCTCAAGGAATTCACGCAGACGTTCGCGGCCGCCGGAGCCCGCGCGTAAATGCCGTCACTGATCGACATCCGGCGCCGCGTCCGCGCCACCAAGTCGACGCAGCAGATCACGAAGGCCATGAAGATGGTCTCGTCGTCGAAGCTGCGCCGCGCGCAGGAACGCATCGTGCGCAGCCGGCCGTACGCGCAGGAGATGCTGCGCGTGTTCAACAGCCTGGCGACGCGCGTCGATCCCGCGGCGCATCCGCTGCTGCGGGACGATCCGCAGGCGGCGCGCACGCTGCTCGTCGTCATCAGCGCCGATCGCGGCCTGTGCGGCAGCTTCAACACCAACGTCATCAAGGCCACGGCCCAGCACATCGCCGACCATCCGGCGGAACCCGGCCGCGAAGTGGCGCTGGCGCTCGTCGGCCGCAAGAGCCGCGACTTCTTCAACCGCCGCGGCTTCGACGTGAAGTACGAAGAAGTCGGTCTCTTCCAGAACGTGAAGTGGGAACACGCCCAGGCCATCGCCAACACCTGCATCAGGGAGTTCCTCGGGCCGGACGTGAGCTCGGTCTACCTCGTCTACAACGAGTTCCGGTCGGTGATCTCGCAGCGCGTCGTCGTCGAGCGTCTGCTGCCGATTCCGAAGCTCGAGGTCGAGAAGGTCGAAGGCGCCGACTATCTCTTCGAACCGGCGCCGGGCGAACTGCTCGAGACGCTGCTGCCGTTCCATGTGGCGGTGCAGGTCAACCGGGCGCTGCTCGAATCGTCGGCCGCGGAACATGCCGCGCGCATGACCGCCATGGACGCCGCCACCCGCAACGCCAAGGAAATGGTGGACCGGCTCACGCTCTACATGAACAAGGTGCGGCAGGCCGCCATCACCCGCGAGATCATCGAGATCGTCGCGGGTGCGCAGGCCACTTAGGCGCAGCCAGTAGCGACACAAGCTTATGAACACGCAAAACGTCGGCAAGGTCATTCAGGTGATTGGTCCCGTGGTGGACGTCGAGTTCGAGGGCGCCCTCCCGGCGCTCTACAACGCCGTCCGGGTCGTGTCCGAGAAGACCGCGACCAGCGAAGCGATGGATGTCGTCGTCGAAGTGCAGCAGCACCTCGGTGAGAACCGCGTGCGTGCGGTGGCCATGAAGCCCACCGACGGCATGCAGCGCGGGATGCGCGCCATCGACACCAACGGCCCGATCATGGTGCCGGTGGGCCCGGAAACGCTCGGCCGCGTGCTGAACGTGCTCGGCGAGCCGGTCGACTTTCCGGACCGTCCGGTGCAGTCGAAGGAACACTGGCCGATTCACCGCCCCGCGCCGACGCTCGTGCAGCAGTCCACCGAACTGAAGATGTTCGAGACCGGCATCAAGGTCATCGACCTGCTCGAGCCGTACCTGCAGGGCGGCAAGATCGGCCTGTTCGGCGGCGCCGGCGTCGGCAAGACCGTCATCATCATGG
>CADEFD010000397.1 GCA_902826515.1 uncultured Acidobacteriota bacterium
CCTGCGTCGGCGCCGGCCGTGCTGCCGGCGGCGCTTCCTGCCGGCGCACCGGCGGGGGTGGAGGCCGGCGCGGAGGCGGCAGGCGCGGGTGTCTGGTTGCTGCCGCAGGCGGCGGCGACGACGGCAAGAGCGACGATGGCAAGGCGATACATGACCCTACGATACCTCTCGAAACGGCGATTGCCGGCAGGAACAGCGGGATGGGCTCCAGGTGCCCACCCCGCCTCGGTGCTCAGAAGCCATAGACGAGCCGGGCGTAGACGACATGCGCCTTGTAGCCCTGGTCGTTGGCTTTGAGGAAGAACGCGCCCGCCAGCGGGTAGGTGTCGTTGCCCGCCGAAAACGCGTCGCTGAAGTCGTACTTTTCGTACCAGTAGCCGAGGCGCAGGGCCCAGGCGGCCGTGACGTCGAAGGTCACCTCGCCGTTGACGGTGCTGAGCGTGGTGTCGCTGTAGTTGTTGATGTCCTGGATGCCGCCGTAGGCGGCGCGCGCCACGCTGAAGGAGCCCGCGGGGTCGCCGCTCACGTTCATCAGGCCATCCAGCTTCTGGCGGCGCGCGTCGAACTTCACCGCCCACTTGTCGGGCACGAGGCGCACCGTGGCGACGGCGCCGAAGGTGTCGGTTTCGTCGCTGCCTTCGAAGGTGAGGCGGTTGAGCAGCGTGATGCCGCCAGAGAAGGCCTGCGTCGTGCTGCGGTTGTCTTCGCGGGTGTAGTAGGCGCTGACCTCGAGCCGCTCGTTCGGCACGAAATCCACTTCGCCGGTGTAGGAATCGTATTCGGCCGAGAGCAGCCCATACGCGGTGCCGGAGGCCCCCGCCACTTCGTCGCGGTTCTTGTAGTCGGCGTCGGTGCGGATCCAGCCGGCCATCAGGGTGAGCATGCCGGTGGGCATGAACTCGACGTTCACCCCCATGCGGCGCGCGTCGCGTTCGGCCAGGTCGGCCGGCAGCCGATCGGCGCCCGTGAGATGCGCCCCTTCGGCCGTGCGGGTCGAGTCGTCCCATGAGCCGCGCACGTGCAGCAGTTCGTTGGCGCGGAACACTGCCGAGAGCGTGACGCCATCTTCCTTGGTCGTTTCCGCCTCGCGGTAGGTGCGGTCGATGATCACGTGGCGGAAGGCGCCTTCCACTGTGACCGGGCCGAGGTCGTACGACACCGACGTGTCGAGGCGATCGGTCTTGTGCGAATACGGGCTGGCGGTGATGTAGCCGAGCGGCTCGGTCGTGAGGTTCGTGCTGCCCCACAGCCGGTCAGGTGAGGCCGAGAAGCTGCCGATACGCGGGATGGCCGCGGTGCGGTTGTCGAACTCGTTGCGGCGAAGGCGTGCCCGCAGCCCGAGGCCGGTCACCGGGCGCGACGTGAAGAGCAGCGTCGCCGCGGTGGTGTTGATCTTTCCGTCGAGCGACTGGAACTGCAGCGCCGACGTGTTGCTGGCGTCGGCGCCCGTGCCGGTGACGCCCAGCGAGAAGATCGTGTAGGGATAGAGCTGCGCGTTCTGGAGCCAGCGGCCCAGCGCCAGGTCGGCGCCGAGACGCGTCTGGCGCGCGAACTTCAGTTGCGCGCCGGCGGCGAACGTGTTGGCCGAGTTGTCGGGCGGGCCGATGAAGCGCGCCCGTGAGGATCCGCCGGTGGCCGGCGTCGTGCCCACGGCGGCGCGGTACGCCTGGTCGAAGGCGATGAGCGGGTTGTCCACGACCAGCGGATCTTGGATCTGACGAGTTCGTCACGGCAACGTTAGCGGCCCGA
>CADEFD010000398.1 GCA_902826515.1 uncultured Acidobacteriota bacterium
AAGGCGGGCGGCACGGTGGTGGTCAACTACAACAAGTTCGAGTTCAACCAGGCGCAGTACGGGCCGTTCCCCGGCAAGGTGACCAGCCGCCGTGTGACCGACGAGAACTCACCCGTGAAGGTGCTGGTGCCGCAGCATCCCATCTTCACGACCCCCAACCGCCTGACCGACGCCGACTGGAAGAACTGGCGCCAGGAGCGCGGCACCTACTTCTTCGACAAGGGCGATCCGGCCTACACGGACCTGCTCGAGTTCGAGGAGCCCTTCCCCTACAACAAGGGGCCCAAGCAGGGCGGGCTCGTCGAGGCGAAGGTCGGCAGCGGCCGCTGGCTCTACCTGGGCATCGGCCTCTGGCGCCAGCTTCCGGCCGGCACCGACGGCGCCTACCGGCTGATGGCGAACATCCTGAGCCTCGGTACCGCCCCGGCCCGTCCGGCGGCGGCGGCCTCGCCCCGCGCCGAGAAGTAACTTCCTGCGGTCGAGCCGGTCTAACCCGTTCGGAACGGACCACGGGGAGGGCCGGCCGCCGCTGGAGACACCTGTAAACTCTGCAGTGGTGGGCACACCCCCGTGCCGTCCCGGATACAATCAGTGACGTCGTGACCGGCCGAGTTGGCCGGTCCGCGCATTCGCCGGGGAGCGTCCGCATGCTCGACCACGTGCTGCGTCGGATGGGGTTCGGGGCCAGCCCGGCCGAGCTGGATCGCTTCGCCCGGGTGCCGCTCGTCGGCGTCATCGGCCATCTGCTCAACTTCGATCGGGTGCCCGACGGCATCGACGCGAAGATCAACGACCCGAACTACGTCGCCGTCACGACCCGCGGCCAGTTCCAGCCCAACACCGTCATCAACGACGCGCGCCAGCGCTGGCTCTTCCGCATGGTGCACAGCGAGCGTCCGCTGCAGGAGAAGCTCGCGCTTTTCTGGCACAACCACTTCGCCACCGCCTACAGCAAGGTCGGCGGTACCTTTGGTGCGGAACACGGCACGAAGATGATGGACGCCGTGGCCGGCCAGGTCGCCGGCAGCCGCCGCGGTCAGATTCAGCTCTTCCGCGACATGGCCACCGGGCGCTTCGACGAGCTGCTCATCGAAGTGGCGAAAGACCCGGCGATGCTCATCTGGCTCGACGGCCGCCTCAACGTGCGCGCCCGTCCGCAGGAGAACTTCGGCCGTGAGCTGATGGAGCTCTTCACGACCGGTGTCGGCCACTACACCGAAGACGACGTCTATGCCGCGGCGCGGGTCTTCACCGGCTGGAACCTGCGCATCGCCGGCGATCGCGGCTCGGCGCAGACGAGTTACTACGAATACGTCTACAACGCGAACCAGCACGACCCCACGGCCAAGACGTTCACCTTCGCCGTGATGCCCGACGGCTCGAAGACGATTCCGGCCCGCGCCGCCGCGGAGGGTGAGCAGGACGGCGCCGATCTCATCCGCGCGCTGGCCCGCCGCCCCGAAACCGCCGAACGCCTGGCGCGCCGCTTCTACGCGTTCTTCGTGAGCGAGTTCTCGGCGCCCGACGACGCGCTCGTGAGCGACATGCGCGAGGCCTACCTGAACAACGACACGAGCATCCGCGCCATGCTCGTGCGGCTCTTCACGTCGAACGAGTTCCTCGATCCGGCCAACGAATACGCGCGCTACATCTGGCCGGTCGAATACGTGGTGAAGGCGATCAAGGAAACCGGCTGGACGGGCCTCTCGGTGGATGCCGCCATGACGCCGCTCGTCAACATGGG
>CADEFD010000399.1 GCA_902826515.1 uncultured Acidobacteriota bacterium
CCCACCCTCTCCGCCAAACACACCTCCGGCGTCACGGCTCCTGCCGCTCACTCAAAAGAACGCCCGCCCATACTGAATTCTTGCGCGGGCCGAAGTGCGCCGAAGGGGGCAGCAAGTGCTGGCGAACTATCAGGATGATGCGACCGCCGCACCACCCGTCAGCGCGACCGGCCTGTGTACCGAAACGTGCTCACATGGGGAGGACGTCACGTCCGCGCTAGAATCTGGCTTCAGTGCGCCCAGATGCTTGCCTCCACCGATCGCGGGACGGATTTCGAGAAGACTTCCGCCCTGTGGGGCATCCCGAGCATGTCGAGTGTGCATTGGAGCAAGGCGGCGATGTCCAGCTGGTCAAGTTGCGCCCTGCTGTGCGTGATGTGCGTCGCTGTGCTGTCTGGACAGGGACCAACGCCTGCGCAGGACGAGCAGCTGCGCAAGAACGCGCTTGTGCTTCGCGCCGCGCTTCCGTTGTTGTATCCGACGCTGTCGGCCCAGCCGGTCGCTGTGTACCCGGACTGGAATGCGGGCATGACGACAGTACTGGGGGCGATCGGCGCGCCCGTGCGCCGCACCGAGGAGGCGCCCGTTGGCCCACTACAGATTGAAGCCAGGGTCGTGCTGGGCTACGTGACCTGGCTGAAGGCGGTGGGAACGCACGTGCACTCCGCCGAACTGGACCGCATGGCCGCTGAGTTCACCAAGAACCGCGGCACTCTCGACGACCTTGCCAGGGCGCTCCAGGCGATGGGCGCCAAGTTTGGTCCCGGCCGAGGCCGCGTGCTCGTCGAAGCGAACCGTCGTCGTCAGCTCGAAAAGGTCTTTGGCAAGATCGTCGTCAAGTCTGCTAGTTTCGAGTGGCTCGCCACCTGGGAGACCACCTACAGGGTGGTCGCTCCGACGTGGCGCGTGGTGGTCGAAGCGACGCCGCGGAATTCGCCACCGCGCTGTGTCGATCTGGTGTTCGAACCCATCGACGGCGAGCTAGTCCACGTGTTTGCCGGCTACGACGTGCGCGATGGCAATGTGTCGTTCCCTCCCTGCGGAATTCCTGCGCGCCGATAAGCCCGTGTTCCAGGCCATCGACTTGCCGTGCCAGATGCCAGTCGCCGGTGACGGCCGGGTGACACTGCGTGTTGGGCCGCGTCGCCCCGCGATAGCTCTGATGGCGATTGCCATCTGCGCTCAACTTGGCTGCCGGCATGACCAACCACCACAACCATGGCACGGCCTCAGCCACCGATCCGGCTGGGTACTCCTTGGCGTCAGAGACACCAGAGATGGCAACTGGGCGGTCGCGCCGCAGTTCGAGATCGAGGGCGTGACCACGGAGGCGTGGCCTGCCACACGGGACCCTCGGACAGGGGAGCTGCTGGCGCTGACGGCCAACAACGATCTCGTAATCTTGGAGTACGCCACGCGCGGGGAAGACCGTCGACTCGACTTCCCCGGGGGGCGTCGGCTGGACACCGGTGACATTGCCGCGAAGCTTGTCGCTGGAGAACGCCTTCACGTTGACGAAATCATCGCCGAGAGACCAGTCGACACGTTGCTCGGGGTGTGGGCGCGGGTTGGACCTCCGGATCGGTAATTGGTTCCGCCGCCTGGAGAAGGTCGTTCCAGGGGACGGGCGAAGGCTCTTCAGGAAGGGTGCCAGATACATCTCGTATATGGCGCCGCGTGCGCAATACGTGCGTCCATCTCGGCTTTCGAGCGGTTCTGGCGGATCGGGAG
>CADEFD010000400.1 GCA_902826515.1 uncultured Acidobacteriota bacterium
CTTCCATGGCCCCGCCGTCTACGGGCGCGCCCTCGGCGTGCCGGTGGACTGGCGTCACGAGCTCGAGTTGCTGCCGCCGCCCTCACCGGTGGCGAGCCCGGAACGCGCGCCGCAGCTCCTGGCCACCGCCGGGGCTCCCGCGCTGGCGAGTGGCACGCTGCGGGTCGAGGTCGTGCGCGACGGCGAACGGGTGGTGCAGGTGAGCTTCGGCGCCGGCGCGGTGGCGAGTCTCGCGGACCTCGTGCCCGCCGATCTCGCCTCGCGCCTGGCGGCCCGTGGCCTCGACCTCGAAGCGATCGCCGCCGAGACCGTCGCGCGCGGCGGCCCGCCAGGCGATCTCGTGAGCCTCGACGACGGCGCGACGCGCGTGCGCGTCTGGCTCGAATAGCGGCGCCCTCCTCCCGGTCCCGGCACCCGCGTGACCCAATCGACCCGCCACGCGTACAGGACAACGGCCGGCGCATCGTGCGCCGGCCGTTGCGATTCAAGGCGGAACGACGCCGGCTAGAAGCGGCCGAACGTGCCCGTGTCCTCCTCGTCGAAGGGGATGGCGGCTTCGGCGGTGCTGACGACCTTCGGGGCCGGCATCCGCACGACGCGGCCGGACGTCGGGGCCGGCGACATACGCGCCGGCGCCTTCGCCGCTGCCGCGGGCGCGGCGGCCGCGGCGAAGGCCGGAGCGTTCGCCGCCGCACCGGCCGCACCACTCCCCACCACCGCCTTGAGCTGCTCGACGAGCCGCAGCGCCTGTTCGGCCTGCGAGTTGAGCTCCTCGCTCGACGCCGCACTTTCCTCGGCGGTCGCGGCCGTGGTCTGCGTCACCTTCTCCATCTGCGCGATGGCCTGGGTGACCTGCTCGATACCCTGCGACTGCTGCTGACTGGCGGCGCTGACCTCGTCCACGAGCACCTTCACCTTCGAGACGCTCTCGGTGATGGCGCCGATGGCGTCGGCCACCTGCTGCACGGTCTTCGTGCCTTCCTGCGTGCGGGTGAGCGACGCGTCGATGAGGCCGGCCGTGTCGCGCGCCGCCTGCGCCGAGCGCTGCGCCAGCTTGCGCACCTCGTCGGCCACTACCGCGAAACCCATGCCGGCTTCACCGGCGCGGGCCGCTTCAACCGCCGCGTTGAGCGCCAGGATGTTGGTCTGGAAGGCGATCTCGTCGATCGTCTTGATGATCTTCGCCACCTGCTGGCTGGCGTCCTGAATCGACGCCATCGAGTGCACCATCTCGCCGAGCGACTGGTTCGACGCCTGCACCCGCGCATCGACGTCGCCCATCAGATTGGCGGCATCGCGCGAGTTGTCGGCGTTCTTGCGCGTCATCGACGACATCTCCTCCATCGAAGCGGAGGTCTCCTCGATCGAGGCGGCCTGCTCGGTCGCGCCCTGCGAGAGCGACTGCGAGGCGCGGCCCACTTCCCGCGACGTCCGCAGCACGCCGTCGGCGGTGTCGCTGAGCGTCAGGCTGGCGCCGGCCAGCTCGCGCGAGACGGCCACGGTGGTCCACATCGACCAGCAGAGCAGCGCGACGACCAGGATGCCGGCAATCATCGCCACCCACATCTGGCTGGACGCCTCCGAATGCGCCTGCACCATCCGCGCCTCCGCGCGTTCGGATGCCGCGCGGTCGAGCGCGTCGACGACGGCCATCTGGCGCTCGCGGATCGGCATGTACTGTTCGAAGTAGATCCGTTTGGCCTCGACGGCGCTC
>CADEFD010000401.1 GCA_902826515.1 uncultured Acidobacteriota bacterium
CCTGGCACACGATTCAGGACGATCTGACCGCGTTCCACGCTGACCTCGCTGCTCATGTGCACTTCGAAGCCGAGGTCCTGTTTCCGCGAGCGATTGAACTGGACCAGAGGCTGTAGTGCCTCTCCCTCCAGTAGAATGCAGCCGTGAGTCTGCCGACTGACGACCAGTTGCGGCGCATGGCGCTGTTTAGGCGCCTGACGTCGGAGGACCGTGCCCGCGTCGGCGCAGTGTCACGCGTGGTGCACCACGCGCGAGGCGCTACCGTGTTCTCCGAAGGAGAGGATGCGGACGCCTTCCTGGCCATCGTCGAGGGTCGGGTCAAGGTCTACAAGTCGACGCCCGCCGGCAAGGAAATCATTCTCGAGATCTTCGGGCCGGGCGACCCGCTGGCGGCTGTCGCCGTCTACGAAAGCGCGCCGCTCCCGGCATCGGCACTGGCGCTCGACGACGTGACCTGTCTTCGCGTCGAGAAACGGGACTTCTTCGAGTTGCTCGAGCGCCATCCTGCGCTCGTCCGCGGCTTGTTGTCGGGGCTCACGATTCGCCTGGCGGAACTGACGCGGCGTCTCGCCGAGCTCACGGGAGCGAGAGTCGAGGCTCGGTTCGCCCGCCTCTTTCTGAAGCTGGCGCACCAGATTGGTCGTGCTGATCGCGGCGGCACGTTCGTGCCGATGCCGCTGGCACGTCAGGAACTCGCGGATCTCACGGGCACCACGATCGAAAGCGCGATCCGGATCATGAGCCGGTGGGAAAAAGAAGGCGTGCTGCACACCGACAAGGACGGCTTCGTGGTGCTCGATCGCGCCGTGCTCGAAGACGCCTCCGCGACGTGACGTTCCGTCACGGCTCGTAGCGCATCATCGCCATGAAGCCGTTGTCCATGTGGAACTGCTGGTGGCAATGGAACAGGGCGAGACCCGGCTGATTGGCGGTGACGTCGATCTCGACCTGCTTCCACGGCGGCACGGTGACGACGTCTTTCATCAGGCCCGAGGTGGGCCGGCCGTCGAACCGCACGAGTTCGAAGGTGTGCCGGTGCAGATGCACGGGATGCGGGTCGGCGCTCTGGTTGTCGAGCGTCCACCGGTAGCGGCGGCCGGCCGTCACGACGATGTCGTCGGTCTTCGGATACGACTTGCCATTGATGGCCCAGTGGTGGCCGTCGCCCACCGCACGGAAGGCCAGCGTGAGCCGGCCATCGGGTTCACGAACCGCCGGCGACTCCGCGCCGAACAGGGTGTAGTCCCACGGCCGCGGTACCGGAGGCTCCCACCGTGGTGCTCCGGTGGCGCCGGCGTACTCGATGACGATGCCGAGCCCTTTGTCGCGCTCGGCGGCGCGCGGTGCGCCGAGGATCCACACGCCGGGCCGGTTCATTTCCACCACGGCATCCACGCGCTCGCCCGGCGCCAGCTCGACGATCGGGACTGGCGCCGGCCGCGGCACGGGGTTGCCGTCGAGGGCCACGACGCGAAAACGATGCCCGGGCAGCGAGAGCTGGTGGGTCAGCGTGGCGCTGGCGTTCACGAGCCGGAACAGCACGCGCGCGCCTTCCTTCACGCGCACCGGCTCGCCGGCGCCGAGCATCCGGCCGTTGATCGAATACGCCTTGAACTCGACGTCGACGCCGCCCTGGCGGCGCAGCGACGGCTCCCACTCGTGCAGCAGCAGCGGCACGTCGGCGTCGTAGGCGCCGGGATCG
>CADEFD010000402.1 GCA_902826515.1 uncultured Acidobacteriota bacterium
GACCCCGTGAGCCGCCGCGAGTTCTGGAAGCTGCTCTCGCACTTCCTCGAGAGCGGCATCACGATTCTGATGACCACGCCGTACCTGGACGAAGCCGAACGCTGCAACCGCGTGGCGCTCGTGCACAACGGCTCGCTGCTCGCACTCGACACGCCGGGCCGGCTGCGCACGTCCCTGCCTGGCCTGTGGATCGAAGCCTTCCCGCCCGACGTGCGCCAGGTGCGCGACCGCTTGCGCGCCGCCGGGCATCAGCACGTGGAAGTGTTTGGCGAGCGCCTGCACGTGTGGCTCACCGCCGCCACGTCCGAACCTGACGCGCACCAGCAGCTCGCCGCGCTCACGAGCCGCGCCGGCCTCGCGCCGTTCGACGGCCGCGTCATCACGCCCTCGCTCGAAGACGTGTTCATCGCCAGGCTCGCGGACCTCGAAACCGCCGCCCCTGCCGGTACAGCCTCATGAGACTCCAGATCACCGCTCTGCTCGTCCTTCTGCTCGCCGCTGGTCAGGCCAGTGCCCAGCCGGCCACGCTGCGTGTCACCCTCGACGAAGCCGTCGCGAAGGCCGTGGAAAGCAGCCACCGCCTGGCCGAAGCACGCGCCCGGCAGCAGGCGGCCGAGGCGAACATCGAAGTGCGCCGCCGGTCTGACGACCCCACGCTCACCGCGAGTGCCGGCTACACGCGCACGAATCACATCGACGAGTTCGGCGTGCCACAGCCCGACGGGCGTTTGCGCGTCATCTATCCCGACATCCCCGACAACTTCCGCACGCGTGTGGAACTCGTGTGGCCCGTCTACACCGCCGGCCGAACGGACGCGCTCGAACGTGCCGCCCGCGCTGAAGCCACGGCCACGGGATCGGACCTTGCCGCCGCGCGTCTGGACCTGCGCCTCGAAGTGTCGCGCGCCTACTGGGCGCTCGTGACCGCACGCGAGACCGTGCGTGTGCTCGAACAGGCGCTCGCCACGGCGGATCGTTCGCTCGCGGACGTCCGCAGCCGGGTAGACGCGGGCATCCTGCCGCCGAACGACGTGTCGCGCAGCGAGGCGCAGCGCGCGCGCAGCGAGCTGCTGCTCGTGGAAGCGCGCGGACGCGTGGAGATCGTGTCGATCGACCTTTCGCGCCTGATGGGCCTGCCGGCGCCGGCCACCATCGAACCGACCGAGGCACTGGACGGCGCGACGGCGCTCTCCGCGGACGCCGCGGCGCTTGAAACCGAAGCGCTCGCCTCGCGTCCGGAACTCACCGCCCTCAAGGTGCGGACAGACGGCGTGAACGCGCGCCTCGACGCCATCGCCAGCACGCGCAAGCCGATAGTGAACTTCCTGTCTGGCTACGACGTGGCCAACCCGAACCCGCGCATCTTCCCGCGGCAAGACAAGTGGCAGCCGTCATTCGACATCTCGCTCAATGTGAACTGGCAGTTCTGGGATTCCGGACGCGCGAAGGCCGACCGCGTTGAGGCGCTCGCCAATCAGCTCGTGCTGCAGGAACGGCAGAAGGAGGTGACGTCGCAGATCCAGGCAGACGTGCGCCGTCAGCTCGTGGAGCTGGCCACGAGCCGCGCCGCCCTGGCCCCGGCCCGCCTCGCACTCTCTGCCGCGCAGGAAACCCGCCGTGTGGTGAACGACCGCTTCGAAGCCGGCGTGGCCACCACCCTCGACGTGCTCGACGCGCAGCTGGCCGAGATGCAGG
>CADEFD010000403.1 GCA_902826515.1 uncultured Acidobacteriota bacterium
CGACGTTGTACTTCGTCTCGAGGATCTCCTGCGCCTTGAGCGCTTCGGTCAGGATGGTGCCACTGCCGAAGAGCTGCGCCCGCAGTTTCGCCTTGGGCGTGCCGGTGCGCTTGACGACGTACATCCCTTTGAGGATGCCGTCCTTCGCGCCCTTCGGCATCGGCGGATGGGCGTACTGCTCGTTCATCACGGTGAGGTAGTAGAAGATCTGCTCCTCATCCTGATACATGCGCTTGATGCCGTCTTCGATGATGACGGCCAGCTCGTAAGCGAAGGTCGGGTCGTAGGAGACGCAGGTGGGCACGGGCAGCGCCAGCACGTGGCTGTTGCCGTCTTCGTGCTGCAGGCCCTCGCCGTTGAGCGTCGTGCGGCCGGACGTGCCGCCCACGACGAAGCCGCGCATCCGCATGTCGGCGCCGGCCCACACGAGGTCGCCCACGCGCTGGAGCCCGAACATCGAATAGAAGATGTAGAACGGAATGGTGTTGATGCCGTGCGTCGCGTAGGCGGTGCCCGCGGCGATGAAGGACGACATCGAGCCGGCTTCGTTGATGCCCTCTTCGAGGATCTGCCCGTCTTCGGCTTCCTTGTAGTAGAGCAGCGTGTCGCGATCGACCGGCTCGTAGAGCTGCCCGGCGTGGGCGTAGATGCCCACCTGGCGGAAGAGCGCCTCCATGCCGAACGTGCGCGCTTCGTCGGGCACGATCGGCACGACCAGCTTGCCGATGGCCTCATCGCGCAGCAGCTTCGAGAGCATGCGCACGAACACCATCGTGGTGGACGCGGCGCGGCCTTCGGTGCCGGTGCGGAACTCGTCGAACGTGTCGCCGAGGTTCGCCGTGATGGGCGTGGACTTCACCTGGCGCTTCGGCACCGGGCCGAACATCGCCTTGCGGCGCTCGGCGATGTAGGTCGCCTCGACGCTGCCGGCCGCCGGCTTGTAGAACGGCGCCTTGGTGACGTCCTCGTCCGAGATCGGGATTCCGAAACGGGTACGGAACGCCACCAGCTCGGCGTCGTTCAGCTTCTTCTGGTTGTGCGCGACGTTCTTGCTCTCGCCCGATTCGCCGACGCCGTAGCCCTTGATGGTGCGGGCGAGGATGACGGTGGGCTGCCCCTTCGTCTCCGTGGCGCGCTTGTAGGCGTTGAAAACCTTGACCGGGTCGTGGCCGCCGAGCGTGAGCTTCTTGAGCTGTTCATCCGAGAGGTGCTTGACCATCTCGAGCAGCTTGGGATGTGCGCCCCAGAAGTGCTCGCGCACGTAGGCGCCGCTTTCGACCGCGTACTTCTGGTACTGGCCGTCCACCACCTCGCCCATGCGCCTGGCGAGCAGGCCTTCGGTGTCGTTCTCGAGCAACTGGTCCCACTCGGAACCCCAGATCGCCTTGATGACGTTCCAGCCGGCGCCGCGGAAGGCGGCTTCCAGTTCCTGGATGATCTGGCCGTTGCCGCGCACCGGACCATCGAGGCGCTGCAGGTTGCAGTTGATCACGAAGATGAGGTTGTCGAGCTTCTCGCGCGACGCCAGCGTGATGGCGCCGAGGGCTTCCGGCTCGTCGGTTTCGCCGTCGCCGAGGAACGCCCACACTTTGGCGTCGGTCACCGGCTTCAGGCCGCGGTCTTCCAGGTAGCGATTGAAGCGCGCCTGGTAGATGGCCATGATCGGGCCG
>CADEFD010000404.1 GCA_902826515.1 uncultured Acidobacteriota bacterium
CGGGCTTGTCCTCGACGAGCTTGAAGCCCGCGATGTAGCCCTCGTCCTGCAGGATCCGCGCGATCTCGGCCTTCAACTTCGACGCGGGCATGTCCACGCGGGCGTGTCTAGACGCCACGGCGTTCCGTACCCGGGTCAGCATGTCTGCAATCGGATCAGTCATGTTCTTCGTGCTCTCGCTACCAGCTGCTCTTCGTCACGCCCGCGACATCGCCCGTCAGCGCGTGCTCGCGGAAACACAGTCTGCAGAGCGCGAACTTCCGCAGGTAGGCCCGCGGCCGCCCGCACCGCCGGCAGCGGTTGCGGTGGCGCACCTTGAACTTCAGCGCCTTCTTCTCACGGGCCTTCTTCGCAGTCGTCGCCATTGCTCGAGTCCTCGGGTCCTAGTTCGTGCGGAAGGGCATGCCCAGGAGCTGCAGCAGCTTGCGGGCTTCCTCGTCCGTCTTCGCGGTGGTCACGACGCACACGTTCATGCCGCGCGCCTTGTCCACCTTCAGGTAGTCGATCTCGGTGAAGATCAGCTGGTCGCGCAGCCCCAGCGTGTAGTTGCCGCGGCCGTCGAAGCCGCGCGCCGACACACCCCGGAAGTCGCGCACGCGCGGCAGCGAGATGCTGATGAGGCGATCCAGGAAGTCGTACATCCGGTCGCCGCGCAGCGTCACCATCGCGCCGATGGCCTGGCCTTCGCGCACCTTGAACTGCGCGATCGACTTCTTGGCGCGACGCACCGAGGCCTTCTGCCCGGTGATCTTGCCGAGTTCGTCGGTGGCCACGTCGATGAGCTTGGCGTTCTGCGTCGCTTCGCCGAGACCCATGTTGACGACGACCTTCTCGATCTTGGGCACGGCCATGATGTTGCCGTAGCCGAATTCCTTCGACAGCGCCGGCACCACGTCGCTCAGGTACCGTTCCCGCAGCCGGTTCGTCTTCGTGCTCATGTCGCCTTACCCCTGCCGCTTGCGGCGGACGCGCACCTTGGTGCCGTCGGCCTCGACCCGCACGCCGATGCGCGCCGGCTGGTTGGACTCCGCGTCGACCAGCATCACGTTCGAGACGTGGATGGCCGATTCGCGCTCGAGAATGCCGCCCTTGATGTTCTTCTGGGGGTTGGGACGGGTGTGGCGCTTGATGAGGCCGACGCCCTCGACCACCACCCGGCTCTTGTCGGGCAGCACCTGCAGGACGCGGCCGCGCTTGCCGCGGTCCTTGCCGGCCCGCACGAGCACCGTGTCGTTCTTCTTGATCCGCACCTTGGCCATGGTCTACAGCACCTCGGGCGCGAGGGAGATGATCTTCATGAACCGGCGCTCGCGCAGCTCGCGCGCCACCGGCCCGAAGACACGGGTGCCCACCGGCTCGCCCTCGGCGTTCACCAGCACGGCGGCGTTCCGGTCGAACCGGATGTAGCTGCCGTCGCGGCGGCGCTGTTCCTTGCGCACGCGCACGATGACGGCCTTCACCACGCTCCCCTTCTTCACGTTGGATTCGGGGGTGGCTTCCTTCACCGACGCCGTGACGATGTCGCCCAGGCGCGCATACCGTCCGGTGGATCCGCCGATCGGATTGATCACCGCGAGCTTGCGCGCGCCCGAGTTGTCGGCCACGTCGAGAATCGTCCGCATCTGAATCATGGCGGCTCTCCTCCTAGACCTTCGGGGCGCG
>CADEFD010000405.1 GCA_902826515.1 uncultured Acidobacteriota bacterium
AAGCGCTTCTGGGGCGCCTACGGCAAGCCGCCGAACGACGCGCCCGAGGGCCGCTACGATCCGGCCGCGCCGCCCTCGCCCAACTTCCGTAACCCCGTCCACTGCGCGGACCTCTCGAACGACGGCTTCGTCTACGTCTGCGACCGCCTGAACGATCGGCTGCAGGTGTTCCGGCCCGACGGCACCTTCGTGAAGGAAGCGTTCATCGACAAACACACGCGCGCCTCGGGCTCGGTGTGGGACGTGGCGTTTTCGAAGGACGCGCAGCAGCGGTTCCTCTTCGTGCCCGATGGCATCAACAACCGCATCAACATCCTGCAGCGCGACACCCTCGAAGTGCTGACCACCTTCGGCGACGGCGGACGCCAGCCGGGCCAGTTCTACGGCGTGCACAGCATCGCCATCGACTCGCGCGGCAACCTCTACACCACCGAAACGTGGGAAGGGAAACGGGTGCAGCGCTTCGTGAACAAGGGCCTCGCCCCGGTGACCCGGATGCACCAGGGCACCGTGTGGCCCACGGCTCCGGCGCGGTGAGCACGCCTCACGCCGCCGCGCTCGCCCGCGACCGCCGCGGCGTGACCGGCCTGCTCGTGCTGCTCTTCGCGATCACGTACCTCGATCGCGTGTGCATCTCGGTGGCCGGACCGCGCATCCAGGAAGACCTCGGCATCGACCCGGTGGGCTGGGGCTGGGTGACCGGCGTCTTCACGCTCGCCTACTGCCTCTTCGAGATCCCGACCGGCACGATGGGCGACAGGCTCGGGCCGCGCCGCGTGCTCACACGCATCGTGACGTGGTGGTCGGCCTTCACCGCACTCACCGGCGCGATGACCAGCTTCTATCCGCTGCTCGTCGTGCGGTTCCTGTTCGGGGCCGGCGAAGCCGGTGCCTTCCCCAACGCGTCGATCGTGGTCGCGCGCTGGTTCCCGGCCTCGCGCCGCGCCACGATGTCGGGCGTGAACCTGATGGCGAGCCAGGTGGGCGGCGCCATCGCGCCGTTGCTCGTGCTGCCGATCCAGATGCGCTACGGCTGGCGCATGTCGTTCTACGTGTTCGGCGTGCTCGGCCTCGTGTGGGCGGCGGCGTGGTACGTGTGGTTCCGCGACTCGCCAGCGGAGAAATCCGGCGAACCTGCAGCGGCGGACACCACTACCACCGCGGCGCCGTCACACGGCGCCCACTTCCCGTGGCGCCGCGCCTTCGCGTCGGGCTCGGTGTGGGCGATCCTCGGCGCTGCCTTCTGCTACATCTACGTCTACAACTTCTTCCAGACGTGGTTTCACACCTTCCTCGTGAAGGGACGCGGCGTGAGCGAAGGCGGGCTGCTGCTCTCGGCGCTGCCGTTCGTCGTGGCTGTAGCCGCGAACTTCGCCGGCGGCGCCGCCAGCGACGCCTGCGTGCGCCGGCTCGGCACCGCCGCCGGGCGCCGAGCCGTGGGCGCGGTGTCGCTCTTCGTCGCGGCGGTGCTCGTGGCCGCCACGATGTTCACGACGCAGCCGATGCTCACCGTAGTGCTGCTCGCGCTCGCCTACGGCGCCATCACCTTCCAGCAGTCGGGCGTGTTCGGCGTGTGCCTCGACATGGGCGGCGTGCACGCCGGCGCGATGGTGGGCCTCATGAACACCGTGGCGCAGGC
>CADEFD010000406.1 GCA_902826515.1 uncultured Acidobacteriota bacterium
AGCGACAGGCCGATCGGATCCATGAAGCGGTGGCAGGCGTTGCAGGTCGGGTTGGCGCGGTGCGCTTCCATGCGCTCGCGCGTCGTCAGCATCTTGCCGTCCTTGGCGCTGGCCGATTCATCGAGCGTCGGGACGTTCGGCGGCGGCGCCGGCGGCGGCGTGCCGAGCAGCACCTCCATCACCCACTTGCCGCGCAGCACGGGCGACGTGCGGTTGGCGAGCGAAGTCTGCACGAGCATGGCGCCCTGGCCGAGGATGCCGCGGCGCGTCGCATCCGGGTAGGTGACGCGGCGGAACTGCGAGCCGGCGATGTTCGGGATGCCGTAATGACGCGCCAGGCGTTCGTTCACGAACGTGTAGTCGGCGGTGTAGAAGTCCATGAAGCTGCGGTCGCGCTTCACGAGGTCGTTGAAGAAGAGCTCGGTCTCGCGCTTCATCGCCGCTGCGACGTTCTCGTCGAAGTTCGGGAAGAAGTTCGGATCCGGCTTCACCTTGTCGAGGTCCTGCAGGCGCAGCCACTGCGCCGCGAAGCGCGTGCCGAGCGCCTCGGCGCGCGGATCGGCCAGCAGCCGCTGGGCCTGCTTCTCGAGCATCCCGGGCGCCGTGAGGCGGCCCGACTTCGCGAGGTCGATGAGTTCCTGATCGGGCGGCGCGCCCCACAGGAAGAACGACAGCCGCGAGGCCAGGTCGAGGTCGGCCACGCGCGCCGTGGTCTGCGCGGCGGCCGGCCGCTCCCGCTCCATGCGGAAGACGAAGTGCGGGCTCGCGAGCAGCGCTTCGAGCGCCGTGCGCACGCCGCCTTCGAAGCCGCCGTTCCGCGCGCCCTTCTCGAAGAAGGGCATCAGGCTCTCGACTTCGGTCGCGGTCATCGGCCGGCGGTAGGCCTCGCCGCCGAGGCGCGTGATGATCGAACGCGCGCAGGTGCGTTCCTGCGACGCGGCCGTGGGCCGGCAGGAGAAGATGCGCTGGCGGCTGGGCGTGTCGGAGACGCCCGTGGCGTTGTAGGGCCCGGCGACCACGAGGTCGCGCAGGTGCGGCAGCGTGGTGATGCCGGCGCCGCCCGAGCCGCCGCCCGCGTACGACCAGTCGTGCGGGCGGATGAGGTCTTCGTACGGGCCGTCGCTGCGGCGCACGAACGCCGCGGAGATCCGGCGTTCCCCGGCGCGGACCACGATGGGCTCGGTCCGCAGGGCCATGCCGCCGCGTCCGTCGGCGGCCGCCTGCGGCCCGTTCTCGAACTTGACCAGGGCCACGCGTTCGCCGTCGACCGAGACATCCAGATCTTCGTAGCGGGCGTTCTCGCCCGAGATGACGAGCAGCTCGAACTCGTACTCGGCGTCGGCCGGGAACACATGGTTCACGACGAGGCCGCCGCGCGTGCCGTAGGGCGCGCCTTCGACGTGATCCCAGGGATGCTGCGAGACGTAGCTCGGGTTCGTGTAGACCGTGTCCACCCGCGCCGCCTGCTTGTCGCCGACGGCCATGCGGCTGATGTCGGCGGCGGCGTTCAGGTAGGCCTCGAGCAGCGTGGGCGACAGCGACTGCTCGTCGGCGATGTTGTCGAAGTTGGCGCTCTTCTGGTCGAGCGGCA
>CADEFD010000407.1 GCA_902826515.1 uncultured Acidobacteriota bacterium
TGCACCCGCTGGGTCCGTCGCAGTCAGGTTGTATGGCATCATCCCGGCATATCGGCTCCGCCCAAGCCATCATGAATTCCTGCAGCCGCGTTCTTCTGTTCGCGACATGTGCCGTGGTGTGCGGGTGCAGCGGCTACGGGACCAGTGAACACTTTGAAGTCGTGAACGACGGCACGCTCGTGCGCTACCAGATCCACGACTGGTATGAAGAGGAAACCACCGGCCCCAGTGTCGGCGTCTACCGACCGCCTGTCTACGGGTTCGAGCAATCCGGGCAGACCTACGCCATCTACCCAGTGTTCATCCGCCATGGCGTGCGGACCGTAGGTCCTCCAATCGCTCCGGTGTGGCCTGTGCCTCAGGAACAAGGGCACTCGATGGTTCTGAGTGTTCGCCACCGCAACGGCGGCACGACGCCGTCACACCAGCGGCGGTCAGGCTGGACGTTGAGTCCACGCCAGAAGTGCGCCTGGAGAAGACTGCATCAGACACTGTTGGCACGGTCTTCTCGGCCAGGCTTCCGGTCTCCGAATCGCTCGAGCGATTCGTGCTTGCGCCGGTGTCGTCCGACGGAAGCTCGAGACGCGTGACCTTCGCGCGGAGGCGGGATCGAATCTACTCGCCAGTCTTCTCGTTCAACGCTCCAGAACCGAAGCCGTCATTCAGACGGTACCCAGAGTGAGGATGATTGCGTCAGGCGTCGCCTGCCGCGCTTTCAGCGAGGGCACATGAACTCGATCGGGATTCCGGAACTCGCGATTGTCGTCGTGCTGATCGGTGCGTGGCTCTCCGTCGTCTGGCCAACCGCCCGCGTGTGCCGTCGGCTTGGGTTCTCGCCCTGGGTCGGAGTCCTCGCCATCGTGCCGCTCGCCAACTTCCTGCTGCTGTGGTGGCTCGCGTACACGCGCTGGCCCATTGACGGCGCGGCGCGTCGTACCGTCTAGCCTGCCGGATTCATCCGGGCCGCGTACGTGCGACACCTTCTCTGGATCGACTGCACCGCCGGCGCCCTCGCCGGCATACTCGTGCTGGCGCTGTCGGGCTGGCTGGCGCCGCTCGAAGGGCTGCCGCGGGAGGTGTTGCTCTTCACCGGCGCGATGAACCTGGTCTACGCCAGTTACTCGTGCTCGCTGGCGGTGCGCCGCGTCCGGCCTCTCCCCCTCGTGACGCTGCTCGTGGCCGCCAATCTCGCCTGGGTGCCGGTATGTGTGGCGCTGGCTGTCGCCTACCGCGCCGTGGCGACGCCGTTCGGGTTCGCACATCTGCTCGGCGAAGCCCTGTTCGTAGGCGGGCTGGCGCTGCTGGAGTGGCGACACCGGGGGTCCCTGCTCACCGCGGCCTGATCCGGGGGCGGCCGGGGCCGCCGGCTGCTAAGATCGGGATCTGGCTCCCATGAAGATCGGCTCCGTCGAACTCGCGTCGCCGCTCGTCGTCTCGCCCATGGCGGGGATGACCGATACGGCCTTTCGCCGCCTCGTGAAGCGGCACGGCGGGTGCGGCCTGGTCGTGAGCGAGATGGTGAGCAGCGAGGGCCTCGTGCGCGGCATCGACCGCACGCTCGAGTACGCCGAGTACACCGAGGAAGAACG
>CADEFD010000408.1 GCA_902826515.1 uncultured Acidobacteriota bacterium
CGCGCGCGGCCTACTGTGGACGCCGCGGCTCGACGATCGGGAAGCCGGCGTCGAACCGGTCGAGCACCTCGAAGAGGATGGCGGCCGCGGCGCCGTCGCCGGTGACGGTCGCACTGCCGGCCGCTCGTGCCGCGGCGAGCGTCTGGCGTCCGAGCGCCAGCTCGTTGAAGGCGGCGCGTGTGAGGGACACGGTGGCCGCCGCATTCGCCGCGGGTTTACCAGCGACGTGGGTGAGCGCGCCGTGGCGCAGCGTCACCGCGATCTGCTCGCGCGTGTCGGTCACCGTCCAGTTCACGACCACCTCGCGATCCCAGGCCTTCGGCGCGTTCACGTGCGTGCCGAGTACGTCGAAGACACTCGCCAGCGGCATCGCCTGCACCATCTCCGGATCGAGAGGCGACGGGCGCGCCGCCGGCGGGCCATGCCGCAGTTCCTGTGCGCCGAGCAGATACGCGTTGCGCCAGGTGGCCGATTCCGCGAGATAGCCGAGTTGTTCGAACGCGTCGGCGGCGAGGGCGCGCGCCTCGGCATTGGCCGGGTCGGCGAAGACGACGTGGCGCATCACTTCCGCCACCCACCGGAACTCGCCGCGCGCGAAGTCCTGCCGTGCCTTCGCGACGACCGCGGCCGCGCCGCCCATGTACTCGACGTATTTCTTCGCGCCGTCGGAGACCGGCAACGGGTTGAGGTTGGCGGGGTGGCCGTCGTACCAGCCGATGTACTTCTGGTAGACCGCCTTGGCGTTGTGCGACAGCGTGCCGTAGTAGCCGCGCGCCGCCCAGTCACGCGCCAGGCCAGGCGGCAGCGTGAGCTGCTCGGCGATCTCGGCCGGGGTGTAGCCGTGGTTCATGAGCCGCACGCTCTGGTCGTGCAGGAACTTGTAGAGGTCGCGCTGGTTGGCGAGCGCCGTGGCCACCCGTTCACGGCCCCAGACCGGCCAGTGATGCTGCGCGATGAGCACGTCGGTGTCAGCGCCGAATCGCTCGAGGGCCTCGTTCAGGTAGGCCGACCAGCTCCGCGAATCGCGTACCTCGGTGCCGCGCAGCGGCAGCAGGTTGTGCATCGTGTGGGTGGCGTTCTCGGCGAGGTTCAGCACGCGCTGCGACGGCAGGAACAGGTGCATCTCGGCCGGCGCCTCTGACTGCGGCGTGAGCTGGAACACGATCGGCACGCCATCGATCGTGCGGCGGTCGAGCGCTGCCGTGATCTCGATCGTCGGCGCCAGGATGGATCGTCCGGGTGCGCCCACCGAGTCGATTTTGCCGAGGCCCGCGTCCACCGATCCCCGCGGGCCGCGCGGCAGCGGCGCGCCGAACTGGTAGGCGGCACGCCGGCTCATGGCGTTGCCGGCGACGACCGACTCGTCGATCACTTCGGCCATGAAACCGGCCGGCGCGATGACGGCCACGCGGCCGGCCGCCAGTTCGGCCGCATCGACGACCCCGCGCGCGCCGCCGTAGTGGTCGCTGTGGCTGTGCGTGTAGACGACGGTCGTGACCGGCTTCTTCGGCCGGTGCGCGTAGTAGAGGTCGAGCGCCGCGCGTGCCGCGCCCACCGACCCGAGCGGATCGACCACGATGAGGC
>CADEFD010000409.1 GCA_902826515.1 uncultured Acidobacteriota bacterium
GACAGCGACGCCTTGGTGATGCCGAGCAGCAGCGGCTGCGCCGTGGCCGGACGGCCGCCGTCGGCGAGCACGCGCTCGTTCTCGCTGAGGAAGCGGAACTTGTCGACCTGCTCGTCGATGAGGAACTCGGTGTCGCCGACGTCCTCGACGCGCACCCAGCGCAGCATCTGACGCACCATCACTTCGATGTGCTTGTCGTTGATGTTCACGCCCTGCAGGCGATAGACCTCCTGCACCTCGTTGACGAGGTACTTCTGGAGTTCCTTCTCGCCGAGCACGTGGAGGATGTCGTGCGGATTGCTCGGGCCGTCCATCAGCGGATCGCCCGCGCGCACGCGCTCGCCGTCCTGCACGTTGACGTGCACGCCGCGCGGGATCGAGTATTCGCGCGGCTCGCCGCCGCCCTCGTCGGGCACGATGTGGATCTTGCGCTGGCCCTTCACGACGCCACCGTGCTTGACCGTGCCGTCGATCTCGCTGATGACCGCCGGGTCGCGCGGCTTGCGGGCCTCGAAGAGCTCGACGACGCGCGGCAGACCGCCCGTGATGTCCTTGGTCTTCGTGGTCTCGCGCGGGATCTTGGCGATGACGTCGCCCGCCTGCACCTCTTCGCCGTCCTGCACCATCATGTGCGCGTGGACCGGCATGATGTACTTGCGGCCGACCTTGCCGTCGGCGCCGCGGACTTCCACCGCCGGCTGCTTCTTCTCGTCGGCCGAGTCGACGATGATGAGCCGCGACAGGCCGGTGATCTCGTCGAGATCCTCGTGCACCGTCACACCTTCGATGACGTCCTTGAAGCGGATCTGGCCGCTCTCTTCGGTGAGGATCGAGAACGTGTACGGGTCCCACTCGACCAGCACCTGGTTCGGTTCGACCTTCTGGCCGTCCTTCACCTTCAGGTGCGCGCCGTAGACGACCTGGTAGCGCTCGCGGTCACGCCCCTTGTCGTCCTGCACCACGATGTAGCCGTTGCGGTTCATGACGATGAGGTCGACCGGGCCGCCGGCCGTCTTGGCCCGCTCGACCACCTGGAGGTTGTCGAAGCGCGCGATGCCCTGGTGCTTGGCGTCGAGCATCGACTGTTCGGAAACCCGCGACGCCGTGCCACCGATGTGGAAGGTGCGCATCGTGAGCTGTGTGCCGGGTTCGCCAATCGACTGCGCGGCGATGACCCCGACCGCGAGGCCGAGTTCGACCACCTTGCCGGTGGCCAGGTCGCGGCCGTAGCAGTGGGCGCAGACGCCGCGGCGTGACTGGCAGGTCAGCACCGAGCGGATCTTCACCTTCTCGATGCCGGCGTCCTGCACTTCGGCCGCCTTGTCTTCGTCGATGACGTCGTTCACGTCGAGCACGACGTTGCCGGTCACCGCGTCGACGATGCGTTCGAGTGACACGCGGCCGATGATGCGGTCGCGCAGCGGCTCGATGATCTCGCCGCTTTCGACGATGGCCCGCGACTCGATGCCGTCCACGGTGCCGCAGTCGTATTCGGAGATGATGACGTCCTGAGCGACGTCGACGAGACGGCGCGTCAGGTAACCCGAGTCGGCGGTCTTGAGCGCCGTGTCGGCGAG
>CADEFD010000410.1 GCA_902826515.1 uncultured Acidobacteriota bacterium
TCGAGTTCATCCAGCGCAAGGGCGACGACGGCTTCGGCGAGGGCAACTTCAAGGCGCTCTTCGAGTCGATTGAGGAAGATCAGATTCAGCGCGGCGTGCTGAAGGGCGTCTGATGCCCTGGGTGCGTGCCGCGACCCGCTCCGACCTGGCGGACAAGGAGATGTTCGGGGTGCGCCTCGACGGCCATCCCGTGGCGATCTTCGCGCTGGCTGACGGCGTGTTCGCCACGAACAACAACTGCCCGCACATGGGGGCGCTCCTGACCCACGGGTGCGTGGTGCAGGGCTATGTCGAGTGCCCGATGCATCATGCACTCTTCGACATCCGGACCGGCGAGCCCGACGGCAGCGTCACGGACCGCCGCCTCCGCACCTACGCGGTGAAGGTCGAGGACGACACGATCTACGTCGACCTGCCGGCCCCCGAGGAGCACACGTCATGACGCAGAAATCGCCACAAGTCAGGCCCGGCCCAGAATGGGGTCTGACCCCAGCATACATGTCGGGGTTCGGGAACGGCTTCGAGACGGAGGCGCTGCCGGGGGCGCTGCCCATCGGCCGCAACTCGCCGCAGAAGTGCGCCTACGGGCTCTATGCCGAGCAGCTCAGCGGCTCGCCGTTCACAGCGCCGCGGGCCACGAACGAACGCTCGTGGCTCTATCGCATCCGCCCGACCGTGGCGCACTTCGGCGACTTCCAGAAGGCCGACATCGGATTCTGGCGCACGGCGCCGTGCCACGAGGTGGACGTGCCGATCGCGCCGATGCGCTGGAGCCCGGTGCCGCTGCCCGAGCAGCCGGTGTCGTTCGTCGAGGGCGTGCGCACGATCACGACGGCCGGCGACGCCGGCGCGCAGGCGGGGATGGGCGCCCACGTGTATCTGGCCACGCGCTCGATGGTGGACGAGTACTTCTACAACGCCGACGGCGAGCTGCTCGTCGTGCCGCAGTCGGGCGCGCTGCGCCTCTGGACCGAGTTCGGCATCATCGATCTCGAGCCCGGCGAAGTGGCGGTCATTCAGCGCGGCGTGAAGATCCGCGTGGAGCTGCCGGCGGGCCCGGCGCGCGGGTATCTCTGCGAAAACTACGGCGGCGCGTTCACGCTGCCAGATCGCGGCCCGATCGGCGCCAACTGCCTCGCCAACCCGCGTGATTTCCTCACCCCGGTGGCGGCGTATGAAGACCGCGATGTCGCCTCCACGATGTACGTGAAGTTCGGCGGCGCGCTCTGGCAGGCCGCCCTCGATCACTCGCCGCTCGACGTGGTGGCGTGGCACGGCAACTACGCGCCGTACAAGTACGACCTCAGGCGCTACTCGCCGGTGGGCCCGGTGCTCTACGACCACGCCGATCCGTCGATCTTCACCGTCCTGACGTCGCCGTCGGAAACCCCGGGCACCGCCAACATCGACTTCGTGATCTTCCCCGATCGCTGGATGGTGGCGGAGAACACATTCCGTCCGCCGTGGTATCACATGAACGTGATGAGCGAGTTCATGGGCCTCGTCTACGGGCAGTACGATGCCAAGCCGCAGGGCTTCGTGCCGGGCGGCTTCTCGCTGCACAACACGATGCTCC
>CADEFD010000411.1 GCA_902826515.1 uncultured Acidobacteriota bacterium
TTCTACTAATGTGCCCGATCGGGAACATCAAAGTGACTGTCTAAGAAATTGGCAGCGCCGTGGTTGATTAGCAGCCGTCACGGCACGCGGGTGAGCCCCGCGATGTCGTTCCGAAGCCGCTCTGTCTCACGCCCTGTCGCGTCGATGGTCACGATCTGGAAAGTACCCGTCAGCGGACCCGTCGGCCCCGCCGTCGCGGCTGAGAAGTCCGTCAGACGGTACGGCGGCTCTTGAGATTGAGGCGCTCCAGTGGTGCGCGCGGGGAACAAGGCCCCGGCCAGGGTGAGCGACGTGCCACTGACGGTGCCGCTGAACGTGCCGACGAGTGTGCCCTGGCCCTCGACCGTCGCTTCGGTCCACGCGCCTGTCACAACCGCGCCGTCCTGCGTCATGACCAACGTGAGGTCACGTCGTCGCTCAGTCTTCCCGCGACTCGTGCAGCACACCGGACACGTCGTGCTCTGGCAGCCGACTTCGACGTATTGACCTCGCCACGTTGCAGTGAGATTGACGGCGGGAGGAAGGCTCGGTGCGGCGGGGCTGGATGGCGAGGTCGGGGCATCCGCGCACGCCACGCCGAGCGCCATAGTCAGGAAGAGTGGCAGCAGCCGCACAGTGAATCCATCGCGCACGCGGGCGAACTTAGCAAACCATGCGCCAACGACGTTTCGTTGAACCTGGCGGGAATGGCCGATGCCCCGCCTCCGACGCTTGTTCCCCGTGGTATCCCAGCCACACCAACTGTGGCTGACCAGCCACACCGGTGGCATGCTCCGGGAACCACGGACGCCTCGTTCTTCGTCTACTCCATCTTGCCCACGCGGCAGCGGCAAGAGGAAGCCACGGACGTCATGCATCACAAACGGAAGGGGCCGAAGTCCACACGCAGCGGCTGTCTGCTCTGCAAGCGCCACAAACGCCAGGGAGTGCGGCGCATCACGAAGGTGAAGGGGCAGACGGGGCGACAGTCGCTGAGACGTGCGCGGGTCGTGTGCGCTTGCTCCAGAGGCGAAGCGCGGTAACAATGCCGGCTCAAACCCATGTCAACCGAACGCCCATCCACCGTCGCACCCGTCTGTCTCGTTGTCGGAGCACTTCTGGGGCTGGCCGGCAGCTTCGCGCCCTCCGCCTCGTTGCGCGGGCTGGCCTGGGGCATCGATGGCACGGCCCTCGTCGTGGCCGCCGCCGTGTTGGCCATTCACTGCCTTCGTCGCGACTACCAGACCGTCGCCGCCGGCTTCCTGGTCTTCATCGCCGGGCAGACGCTGGTACTGTCGGGATCCGCCATGACACTCGAAGCGAGCAGTCCGCTCTTCGCCGCCGGTGCCGCGCTCTGGGCCGCGGCGCTCGTCCTCATCAGTGCCCCCAGGGTGATGCCGCTGGCGGTGCGAATCCTGGGCGGCATCGCGGCCGTGCTGTTTGCGCTCACCGCACTCCAGGTCTTCGCCGGCAGCGGCCTGACGCCACTGTCAGAGCCGCTGCCGTTCATGGCGTACCCCGTCTTCGTGCTCACGCTGTTCGGATGGGCGTGGTGGTGCCGCGCTCCCGAGAAGCACTAA
>CADEFD010000412.1 GCA_902826515.1 uncultured Acidobacteriota bacterium
CGCGACTTGTCGTTCCAGTTGCCGATGAGGCGCGTCGTGCCGAAGAAGGCCGACATGGCGAAGAACTCGTCGCGCTTCCGTTCGGCCAGGTACTTGTTGACGTCTTCCAGGTGGTATTCGCCGTCGTGGCACGAGATGCACGACGTGTTCAGTCCCAGGAACACGCGGCTCACGTCGATGGTGAGCGCGTCGATGTGGTCGAGGCGGTTCGAGATGCGGTAGTCGTCCACGCTCTCGACGAAGCGGCTCTTGAGCTGGTTGCTGCGGCCGATGACGGCGAGCGACGGGATGGTGGCGTGCACCTTCGACGACGGCACGAGGACGTCGTGCACGAAGCGGTCGTAGGGCCGATCGACCTTCAGCAGTTCCTTGAACCAGTAGTGGAAGGCATTGGCGCCTGGCCCGGCTTCGCCCGACATGCGCAGCAGGTCGCCCCAGTGCCACGCCCACTGCTCGGCGAATTCGTCCGAAGCGAGCAGGCGGTCGATCAGGCGATCGCGTTTGTCTGTCGCGCGATCCGCCACGAAGGCACGCACGTCCGCGGACGACGGCGGCAGGCCGGTGACGTCGAGGTAGACGCGGCGCACGAACTCGTCGTCGCCGGCGAGCGGCGCGTGCGGCACCTTGGCCGCGGCGAGGCGGTCGAAGATGAGCGTGTCGATGAAGTTGCGGCGTGGCACGGGCCGCGACGCCGCCGCGGGATCCACCGGCCGGGCGACGGCGGCCGTGAGGCGCGCCGTGTCGCGGGCCTTGTCATCGCCACGCAGGCCTTCATGCGCCGCTTCCGTGCGGTCGTGCGTGGTGGGCGCCGGCGCCGGACGGGTCTGCGTCCAGACGGTCACCGAGTAGAGCGACGTAGCGGCCACGAGGAGCGCCGAAGGACGGCGCAGCCAGGACACGGCAGACATCAGGAGCCTCCGGGGACCTCCGGCCCGCGCGCCGGAATGGCGCACAGTCTAGCAGTCCGGACGCCTCGCCGGACGGCTATTCCTGCGGCCTGGCGGGGGGGCGCAGGAGCCCGCCGGACGGCGCGACGCGGTCCAACGAGAAGTGTGGCCGGAGTCTGGGTGGCCGTCGCCGCGGATGCGCTCTCCGCGGGGCTTGTTCAGGATGCAAAGGGCAGGCACAATGCCGGCTCATCGCAAGGAGGCGCCGTGGCCCGCGAAATAGTGTTCACGCCAAAAGCAGCCAAGCCGCCTTCGGCATACAGCCAAGCAGTCAAAGCGGCCGGGCTGGTGTTCGTCTCAGGCACGGCGCCGGCCGATCCGGCCACGGGCGCTATCAAAGGCACCACCATTCAAGAACAAACCAGACAATGCCTGGTCAATGTGCAGGCCATTCTCGAAGCCGCGGGCAGCTCGCTCGACAAGATCCTCAGTGTTACTGTCGTGCTCGCAGACGAAGACGACTTCGCGGGTATGAATGAAGAGTGGCTCAAGTGGTTCCCATCCAACCCACCGGCTCGCCAAGGCGCAAAGTTACCTGCGCGCATCCCCGGCCTGAAGGTCTCCATTGCCGCAATCGCCGAGGCGTGACCTTTCGTGCACCGG
>CADEFD010000413.1 GCA_902826515.1 uncultured Acidobacteriota bacterium
GCGCGCCCTGTTCGAGGGTGACCGGTGCGTCCCGATAGGCGAGTGCGATCGCATGTACTCGAGACGCCACAGCAGCCAAACGCGCGGCTGAGATCTCGCGCATGCCGGCCACCGCCTGCGCCGGGGCGAAGAGCCGCAGCGCCGGACGCGCCTCCAGCAGGCGCAGCACGTCCGCGGCAGAGAAGTGGTCCTCGTGATAGTGGCTCACGAATACTGCGTCCAGGCCGTCGAACGGCGCCGTGCCGTCGAAGAGCGCCTTTTCCACCTGTGCCGGCACGAGCGCGTATTGCCCGAAGTCGTTGCGAAAGAGCGGGTCGAACACGACCTTGGTGTCGCCGTGGGTTACGAGCACGCTGGCGTTGGCCACGTACTGCGCGGTGGTTGTGACCTTCGGTTGGTTCGCGGCTGCCGCGTGTGCGATGGCCACGGCCGCGAGTGCCGTGACGATCAGCGAGCCATGGATACGAGCGCGGTTCGTGACAATCATTGATGACCTCTGTGGGCGCCTGAGCGCCGCATGACCACGATACCGCCGGTCGCGGCTGGCGCATGAGATATCCTCACGCGCACCCCCCATGGCTTGGTACACGTTCACCAACGTATTCACCGGCGAGCAGGTCTGGCGAGAAGAGCAACCCGGCACGCCGATCGAAGATCCCGAATCCGCACGGTTTCTGATCGCGCTCACCGGCCTGGCGTTCTCGCCGTGGCTGTATCCGCTGCTGACGGTCGCCGCCGGCGCGGCGATGTTCGTGGCCGGTGAGATCGTGGACGCGAAGGGCCTGACCCCGCCCGCCAGCTACGCGATGACCCTCGGCGCTGTGCTGCCGGTGTTCGTCGTGGGCTTGCGCGTCGAACAGCGCCTCGGCTCGTTCGCGCCGTATCGCTGGCTGCGACACCTGATGCGCCTGCGGGCACGCACCCTGGCGGGCTGAGCGCGGCGTTCAGAGTGTGGGTCGCGGTATCCGCGTCTTCTTCCCCCGCAGCCGCGACCACAGATTGCGACCGGCCCGTTCCACGCGGTCGAGCAGCACGGCCATGAAGCGGAACTCCATCCCCACGATGGCCAGGCCGAAGATGGCGATGAAGCCACCGGGGCCGGGCAGCCAGCCAATCGCCGCGCCACCCACGATGAGCACGAGGGCCACGAGCCACAGCCCGACGCGCGCCAGCGTCGTGGGAGGATCCGTCTGCCGGAACTCGTAGAGGTCGCTGAAGCGGCGCCCGGGTTCGCCGTCCTTGAGCCGCGTCGCATACTGCGTGATGGTGGCCATGGCGATTGCCGTCGGCCCGGCGGGCTACTGTGTCGCGAAGGTGCCACTCTGCGGAGTCGCAGGGCACATCACGGGCACCGACGGGCGTGTCGGCTGCCTGAGGCCGTGGAGCTGCAACCGCCGTGCCGGTCTACATTGGCTAACGACGCTTGCGTCGTCGAACCACGTCGGACCCTCGAGGCTGCGACCCTCGACGCGCTAGAATGGCGGCAGAGGCGCACCCATGCCAGCGACTGTTCCCGCCGTGCACAGCGACCCAGAAATCCTCGGCGGCAC
>CADEFD010000414.1 GCA_902826515.1 uncultured Acidobacteriota bacterium
GCCTCGTCGAGCAGGCGCCGTACAAGAAGGTGCTCATCGGCCGCGGCGCCACCAACTCGAAGGGGCCGCAGATGGTGCAGCTCAACGCCTTCCGCGCCATCAAGGCCGTGCATGGCAAGCTGCCCGTGAATCTCGTGTTCGTCGCCGAAGGTGATGAGGAGCGGATGGACATCGGCCTGCGCAAGTGGGTCAAGGATCATCCCGAGCTGCTCGAGGGCGTGGACGGCATGATCCGCTTCGGCAGCCAGGGGGCGAGCGGCGGCGGCGGCTTCGGCGGCGGCTCGGAAGGCTGCGTCTACGTCGAGCTCACCACCTCGGGCACGGCGTGGGGCCGCGGCCCCACGGTGTCGGACATCCACGGCAGCAACAAGCGCGGCACCGACAGCCCGGCCTGGCGCCACATCAAGATGCTGGCCTCGCTCGTGAGCGACGACGGCAACACGCCGAAGATCGACGGCTTCTTCGACGGCATCCGCCCGCTCACGCCCGAGCAGGAAGCCAGCCTCAAGACCGGCGCCGCCAACATGGACCTGAAGGTGGCGGCCGAGAACCTCGGCGTCGCGCGCTTCATGTATGACGACCCGTATCAGGTGCTGAAGACGCAGCGTTACGGCACGTCGTTCAACCTCGACGGCATCTGGGGCGGCAACATGTATGCGGGCGGCGCCGGCGCCATCCTGCCGAACAAGATCACGTCGAAGCACAACTTCCGCTACGTGCCCGGCCAGACCGGTCCGGACATCGTCGCCAAGCTGAAGAAGCAGCTCGTGAAGAACGGCTATCCCGACGTCGAGGTCAAGATCATCGGCGACGTGCCGTGGGCGCTCATGAACTCCGACAACGAGATCGGCCGCGCCATGCAGCGCACCTACCAGATCATGGGCATCCCGCACGCGCCGGTGCGGGCCGACTGGGGCATCGGCGGCGGCGGCGCCGCGGCCGGCGGCTACTGGCCGGCGTACATGTTCGGCAACGGCGAAGTGGGCGAGAAGATCTCGCCGTTCAAGGGCGTGCCGATCGTGATGGGCGGCGCCGGCCTCGGCGGCCGCGCGCACGCGGCCAACGAGTACTACGTCATCGAAGGCGCCGGCAAGGTCTACGGCATGGCAGGCGCCGAGAAGGCCGTGGCGACGACGCTCTACGCCTATGCGGGCAAGATCGCCGCGGCGCCGGCGAAGAGCACGAACTAACCCATGATCGGGGTTCGCAGTCTCGAAAAGGAGTACCACGTGGGTGACCACGTGGTGCGAGCCCTCCGGGGCGTCACGCTGGACATCGCGGCCGGCGAGTTCGTGACGGTCGTCGGACCATCGGGCTCGGGCAAGTCCACCTTCATGCACATCCTGGGATGTCTCGACCGGCCCACGCGGGGGCAGTACCTGCTGGGCGGCCGGGACGTCTCGACGCTGCCGCACGACGAACTGGCGCGCGTGCGCAACGAGACGATCGGTTTCGTCTTCCAGGGCTTCAACCTGCTCTCGCGCACCTCGGCGCTCGAGAACGTCGAACTGCCGCTGCTCTACACCCGTAAGGGCGCGGTGAAGGC
>CADEFD010000415.1 GCA_902826515.1 uncultured Acidobacteriota bacterium
CGAGGCGTGTCGGTCGAGGCGCTCGCCCGTGAGGCGCTCGAGCGCGCCGTGGATTTCGACGACTGGTTCTTTCGCGAGGTCGAGACGGGCCTGGCCCAGGTCGATGCCGGTCAGACGCTGACCCACGACGCCGTGGGTGAGCGGATGGCGAAGAAGCTGGCCGAGCACGACGCCAGACGCTGATGCACCTGCGCTGGACGGAGGCGGCGGCAACCGATCTGGAACGCATCGCCGACTACCTGTTCAGCCATGCACCAGATCGCACGCCGCGCCTGATTCGGTCAATCTACCGGGGCGCCCGAGACGCTGTTGTCGTTCCCGCATCGCGGGCGGCCGGGGAAGAAGGCTGGCACACGGGAACTGGTGCTGTCGCCCTTGCCATGGATCGTGGTCTACACCGTGCGCGACGACGTCGTCCACGTCGTTCGCATCCTCCACGGAGCGCAACGATGGCCGCAATGAGGATTCGACAGGAACGAATGGTAGTCGCCGGAGATGGCGATGTTGGCCCCTTGTGCGAGATGGCTTTACGAGTTGTTGTCCCTCGTAGGGTCTGACGGGTTCTGGCGGCTCCGATCCACGCCCATCCACGTGTCGTGCCGTCGGCTGGAGGCGGAGGGTTGTGCCGAGGTCAGGTCATCCCTGGCCTCAGTCGAAGGCGAGAGACGTCGAGAGTTCACAGGTGGAGTCGATCTCGGCCTTCAGGCCCACAACCTTCTGCGCGGCACCCGAAATGGCGTCCGCACCGGCGATGAACCGCCGCGGCGGCGTGTGCTTCGCGATGGTCAGCAGTGCGCGAGTTTCACCGGGTCGCCGGACTGTTTGCCGTCCTGCGACTTCGAGTACTCGATGAGCGGCGCCCTGCGGTCGTCGTAGTCGGAGAACCTCGACCCCGGCAGTGCTGCAGGCCGCGTCGGCTATGAGAGCCCCTCACAGTTCAGCCGGGAGTACAGCCGCCTGTTCGGCGCTCCGCCCCAGCGGGATGTCAGTCGAATGCGACTCAGCCAAGTGGCCGACATGGCGGAGGCGCAAGAGGCGGGAGCGCGATGAGTCCATCGCCCAGGCGCGTGGTCACGGCGAGTGCGACTCAAGGCCCGTAAGCTGGAGCCCAAATACTGCGTTCGTGTAGGTATGCAGCATCGCCGTTCGTCGGAACCCCGCGAGCGGCTCGACGCCGCGATCTCCAGCGGGCAATGGCGGGCAATGCCCGACGGCAACGACGGCATTCATGGCATTCCCGGCAACGTGGTTTCTGTAACTTACAGATTCTAAAGGAGCTGGAAGAGTTCGAATCCCACCCTCTCCGCCAAATCTCGACCCTTTAGATTCAACAACTTAGCAAGGCGTAGCGGGTTCTCGTGGGTGATGGCGGGCAATGCAGTCCGAACGAGCGTGCTTCCAGCCCTCGACGCCGTCAAAAACAGGCCTGTTTCTGCCACGCGGGTTCTCTTTGCAGCCACGTGGGTTCCACATGCACCCGCGTAGCATGCTCGTTGGGAGGTTGCGCTAGTTGGAGTTCTGGGAAAGC
>CADEFD010000416.1 GCA_902826515.1 uncultured Acidobacteriota bacterium
CTTCCGCACGCGTACCGTCATCTCTCTCCCCTGGTTGGCACGGCCTGACATGGCTACTGCTGAGAGAACAGGGGGTAGAACACCCCCCAGGAGGCTATGTTCTACCCCCCGTTCTACTGGCGCGCACGGGGAACGGGGCGGGCGTGTGGTCGGAGCCGATGCCGGTGGCCCGCGCAACTCGTTGATTGAAAGCGAGATGGCCCGCGCCACCCGTCGCAGTCTGAGCGGCGGTCTGTGCCGCTCACCGCAGTGCGGAACCACCACGCTGAGGGGGTATCGGGGCGTGAGCGACCCCCTCCTTCCCGTTGATGGACCGCTTCGCGGTCCCTCCAAGGGGGTCGCTCACGCCCCGATGTCTGACCCACTTCGTTCCGCACGTTCTGGCCCAGCGTCCGACCGGCGCATCGTCCGTCGTCGCTGCCCATTCCACGTGCCTGCCAATGCCGGCCGCCATGCCAGCACGCGCGGCGCGCGCACGCAGTCTGTTGTTGTCGGAAGGAACATGCCATGGCGCTGATCAAACCTCGCACCCGCGGCAAGCGGCTCGTCAGGCACCGGACTCGCCTCGATTGGGAGACGAACGAGACCCTCTATGCATACGCGCACTTCATCGGTGAGCCGACGGAGTACGTCATCAATCAGGTGATCGACACCGTCCTCGGCAAGGACAAGGACTTCCTGCTCTGGCGAGCCGATCACCAGGGCTCCTTTGTGCCGCGACACCCGGACGCCGCGCCTAACGGGAGACACCGGCCCGCCGGAGCCAAGCTGGCGGCCGCGGCCTCCTCGTAGCCTCCCGGCGAGAAACCGATGCTACGCGCCGTGCTCGATGCCCGACTGCTGCTCGCGACGCTGTGCGCCGCCGCAGTCGGGGTCTGCGGACTCCGCGCGTATCCCTTCGACCGGAGCGATGTGTTCCTCGCCGTCATTGAGGCGCGCCGGCCAGACATCGCTCAGGGTCTGGCCTACGCCTACGCCACCCTGTGGTTCTCGACGCCGTTCTGCCTCGCGTCCCTGCTCACGTCGCTCGTCGCGATTGTCGTGTTCCGTCGGGCACCGCACGAGAGCTACCGAGCGCTGCCGCACTATCCGGAGCCCGAGGAGCGTCCGGCGCCGTCCCTCGTACTGGGCGAGGTGCATCACGTTGATCGTCCAGGGCGCGCGCCGGATCCGCAGTGGCTCGTCATCCCGCAGCGGGGGCTCTACACCGGCCTGATGGTGTTGGGAGCGGTCGGCACCGGAAAGACGTCCGCGTGCATGTATCCGTACGTGGACCAACTGCTCCGCTGGCGGGCGCAGGACGCTGACCACAAGCTGGGTGCGCTCGTGATGGAGGTGAAGGGCGACTTCTGCCTGCAGGTTCGCTCCATGCTGAAGCGGGCGGGTCGGGCCGACGACTACGTCGAGATCGGACTCGACACGGGCGTCTGCTACAACCCTCTGCACAACGATCTCGATCCGTATGCCGTGGCCTACGCGATTGCCACGCTCCTCAACAATCTGTTCG
>CADEFD010000417.1 GCA_902826515.1 uncultured Acidobacteriota bacterium
AGCCATCCCATCGTTCGCTTCGCCATGCAGTTCCTCCGCCGCCTACGGTAGGCCGGACCGCCACCGCCGTCGCGTGACAAATTGCCGCAGTCGCGCCGCCGCGACATCTTGACACCTCACCGGCTCCCGGCCACCACCTACAGTGCCCGGCATGCCGTTCATTCGAATCCGTGCTCATGGCCGCCTCACCTGGCTGGCCGTCCCGGCCACGCTCGTGCTGGGCCTCCTGCTCGCCGTGCCGGCAC
Source organism: uncultured Acidobacteriota bacterium (assembly GCA_902826515.1). GTDB lineage: Bacteria > Acidobacteriota > Vicinamibacteria > Vicinamibacterales > UBA2999 > CADEFD01. Next base: position 246 of record CADEFD010000417.1, read on the forward strand.
TGGCGCAGGCGCCGGTCTCCCGGCCTGATTTCGACGGCGCCATGCGAGGCCTGGGCTTCGACCCCGTGCGGACCGACGCCAATCTCGACACCTCGGAGAAGGGCAACGGCATCCCCGATGCGGATGAGATGGCGCTCGTGGCGGCCGTGCTCGCCGACCCGGCGCTCGACCTGCGCGCCTCCGGCGGCGTCCACTATCAGGCCGTGCGGGAGGCCTTCGACCAGGCGCTCGCCTCCGCCACGGCCGACATCGCGGCGCTGCGCGACACGTGGCCCACGGCGCCACTCGTGGCCGCCGGCTACAGCATGCTCGGCGCGGGTTCGCACACCTCGTACGACGCGATGTCCGCCGGCTTCGGCGTGCCGCTCAAGGGCGACTACTCCCGCGCCCTGGCGCTGCAGCGCCTGCTCGCCTTCGACGGCGATGCCGATGGCGACGGCGTGACGAACCTCGATGAGTACCGCGCCGCGGCGAGCCGCGAGGCGTACGTGACGGCGGCGCTCGACCCGAAGGCGCGGGCGGCCTCGACGACCGCGCGCGCCGCGCAGGCGCCGGCGAAGAAGGTGGTGGGCATCGTGCTCTACCCCGACTTCGAGGTGCTGGACGTCTTCGGGCCGCTCGAAATGTGGGCCTACGTGCCGGAGTTCCAGGTCGTGATGATTGCCGAGACGGCCGGACCGGTGCGGTCGTATCAAGGTGTCTCGACGGTGGCCGACTACTCGTTCGCCTCTGCCCCGCCGGTGGACATCCTGATGGTGCCGGGCGGCGTCGGCACGCGCGCGCAACTGGCCAACCCCGCCATGCTCGACTACATCCGCCGGCAGCACGCGCGCACCACCTACACGACGTCGGTGTGCACGGGCTCGGCGCTGCTTGCGAAAGCCGGCATCCTCACCGGCCACAAGGCAACGTCGAACAAAGGCGCGTTCGCCCTCGCCGTCGAACAGGACCCGTCGGTGGAGTGGATCGTGAAAGCCCGCTGGGTGGAGGACGGCAAGTTCCTGACCTCGTCGGGCGTTTCGGCCGGCACCGACATGGCGCTCGGCCTCGTGGCGCGGATGTTCGGACGGGAACGCGCCTCGGGGCTCGCCCGCAGCCTCGAGTACGAGTGGAACGCCGACGCGACCCACGACCCGTTCGCGATCGCCGCCGTGCCGGCGGTGCGGAAGAAGTAGGCCGCGGCGGGGAACGGCCGCTACCGCGGCACGGGGAACTTCGCCAGCTTGCGCTGCAGCGACCGGCGGTGCATCGAGAGCG
>CADEFD010000418.1 GCA_902826515.1 uncultured Acidobacteriota bacterium
CCTCAAGCGCGAGTTCGGCGTCGAGGCCAGCGTCGGCAAGCCGCAGGTCGCCTACAAGGAAACGCTCACCAAGCCGGCCGAGGGCCATGGCCTGTTCAAGCGCCAGACCGGCGGCCGCGGCCAGTTCGGCGACGCCTGGATCCGCCTGTTCCCGCTCGAGCCGGGCAGCGGTTACCAGTTCGAGAACATGACCGTGGGCGGGTCGATTCCCCGCGAGTTCATCAAGCCGGTCGACCAGGGCATCCAGGAAGCGCTCACGCGCGGCATCCTGGCGGGCTACCCGATCGACGACGTGCGCATCGAGCTCTTCGACGGTTCGTACCACGACGTCGACTCGTCGGAAATGGCCTTCAAGATCGCCGGCTCGCTGGCGTTCCAGGACGCCGCCAAGAAGGCCGGCGCCGTGCTGATGGAACCGGTGATGCGCGTCGAGGTGGTGTGCCCGAAGGACAACCTCGGCGACGTCATGGGCGACCTGGCCTCGCGGCGCGGCCGCATCCAGTCGCAGGAAGACCGTGGCGGCACGCAGATCATCTCGGCCCGCGTGCCCCTCAGTGACATGTTCGGCTACGCGACCGACCTGCGGTCGCGCACGCAGGGCCGCGCCACCTACTCGATGTATTTCGACCGCTACGAGCAGGCGCCGCGCAACGTGAGCGACGAAGTCATCGCGCGAGTGCAGGGCACGAAGTAGTCCCGGCTCCCGAGACACGAGACCGACGAGGAATCAGCACATGGTTGGCGACAAGATTCGAATCCGCTTGAAGGCCTACGACGCGCGGCTGCTCGACCAGAGCACCGGCGAGATCGTGGACACGGCCAAGCGGACGGGTGCGCGGCTGGCGGGTCCGATTCCGCTGCCGACCGAAATCAACAAGTGGACGGTGCTCCGGTCGCCGCACGTCGACAAGAAGTCGCGCGAGCAGTTCGAAGTGCGCACGCACAAGCGGCTCATCGACATCTTCGAGCCGACGCCGCAGACCGTCGACGCGCTCATGAAGCTCGACCTGCCCGCGGGTGTGGACGTCGAGATCAAGGCGTTCGGCAAGGAACACGGAAAGTAGCAGCGGCTAGGTTCTAGCGGCTAACGGCTAGACGGCAGCTGAGGAATCACGATGGTGAATGGAATCATCGGCAAGAAGATTGGAATGACGCAGCTCTTCCTCGAGGACGGCACGGTCGAACCGGCCACCGTCCTCCAGGCTGGTCCCTGCGTCGTCGTGCAGGCGAAGCTCGGCGAACGCGACGGCTACGAGGCCGTGCAGCTCGGGCTCGTCGGCGGCAAGTACAAGGCCAACAAGGCGATTGCCGGCCACCACAAGGCGGCCAACGTGCCGGCGACCCGCGTGCGGCGCGAAGTCAAGCGCGTGGCCGGCGGCGAGCAGCCGAAGCCTGGTGATTCGGTCGTCGTCGGCGCTCTCTTCAATCAGGGAGAGCGCGTGGATGTCATCGGCACCAGCAAGGGCCATGGCTTCCAGGGCGTCGTGAAGCGCCACCACT